>NZ_JBSAXD010000049.1:0-48049 GCF_053427715.1 Burkholderia sp. MR1-5-21
CAACGTCAGACTGCGTCGGTACGAACAGATCACCCGAATCCATCCTGCCGCAATCGAGCGGAAACGACGCTCAATCCCTCCCATGTGACCATTTCGCCGTTACGGATCGACGCGTGCTGACGTGATGTCGGATGCATGTCCCGCGACGACGCGCCAGGTTGTGCCGGATTGCCGCCACAGGCGCGTGTATGCAAACGAGCCGGCGAAAGCCGCTGCATCGAAGTGACCGGCGAGCGTTGCCTTCGTGGTAACCAGAACCATCTCGCCGATCGCGTGCGCCCGGGTCTCGTGGAGATCGAGCCTGTCGAGACGCAGGCGCTTTGCACGATGTGCCGAAAGGTCGTCGTCCTTCGAGATGACCCGGCCATCCGGCACGGTGAATATCAGATCGTCGTCCAGCAATGCGTCGAGCGCTTCGACATCGTTGGTCAGCATGGCCGCTCGAAGCGCGGCTTCGTATTGCTCGACGATTGTCCGGATTGCATCCATCTCGGGTTCTCGCATCTCAAGAGGTTATGGTTCCGCCGATGGTCGGCAGGCACGTGGCTTCAGAAACCAGGCGTTGCGGAAGCCCGGACTACGCGCGGGGGCCTGCTCGCGCGTTCGACAGCGATTGGCGCCGGACAATCATCAGCAGGCAGATGCCGATCGACGCGATGATATTGACCGTCGGGTAAAATCCGACCGCCACACTCCACGTTCTCAGCGCCAGCAGGGCCAGCGCGTATTTGAGGACGCACAGCGCGAAATAGACGAGGCTTTCGCTCCACGGATCACGAATGGTCTTGCGGACGGTCGGACCGAGGGCGGCAAGCTCGATCAACGTCACGAGGCAGATCGAGATCGTCGGGTCCGCGGTCAGCATCCAGAGCGGAATGGCTGAAAGGGCCGCGCACAGAAGGAACCAATCGGATCCTGTCCAGCCGCGCTCGCCTCGAAAAATACTTGCCACGAAGGTCAGAATGCATGTGACGGCGATCGCCGCCGTGCACCACGCGGAAGGTCCGGCACCCGCAACAAACTGACCGGCGGCAGCGATCGTCGTGACGACCGACCAGACAAGCCACGTGAACAGATGCGGACGAACGGTGCGCCTGCAGATCGCGAGTCCGTACGGAATCGCTGCCAGCAAGGACACGGCAGAGCCGACGACACCCAAGATCGAAGCGGCACTCTGATCGACGTTCACTCTCGAAGCGACCTCGTTCGCACAGAACAATCAGTATGTGGTCGCGATGCAATGCATCGCGCTTGGCGCTTGTGACGATCCGTGCCGGATACACGTCGGCACTCGGTATGGCCGGATCAGCCGGCAATCGCCGAGCGGGCCGCGCACTTCGATTTCAAACGAGTCGGCTTTGTCCGCCGCCACCCATCGCAAACAAACAGCACCCTGAGGCGGGCTACCGTTTCGCCGTCGGCGAAACGGCCCCACATGCGCGAATCACGAGCTGCACGACCTGTTCCGTCTTCTCCGCAAACGCCTTCTGCGTCAACGCCCGCTTCCCGCTCAATGCTCGGATCTGCGCGTCGAAATCCGCGTAGTGCTGCGTCGTCGCCCAGATCATGTACATCAGCGCCTGAGGGTCGACCGGCGCGAGCAGCCCGCGCGCGATCCAGTCGTCGATCACGGTCGCGCGCGTGTCGAGCCACGGCTTGACGCGCTGCGAGAGGATGTCCTGCATGTGCTCGGCACCCTGGATGATCTCGTTGGCCCAGACCTTCGAACCGAGCGGACGCCGGCGCGACAGTTCCATCTTCACACGTACGTAGCCGCCGATCGCGGCCACCGGATCGTCACTGCTTTCGAACGTGTTGGCGGCACGGTGCCAGTCCTCGAACACGTCCTCGAGCACGCGGCGATACAGCGCGAGCTTCGTCGGGAAGTAGTAATGCAGGTTGGCCTTCGGCAATCCGGCGCGCTCCGCGATCATCGCGGTGCTCGCACCGTCGAGCCCGCGTTCGGCAAAGACGGCCTCCGCACACGCAAGCAGATGCGCCTCGTTCGACTCGCGGATGTGTGCCTTGCGTCGCCGCAAAGGTGCGGACGTTTCTTCGCTTTCCATCACTTCGCCTGCTGCTTCGTCACGTTTCATCGTTGGCCTCGCACGGCACGCGTGCCGCGTTGCGCTTCATTCTAGCCGCTGAGCAGCGGGATGACACGGGCACGGAATTCAGCGCGACCACGCGATGCTGCGATGCGGTGGCACGCTTCTCGCTATATCCGTTCATGCAAGAAAGACGTTGATTTGGCGGACAGTTTCGCCTAAAACCTGTCCAATCGGACAGGATTCGGAGGGCGGCGGATGACGCGGGTGAAGCACCCGGTCATGCGGCGGACGACAACCGGAAACGCGCACCGTGCGCGTGCGGACATGCCCCGGAATGCATCCCGCATGCACCGGCATCGATTGAACCGACAGCAGGACTGATCCAGAGGAGCGACACGAATGGGCGCAGTATCGGAAACAGTGAAGCGGGCAGATATCGATCCGTCGATCAAGGTCGACGGCAAGCGTTTGTGGGACAGCCTGATGTCGATCGCGACGATCGGCGCGACGCCGAAGGGCGGCGTTTGCCGTCTCGCGCTCACCGATCTCGACAAGGCCGGCCGCGACCGGATCGTCGGATGGGCGAAAGCGGCCGGCTGCACGGTGACGGTCGACCGGATGGGCAATGTCTTCATGCGTCGCGAGGGACGCGTGCCGGGCGCGGCACCCGTCGTCACCGGCTCGCATGCGGATTCGCAGCCGACCGGCGGCCGCTTCGACGGCATCTACGGCGTGCTGGGCGGCCTCGAAGTGATCCGCAGCCTCAACGATCACGGGATCGAAACCGAGCATCCGATCGAACTGGTGATCTGGACCAACGAGGAAGGCTCGCGCTTCGCGCCCGCGATGGTCGCGTCGGGCGTGTTTGCCGGCGTGTTCTCGCTCGAGTACGGGCTGTCGCGCAAGGACGTCGACGGCAAGACGATCGGCGAGGAACTGGCGCGCATCGGCTACGCGGGCGACGTGCCATGCGGCGGCCGCCCGCTGCATGCGGCGTTCGAACTGCATATCGAGCAGGGGCCGATTCTCGAAGCGGAGCAGAAGACGATCGGCGTCGTCACCGACGCGCAGGGGCAGCGCTGGTATGAAATCACGCTGACGGGGCAGGAAGCGCACGCAGGCCCGACGCCGATGCCGCGCCGTCGCGATGCGCTGCTGGGCGCGTCGCGCGTGGTCGACCTCGTCAACCGGATCGGGCTCGATCATGCGCCGTTCGCATGCGCGACGGTGGGCATGATGCAGGTTCACCCGAATTCGCGGAACGTGATTCCGGGGCGCGTGTTCTTCACCGTCGACTTTCGGCATCCTGACGATGCCGTGCTCGCGCAGATGGACGCCGCGCTGCGCGACGGCGTGGCGCGCATCGCGGCCGGTATCGGCCTCGACACGCAGCTCGAACAGATTTTCTACTACAAGCCGGTGGCGTTCGACGCCGATTGCGTGAAGGCCGTGCGCGCGGCGGCCGAACGGTTCGGCTATACGCATCGCGACATGGTGTCGGGCGCGGGCCACGACGCGTGCTATCTCGCGCAGGTCGCGCCGACGTCGATGGTGTTCGTGCCCTGCGTCGACGGCATCAGCCACAACGAAATCGAGGACGCGACGCCCGAATGGATCGAGGCGGGCGCGAACGTCCTGCTGCACGCGATGCTGTCGCGCGCATGCGAGCCCGCTTCATGACGACGCAACCGTAGCCGGACGTCCCGCTATCGACTGACCGCAGCACCCAAAAAATACGCCGTCCCGGCTCCGCGTCCGCGCAGCCGGCAGGCACGGCTTTGTCCTCACCTTGACGAAGGAACGTGTATGGCCACCCAGCAAACCGGCGACATCGCCGCGCATCGCCTGTCGTCCACGCAACTCTCGTGTGAATTCGCCGATATCGCGCCGCTGCTCGATCCGACTGCCGCGGCGGCCGCGGCGAGCCGCTGCCACTACTGCTACGACGCGCCGTGCGTGCAGGCGTGCCCGACGCAGATCGACATTCCCGGCTTCATCCGCAAGATCGGCAACGGCAACCTGAAAGGCGCGGCGACGGACATCCTGTCCGCAAACCCGCTCGGCGGCATGTGCGCGCGCGTATGCCCGACCGAGATCCTGTGCGAAGGCGCGTGCGTGCGCAATCACCAGGACGCGCAGCCCGTCGCGATCGGCGCGCTGCAGCGGCATGCGACCGACTGGGCGATGGGATCGGGCGCCGTATCGTTCCGGCGGGCGCCGGACACGGGGCGGCACGTGGCGGTGGTCGGCGCGGGGCCGGCGGGGCTCGCGTGCGCGCATCGGCTCGCACTGGCCGGCCATCGCGTGACGCTGTTCGACGCGCGCGCGAAGGCGGGCGGGCTCAATGAATACGGCATTGCCGCGTACAAGACCGTCGACGATTTCGCGCAGCGCGAGGTCGACTGGCTGTTGTCGGTCGGCGGCATCGAGCTGAAGACGGGCGTCGCACTCGGGCGCGACGTGACGCTCGACGGGCTGCGCCAGCAGCACGACGCGGTGTTTGTCGCGATCGGCCTCGGCGGTGTCCGTGCGCTCGCCCTCGAAGGCGAGGATCTCGCCGGCGTGATGAATGCGGTCGATTTCATCGAACAGGTGCGGCAGGCCGATGCGCTCGAGAACGTGGCGGTCGGGCGCCGCGTCGTCGTGATCGGCGGCGGCAACACGGCGGTCGATGCGGCCGTGCAGAGCCGCAAGCTCGGCGCGGAGCGCGTCACGATGGTGTATCGGCGCGGCGTCGAATCGATGAGCGCGACCTGGGCGGAACGCGAGTTCGCGCAGAAGAACGGCGTGACGCTCGTCACGCATGCAAGGCCGGTGCGCCTGCTCGGCCGCGACGGGCAGGTGACGGGCGTGGCGTTCGAAGCCGCGTCGGGCGAGCGGTTCACGGTCGACGCCGACATGGTGCTGAAGGCGATCGGGCAGACGCTCGTGCCGGTCGGCGTCGCACGCGAACTGCTGACGCTCGACGGCAGCCGGATCGCGGTCGACGCGAACGGGCAGACCACGTTGCCGGACGTCTGGGCGGGCGGCGATTGCGCGGCGACGAACGGCGTCGACCTGACGGTCCAGGCGGTCCAGGACGGCAAGGTCGCGGCCGCGTCGATCGACGCCGCGCTCGCGCAGCGCGACGCGCGCGCGGCCTGACCGGCGCCGTCCGCACCCATCGACCGCATCACCGATCACGATAGCGACCCCACTCTCACGGAGCCGAACATGGCCGACCTTCGCTGCACCATCGCGGGCATCACTTCGCCGAACCCCTTTTGGCTCGCGTCCGCGCCACCGACCGACAAAGCGTACAACGTGAACCGCGCATTCGAAGCGGGCTGGGGCGGCGTCGTGTGGAAGACGCTCGGGCTCGATCCGCACGTCGTCAACGTCAGCTCGCGCTACGGTGCCGTCCAGTGGAACGGGCAACGTATCGCAGGACTGAACAACATCGAACTGATCACCGACCGTCCGCTCGACGTGAACCTGCGCGAAATTGCGCAGGTCAAGCGCGACTGGCCGGACCGCGCGCTGATCGTATCGCTGATGGTGCCGTGCAACGAACGCGACTGGAAATGGATCCTGCCGCTCGTCGAGGATACAGGCGCCGATGCGGTCGAACTCAATTTCGGGTGCCCGCACGGGATGAGCGAGCGCGGGATGGGCGCGGCGGTCGGGCAGGTGCCCGAGTACGTCGAGATGGTCACGCGCTGGGTGAAGGAGGGCACGAAGCTGCCCTGCCTCGTGAAGCTGACGCCGAACATCAGCGACATCCGGATGGGTTCGCGCGCCGCGTACAAAGGTGGCGCGGACGGCGTGTCGCTGATCAATACGATCAACTCGATCGTCGCAGTCGATCTCGACCAGATGGCGCCGATCCCGACGGTCGACGGCAAGGGCACGCACGGCGGCTACTGCGGCCCGGCGGTCAAGCCGATCGCGCTGAACATGGTCGCGGAAATCGCGCGCGACCCGGAGACGCCGAACCTGCCGATTTCCGGCATCGGCGGCATTTCGACCTGGCGCGATGCGGCCGAATTCATCGTGCTCGGCGCGGGCAGCGTGCAGGTGTGCACGGCGGCGATGCATTACGGCTTCCGGATCGTGTCGGATCTCGCCGACGGGCTGTCGAACTGGATGGACGAGAAGGGCTACGCGACGCTCGACGACGTGCGCGGCCGCGCGGTGCCGAACGTGACCGACTGGAAATACCTGAACCTGAACTACGACATCAAGGCGCGCATCGACCAGGATCGCTGCATCCAGTGCGGGCTGTGCCACATCGCATGCGAGGACACGTCGCACCAGGCGATCACGCGCGAGAAGGACGGCGTGCGCCACTTCGAGGTGATCGATGCCGAATGCGTCGGGTGCAATTTATGCATGCATGTGTGTCCGGTCGAGCAATGCATCACGATGGAGCGCGTCGACTCGGGCAGCTACGCGAACTGGACCACGCATCCGAACAATCCAGCGCGCGTCGACGCAGGCGCGAGCACGGCGGCGCCCGACAAGCACGCAAAGGCCGCTTGACCGGCGTCCGGCGCGTCCCGTGGGCAAACCTTGCGACGTGCCGTTTCAGATTCTTTCGACCCGTTGCCACGCACAGCGCGGCACGGGCCCGGATGATACCGTGGAGTGCTTTCGATGAAGCTGACAGCGACCCCCGCCGATCCTCATGGCGCAGCCGCGCATGGCGGCAGTCTCTACAACGACGATCTCGCGCCGACGACGACCGCGCAGCGCACGTGGAAGTGGTATCACTTCGCGGCGCTGTGGGTCGGGATGGTGATGAACATCGCGTCGTACATGCTCGCGGCCGGCCTGACCGAGGAAGGCATGTCGCCGTGGCAGGCGGTGCTGACCGTGCTGCTCGGCAACCTGATCGTGCTCGTGCCGATGCTGCTGATCGGTCACGCGGGCGCGAAACACGGCATTCCGTACGCGGTGCTCGTGCGTTCGTCGTTCGGCACGCAAGGCGCGAAGCTGCCGGCGCTGCTGCGCGCGATCGTCGCGTGCGGCTGGTACGGGATCCAGACCTGGCTCGGCGGCAGCGCGATCTACACGCTGCTCAACATCCTGACGGGCAACGCGCTGCATGGCGCCGCGCTGCCGCTGGTCGGCATCTCGGCCGGGCAGCTCGCGTGCTTTCTGGTGTTCTGGGCGCTGCAGCTCTACTTCATCCTGCACGGCACCGATTCGATCCGCTGGCTCGAAAGCTGGTCGGCGCCGATCAAGGTCGTGATGTGCGTCGCGCTCGTCTGGTGGGCGACGTCGAAGGCGGGCGGGTTCGGCTCGATGCTGTCGGCGCCGTCGCAATTCGCGGCGGGCGGCAAGAAGGAAGGGCTGTTCTGGGCGACGTTCTGGCCGGGCCTGACCGCGATGGTCGGCTTCTGGGCGACGCTCGCGCTCAACATCCCCGATTTCACGCGCTTCGCGCATTCGCAGCGCGACCAGATGATCGGGCAATCGGTCGGGCTGCCGGTGCCGATGGCGCTGCTGTCGATCGTGTCCGTGGTCGTCACGTCGGCGACCGTCGTGATCTACGGCAAGGCGATCTGGGATCCGATCGACCTGACGAGCCGGATGACCGGCATCGGCGTGGGCGTCGCGCTCGTGATCCTCACGCTCGACACGATGTGCTGCAACCTCGCCGCGAATCTCGTCGGCCCCGCGTACGACTTCTCGAGCCTGTGGCCGAAGCGGATCTCGTATCGCACGGGCGGCCTGATCACCGCGACGATCGCGATCGTGATGATGCCGTGGAAGATCCTCGCGACCACCGACGGCTACATCTTCACGTGGCTCGTCGGATATTCCGCGCTGCTCGGGCCGGTCGCGGGCATCCTGATGGTCGACTACTTCCTGATCCGCGGCACGCAGCTCGACACGCGCGCGCTGTTCGACGAGAACGGCCGCTTCAGCTACACGCGCGGCTGGAATCCGGCGGCACTGGCCGCGCTCGCGGTCGGCGTGCTGCCGAATCTGCCGGGCTTCCTGCATACCGCGTTTCCCGCATCGTTCCCGAACGTGCCGGCCTTCTTCAACACGCTCTACACGTATGCGTGGTTCGTCGGCCTGGTGCTGGCGTCGGCCGTGTACGCGGCGTGGATGAAATGGCGGGCCGGGCAAGGCGCGCAGGTCGCAAGCGCGTGAGCGGCACAACGCGTGGCTCAAACACTGACAGTCAACGAGGAGGCAGCAACATGGCAATCCTGATTCGCGGCGGCACCGTGGTCGATGCAGACCGCACCTGGCGCGCGGACGTGCTGTGCGCCGACCCGCAGGACGGCGGCACGATCCTGCAGATCGCCGACGTGATCGACGCGCCGGCGGGCGCGACGATCGTCGACGCGCATGGACAATACGTGATGCCGGGCGGCATCGATCCGCATACGCACATGGAATTGCCGTTCATGGGCACGACGGCGAGCGACGACTTTTACACGGGCACCGCGGCCGGGCTCGCGGGCGGCACGACCAGCATCATCGACTTCGTGATCCCGAGCCCGAAGCAGCCGCTGATGGACGCGTTCCGCGCATGGCGCGGCTGGGCGGAAAAGGCGGCGGCCGACTACGGCTTTCACGTCGCGGTGACGTGGTGGGACGAGACCGTGCATCGCGACATGGGCGCGCTCGTGCACGATCACGGCGTGTCGAGCTTCAAGCATTTCATGGCGTACAAGAACGCGATCATGGCCGACGACGAGATCCTCGTGAACAGCTTCTCGCGGTCGCTCGAACTCGGCGCGCTGCCGACCGTGCATGCGGAAAACGGCGAGCTCGTGTTCCGCCTGCAGCAGGCGCTGCTCGCGCGCGGGATGACGGGACCGGAGGCGCATCCGCTGTCGCGTCCGCCCGAGGTCGAAGGCGAGGCCGCGAACCGTGCGATTCGCATCGCGCAAGTGCTCGGCGTGCCGGTCTATATCGTGCATGTATCGTCAAAGGACGCGGTGGACGCGATCGCGCGGGCGCGCATCGAAGGCCTGCGCGTGTTCGGCGAAGTGCTGCCGGGGCATCTCGTGATCGACGAGGCCGTGTATCGCGATCCCGACTGGACCCGTGCGGCCGCGCACGTGATGAGCCCGCCGTTCCGCACGGCCGGGCATCGCGAGGCGCTGTGGCGCGGGCTGCAGTCCGGGCAGCTGCATACGACGGCGACCGATCATTGCGTGTTCTGCGCGTCGCAGAAGGCGATGGGCCGGGAAGATTTCACGAAGATCCCGAACGGGTGCGGCGGTGTCGAGGACCGGATGTCGGTGCTGTGGCATCACGGCGTGAATCAAGGCCGCATCACGCCGAACGAGTTCGTGCGGATCACGTCGACGAACGCCGCGCAGATCTTCAACCTGTATCCGCGCAAGGGCGCGGTGCAGGTCGGGGCCGACGCTGATCTGGTCGTGTGGGATCCGGCCGCGACGAAGACGATCTCGGTGAACACGCATCATCAGAAGGTCGATTTCAACGTGTTCGAGGGAATGACGGTGCAAGGCGTCGCGACGCATACGCTCACGCGCGGCGCGCTCGCGTGGGCTGACGGCGACCTGCGTGCGGTGCGCGGCGCGGGACGGTACCTGAAGCGGCCGCCGAATGCCGCCTATTACGAGGCGGCGCGGGTCGCGAACCGGCTCAAGGAACCGCATCCGGTCGAGCGCAAAGGCTGAGCCGCTTGCGTGGCGCGGGCGGGCAGCGTGAACAGGCTGGCCGTCGCGCCGTCGGCAAGCGCGCAGTTTCTTCGTCGTGCTCGCGATCCATCTGCTGGATCACGCCAGGATAGTCGTCGTCGGCCGCGGCCGGTCATTCATGCGGCGCCGGCCGGCGGGCGGCTGCATTCCGCCCGCGCGGCACGAACAGCGTCACGCTGCAGCCGGCCGCGACGTCGTTGAAGCGGAGCGCCATCCCGTGCATCGTCGCGACGGCGGCGGCAAGGCTGAGCCCGAGGCCGCTGCCGGGCGTATGGCGGCTCGTTTCTGCGCGATAGAACCGTCGTAGCACCGTCTGCCGTTCCTCGGGCGGGATGCCGGGGCCGTCGTCGGCGATCGTGATGCCGATGCCTGTCGCGTCGCGAAACGGCTGGATCGACACATGGCCGCCTTCCGGCGCGAACTTGATCGCATTGTCGACGAGATTGGCCAGCGCTTCGAACAGGAGGTTGCGGTCGCCCTGCAGCTCGAGCGGACCGCCGTGCACCCGGCGGTAGTCGAGCGTGACGCGCTTGTCTTCGGCGGTGGGTTCGTAGTATTCGACGACGTCGTCGGTGACCGTGGCGAGATCCACGAGGGCAAAACTCTGCTGGCGCACGTGGGACTCGATCTCCGAAATGCGCAGCAGCGCATTGAAGGTGTGCAGGATGCTGCCCGTCTCGGCGATCGTGTCGTCGATCGCCGCGCGATAGTCGGCCTCGGTCCGTGCGCGCCGCTGGGCGCGCTCGAGCCCCGCGAGCAGGCGGGTGAGCGGCGTGCGCAAGTCGTGCGCGATCGCGTCGCATACGCCCTTGACCTCGTGCATCAGCCGCTCGATCTCGTCGAGCATGCCGTTGACGACGTGCACGAGCCGTCCGACGTCATCGTGCTTCGTCTGCACCGGCAGGCGCCGGCTCAGGTTGCCGGACACGATCTCCTCGATTGAACGCGTGACGGCGTCGAGCCGCCGCACCGCGCCGATGCCGACGATCGCGGCGCCGACGAGCCCCGTCAGCAGCATCAGCAGGCCGGTTGTCACCAGCACGTGCAAAAGCTCCTCGTCGAAGTGATCGAGGTCGCGCGTGTTCTGGCATTGCAGCGCAGTGCGGCCGTCCGGCAACTGCGTGGCGATGCAGCGGCCCGGCGCATGGTGCTTGCCGCCCAGGCTCAGCCGCATCGGAAACGGCTTGTCGAATACCGGGATCGCTGGCCGGTCGCCCACATAGCCGCCCGCGAGGTGCTTGCCCTGCGCGTCGAACAGGCCGAACGGCCGCTGCTGACGGGGATCGAACTGGCTTTGGTGCGTGAAGCGCGCGACCAGGTCGGCATGATCGTCGCGTACGGTGGCGGCGTGTTCACGGATCAGCCAGTCGTCGACGCGCTCCGTCTCGAACCCGGTGATTTCGATGTAAAGGTAGGCGAACAGCACGACCGATACGACGCCGAACAGCGCGAGGAACAGCGTCGCGAGCCGGAAGCTGGTGGTGCGGTGGAGGTCAGTCAGCTGCACGGAGCGTATATCCCGAGCCGCGCACAGTCTGGATCAGCGACAGCCTGCCGGTCGGATCGAGCTTCTTGCGCAAGCGGCTCACATGCACGTCGATCACGTTGGTCCGTTCGTCGAGGCGGTAGCCCCAGACGGCCTCGAACAGCATCGTGCGGCTCACGGTCTGGTCGGCGTGCCGCATCAGGAATTCGAGCAACAGGTATTCGCGCGGCAGCAGCGCGACGGGCCGCCCGGCGCAGGTGACTTCGCGGGTCAGCAGGTTCAGCGACAGCGGGCCGACCTGGTATTCCTGTACCGCGCTCGCGGGAGCGTCGCGGCGGCGCATCAGCGCGTCGAGGCGGGCCGTCAGCTCGATGAACTCGAATGGCTTGGTCAGGTAGTCGTCGCCGCCGGCGCGCAGGCCACGCACCCGCTCGTCGACGGCGGACAGCGCGCTCAGGATCAGCACGGGCGTCGTCACGCCGGCGCTGCGGATGGCCGCCAGCATGCCGAGACCTTCGATTTCGCCGGCCAGCATCCGGTCCAGCACGATCGCGTCGTACTGCTTCGCGACGGCGAGCATGAGGCCGTCGCGCCCCGTCCGGGCGGATTCGACCATCCAGCCGTAATCGGTGAGTGCGCAGACGATTTCGTCGAGGGTCTGATGATCGTCCTCGACGACCAGAACGTTTGACATGAGGAATCCGCCAGGGAAGGGTGCCCGGCTGCCGAAGGTCTGCCGGCCGGACGCGCAGCGTACACTACGCGATGGCAGTATGCGCGGGCTTGTCCAACAGCCAGTTCGCGCCAACATGAAATAAATTTAACCTAATTCGTTCCAGCATGCGGATCCTGATCGTCGAAGACGACGCGCGCGGCGCCCAGTTCATCGCGCGCGGCCTGACGGAGAGCGGCCACGTCGTGGACACCGCGGGCGATGGCGCGCTCGGGCTCGCGCTCGCGCGCGAAGGCATCTACGACGTGATCGTGACCGATCGCAAGCTGCCGGGGCTCGACGGTGTCGAGCTCGTGCGGCGCCTGCGCGAGCAGGATCGGGCGACGCCGGTGCTGATGCTGTCCGCGATTGCCGGACTGGGCGACCGCGTCGACGGGATTCGCGCCGGCTGCGACGACTACCTCGCGAAGCCCTACGCGTTCGCGGAGTTGCTGGCGCGTGTCGAATCGCTCGCACGGCGTGCCGACCGCACGCGGCTGCAGGACGTGCTGCGCGTGGCCGACCTGTCGCTCGACCGGCGTACGCGCCGGGTGAGCCGGGGCGGCCGCGACCTGCTGCTGCAACATCGCGAGCACCTGCTGCTCGAATGCCTGATGCGGCACGCCGGGCAGGTCGTGACACGCAGCATGCTGCTCGAGGCGGCCTGGGACTACCAGTTCGAGCCGCGCGGCAATGTGATCGACATGCACGTGCATCGGCTTCGCGGGAAGATCGACCGCGATTTCGCGCAACCGCTGATCCATACCGTCGTCGGCGCCGGCTACATGCTGCAGGGTGATGCCTGAGCGTGCTCACGCCGCATCCCGCCAGCCATTAAATTTATTTAATCTTCGAGCGAAAGGCCGGACAGGTACGCATCGCTATCCTCGTCGCGTAAAAGTTGCGAGGGAGTCGATCGATGCTTCGGTTGGACGGTCCGCCACCCCGGCGCACCCCACGGCACGTGCCGTTTCAAGGTCTGGTTGCCGTTGCGTTGCTGGCGGCATCGCTGGCAGGCTGTTCGTTCGTGCCGGCCTACCAGCGTCCGGCGCCGCCCGCGCCCGCTACATGGAACGACGCCGCGCAGTCGTCGCTCGCCGGCACGGTGCCCGTCGCGAGCGGCTGGTGGCGCACGTACGGCGATGCCGCGCTCGACGCGCTCGTCGAGCGCGGGCTGCAGCACAACTATTCGCTCGCGTCGGCGCTTGCCAGCGTCGACGAGGCGCGCGCCAACGCGGAGAAAGCCGGCGCGCCGCTGTTTCCGTCACTGAGCCTGAACGGCACGTTCGATCGCAGCCATCACCGTAGCGGCAGCGGCGGTTCGTCAGGCTCGGGCAGTTCGAGCCGCAGCCAGAGCCTGTTCGCCGAGGCGAGCTACGAGATCGATTTCTGGGGCCGCAACGCCGCCAACGCGAACGCGGCGGACACGCTGGCGCAGGCCGCCGGCTTCGATCGCGACACGGTCGCGCTGACGCTGACCGCGTCGATCGTCGACACCTATTTCCAGGTGCAGAGCCTGCGGCAGCGCGTGGCGCTCGCGCAGTCGATCTCGGCCAACGCAGCGCGCATCCTCGCGTTGCTGCAGGCCCAGCAGGCAGCGGGCGTCGCGACCGAGCTCCAGGTGCAGCAGCAGCGCAACGCGCTCGCGACCTTTCAGGCGACGATTCCGGCGCTGCGCCAGCAGCTCGACCAGAACCTGCATTTGCTCGCGACGCTCGTCGGCTCGGCGCCGGAGGGCTTCGATGTCGCGGCGGCGCCGCTGGCCGGCATTCCGGTGCCGCAGCCGCGCCCGAACCTGCCGGCCAGCCTGCTCGACACGCGCCCCGACATCCGCGCGTCGGAAGCGCGGCTTCAGGCGGCCAACTATGACGTCGGCGCCGCGCGCGCCGCGTTCTTTCCGAACCTCGTGCTGACGGCTGACGGCGGGCTGAGCAGCAGCGCGCTATCGCACTTCCTGGCGAGTCCGTTCGCGAGCGTGGCCGCTGCGCTGACCGCGCCGATCTTCGACGGCGGCGCGTTGCGCGGCCAGCTGCATGCGAGCGAGGCGGCGTCCGCGAAGAGCGTTGCCGATTACCGCCAGACGATCGTCACCGCACTGCAGGACGTCGAGGACATGCTGACGGCCACGTCGCAGCAGCAGCAGGTCGAGGCCGCCGATCAGGAGGCCGCCGGCGCAGCCCGCAAGGCCGCGCAACTGGCCGATGCGCAATTCCGCAGCGGCACGGTCGATTTCCTCACGGTGCTCGATACGCAGCGCACGCGCTATCAGTCCGAAGACGCGCTCGTGCAGACGCGCCTGGCCCGGCTGCAGGCGTCCGTCGGGTTGTTCCGTGCGTTCGGCGGCGGCTTCGGCGTGACGGAAGCCTCGCCCGCCCCCGCCCCGGCAAGCGCGGCTGCGCCCGCAGTGCCGCCCATCACTTCATCGTCTTCCATCGCGCCATGAATCACATTGCCGATCTTCCCCCGCGACAGCCGCCGCCGCGCGGCCGCCGCTTTCCGGCGCGGCTCGTCGCCGGCGCCGCCGCCGCGCTCGCACTGGTCGCGTGGTGGCAATGGCCGAAGCATGCCGCGCCGGCCGCCGCGCCGGCCGTGCCGGTCACGGCCGGGCATCCGGTGCTGGCCGATTTCCCGATCCGGGCCGTCGCGGTCGGCACCGTGCAGGCGCGCAATGCCGTCGATGTGAAGGTGCGCGTTGACGGCCAGCTCCAGCGTGTGCTGTTTGCCGAAGGGCAGGACGTCAAGGCCGGGCAGGTGCTCGCCCAGCTCGACCAGGGGCCGCTCACCGCGCAACTGCGCCAGGCGGAGGCGACGCAGAACAAGGACCAGGCCAGCCTCGAGAATGCGAAGCTCGATTTCGAGCGCTATTCGAAGCTGGTCGGAATCGGCGCGGCAACGACGCAAAGCGTCGATACGGCGCACACGCAGGTCAAGGCGCTGACGGCGACGGTTGCCGCCGACGCCGCGATCGTGCAGAACGACCGCCTGCAGCTCGGCTTCACGACGCTGGCCGCGCCGTTCGCCGGGCGGGCCGGCGCGCGCGAGGCCGACATCGGCGCGATCGTCCACCCGGGCGACGCGACGGGCATCGTGACTGTCACCCAGATGGAGCCGATCGACGTGCAGTTTTCGGTACCGCAGGACGTGCTGCCCGACCTGCTGGACGGCCAGGGCCGGGCGCCGCTGCCCGTCACCGTCACGGCACGCGCGGGCGGCGAGCCGCTCGCGCAGGGCACGTTGAGCTTCATCGACAGCCAGGTCGACCGGACCACCGGCCAGATCAAGCTGAAGGGCGCGTTCGCCAATGCCGACCGCAAGCTGTGGCCGGGCGAACTCGTGAACGCGCGGGTACTGCTGCGCACCGACCGCCAGCGCGTCGCCGTGCCGAGCCGCGCGATCGTCAACACACAGTCCGGCCCGCAGCTCTATGCGATCGACGCGTCCGGCAAGGCGCGGTTGCGCGCGGTGCAAACGGGTGTCGCGGTCGACGGGATGACGGAGATCCGGGGCGGCGTCGCGGTTGGCGACCTCGTCGTGTTCGAAGGCCAGAGCCGCCTCAATCCGGGCACGCCGGTTACGGCGAAGCTCGTCGGCGCGCGCGAAGAGGCCGCGGCGCCCGCGCCGGCCGCGACACTGGACGCAGCGCCATGAGCCTGCTCGAACTGTTCATCCGGCGGCGCGTCGCGACGTCGTTTCTCGCGATCGCCGTGCTGCTCGTCGGGCTCGTCGCGTACTTCATGCTGCCCGTCGCGCCGCTGCCGCAGGTCGATTTCCCGACGATTCAGGTCGTCGCGAAGCTGCCGGGCGCGAGCGCGGACACGATGGCGACCTCGGTGGCGACGCCGCTCGAACGACAGCTGTCCAACATCTCCGGCATCACTCAGATGACGTCGTCGAGCTCGCTCGGCACGACGTCGATCGCGATCCAGTTCGACCTGTCGCGCGACATCAACAGCGCGGCGCAGGATGTCCAGACCGCGATCAACGCGGCGGGCGGCACGCTGCCGAAGAACCTGCCGAATCCGCCGACCTATGAAAAGGTCAATCCGGCAGACTTCACGCTGCTGTCGCTTGCGCTGACTTCGCCGTCACTGACGCTCACGCAGCTCGACAGCTATGCGGAGAATTTCCTGGCGCAGCAGATCTCGCAGATGCCGGGCGTCGGCCTCGTCGATTTCCACGGGCAGCAGCGGCCGTCGGTGCGGATTCGCATCGACCCGGACAAGCTTGCGGCGCGCGGGCTCACGCTCGAGGACGTGCGCTCGATCGTCGGCGTGCAGACCGTCAACGCGCCGAAGGGCAACCTCAACGGCCCGGATCGCTCGGTCGTGCTCAATGCGACCGACCAGCTCACCTCGGCGGCGGGCTACCGCAACCTCGTCGTCGCCTACAAGAACGGCGCGCCGGTCCGGCTCGACGATCTCGGCACGGTAGTCGAGGCGGCGGAGGACACGCAGCAGGCGGCCTGGCTGCAGCATGAGCGCGCGATCATCATCGACGTGCACAAGCAGCCGGGCTACAACGTCGTCTCGACGATCCGCAACATCACGTCGCGCCTGCCGCAGCTCGAGGCGTCGCTGCCCGCGGCTGCGCACGTGCACGTCGTCGGCGACCGCACGCAGACGATCGACGCATCGGTGCACGACGTGCAATTCACGCTGATGCTGACGATCGCGCTCGTCGTGATGGTGATCTTCTCGTTCCTGCGCAATGTCTGGGCCACCGTGATTCCGAGCCTGACCATCCCGCTGTCGCTGGTCGCGACGTTCGGCGTGATGGTCCTGCTCGACTACAGTCTCGACAACCTGTCGCTGATGGGGCTCACGATCGCGGTCGGCTTCGTCGTCGACGATGCGATCGTCGTGATCGAGAACGTGATGCGCCACATCGAGGAGGGCGTGCCGAAGTTGCGCGCCGCGCTGCTCGGTGCGCGCGAAGTGCGCTTCACGATCGTGTCGATGACGATCTCGCTGATCGCCGTATTCATTCCGATCCTGATGATGGGCGGCATCGTCGGCCGGCTGTTCCGCGAGTTCGCGGTGACGGTGAGCGTCGCGATCGTGATGTCGGCGCTGGTCTCGCTGACCGTGACGCCGATGCTGTGCGGCTGGCTGATCCGTCCGCCGGGCTCGGACGGCGGCAGGCTGCGGACGGTCGAGCGCTGGCTCGAAGTCGCGTTCGTCGCGGTCGAACGGCATTACGAGCGCGGGCTCGACTGGGCACTCGCGCATCGCAAGGTCATGCTTGCCGTGACCGTCGCGACCGTCGCGCTGACGGCCGCGCTGTTCGTCTACATGCCGAAGGGCTTTTTCCCGCAGGAGGATTCGGGGTTGATCATGGGCGTCGCGCAGGCGGCGCCCGACATCTCGCCGCAGGCGATGGCCGGGAAGATGCAGCAGCTCGGCCGCATCGTCGAGGCCGATCCCGCCGTCGACAACGTGTATTACTGGATCGGCCCGAACCCGACCGTGAGCCAGGGCCGCATGATGATCAACCTGAAGCCGTTCGGCCAGCGCACGGCCAGCGCGGCGCAGGTGCTCGCGCGGTTGCGGCCGCAGGTCGCGAAGGTCATGGGCATCACGTTGTCGATGCAGGTCCGGCAGGACATCCAGGTCGGCGGGCGGATCAGCGCCGCGCAGTATCAGTACACGCTGCAGGACGCTGACGTGCAGGAGCTGAACCTGTGGGCGCAGCGCCTGACGAAGCGCTTCGCGACGCTGCCGCAACTGACCGACGTGACGTCCGACCAGCAGGCGTCGGCAACGAGCGCGACACTCGTGATCGACCGCAATACCGCGTCACGCTTCGGCATCACCGCGCAGGCGATCGACGACACGCTCTATGACGCCTTCGGCCAGCGCCAGATCGCGACGCTGTTCACTTCGCTGAACCAGTACCACGTGGTGGAGGAGGTCGATCCGCGATTCCAGCTGACGACCGATGCGCTCGCGCACCTGTACGTGCGTTCTCCGCTGACCGGCGAGCTCGTGCCGATGAACGTGCTGGTCAGCCTCGAGAACAACGTGTCGCCGATCTCGGTGAACCACCAGGGGCTGTTCCCGTCGGTGACGATCTCGTTCAACCTCGCGCCGGGGCAGTCGCTCGGCAATGCCGTGACCGCCATTCGCGCGGCCGAGGCGGCGGCGGGCAAGCCGGACACGGTCACGGGCACGTTCCAGGGGACGGCGCAGGCGTTCCAGGCGTCGCTCGCGAGCGAGCCTTACCTGATTCTTGCCGCGCTCGTCGTCGTGTACCTCGTGCTCGGGATGCTCTACGAGAACCCGATCCATCCGCTCACGATCATCTCGACGCTGCCGTCGGCGGGCGTGGGTGCGCTGCTCGCGCTGCTGCTCTGCAAGCAGGACCTGTCGATCATGGGCATGATCGGCATCATCCTGCTGATCGGCATCGTCAAGAAGAACGCGATCATGATGATCGACTTCGCGCTGGTGGCCGAGCGCGAGCAGGGCCTCGCGCCGGTCGCGGCGATCCGCCAGGCATGCGTGCTGCGCTTCCGGCCCATCATGATGACGACGCTGGCCGCGCTGTTCGGCGCGCTGCCGCTCGCGATCGGACACGGCGCGGGCGCCGAGTTGCGGGTGCCGCTCGGGATCGCGATCGTCGGCGGGCTGATCCTGTCGCAACTGCTCACCCTTTTCACGACACCGGTCGTCTATCTGGCCTTCGATCGGCTCGCGCGGCGTTTCGAACGCAACACGCACGGGGACGACGCAATGCTCGAGCCGGAAGTCGAGGCCGAGCGATTGTCGTGATCGTGTCGGGGCAGGGCCGCGTCGAGATCGGCGGCCGTCGCATTACCCGTGATCGCCCGCGTCGCGAATCGGGATCACCGTGCGGCTGCCGCAGGTGCGCAGCAGGTCGCGCAACTCGTTGATCACCGGAAACACCTCGTGATTGCAGTCGGCGCCCTGCCGGTCGTGCGCCTCCTGTTCGCGCTCGACGATCCAGCGGTCTTCCTTGAAGATGCGCTCGGTGAACCACACGAGCAGCGGCCACGCGAGATCGAGCGCGAACGGCACGCCGGGCCGGCGGATCGATAGCAGGCCGAACGTGCGGTTGGTGCGCTGCGCCGCGTCGAGCGGCACGTAGACGATCCACAGATCCATCACCAGCGTGCCTTCGCTCGAGAGGATCTGCAGCGTCTGGTACGGATAGCTGGTGCGCACCGTCATCACGCTCTTGTCGGTCTGGTCGCCGGCTTTCCTGCTGGCGCCGAACACGAGCGCCTCGCCGACGGGCTGCTTGCCCTCCATCCGCGCGAATGTATAGTCCACCTCGACCCAGTCGTCGCCGCGCCGGCGGCCCAGGGAACGCGCGCGCATCTGCCCCATCTGCCGCCGATGCAGGAACTGGTGGTTCATGTCCATCAGGTTCTCGTGCATGAACGAGTAGTGGCACTTGACCTCGCGGCCGAGACGGCGCGTCTTGTACGCCTTGTCGGCCACCGACGGCAATTCGGGGACCGGCCGCTGCTCGGCCAGCGCCGCGTCGCCGGGGAACACGAAGATCAGGCCGCGCACCTCGCGGCACGGATAGGCGCGCACGCCGTTGGGCAGGCGCTCCCGCCCGAGATAGGGCACGTCGATGCAGCGGCCGCTGCAGTCGTAGGTCCAGCCGTGGTAGCAGCAGCGGATGGACTCGCCGGTCACGACGCCCGCATGCAGCGGCACCTGCCGGTGCGCGCAGCGGTCTTCGAGCGCGAAGACTGCGCCGGATCCGGTGCGCACCAGCACGATCGGATCGCCGGCGAAGCGCACGCCCAGCGTCTTGCCACGCTTGAGCTCATGCGACCACGCGAGCGGATACCAGTGATCGGGATGAATCGGCACGCGGCGCAAGTCGCGCGTCGGCGCGCTGGCGGTCGGGTCGATGGGGTTGCTGTCCAGCACAGGCACTGCACGCATGCGCGACGCCTCCTTCGGTGACGGGAGCTGCGACCGCCGCTGAAAGCGAACGGTGGATCTCATGCAGTCTACGCGAAAGTATGAACGTGGAAACGACCGGATCCAGGTGCGCGCGGCATGGGTAGGGTAGATCTCTACGTCCCGCGCCGGCCGGACGGTGGAATCCGCTGCGCGTCGATGCGATGCAGCACGGCGCCGTGCAGCGACGCGCGCGATCGTTCAGCTTTGCTTGATGCGTGTGGATGGCTGCGCGGGTGCTGGAGCGGCCCGCGGCTGCCGCGATCGAACCTGCTGCCGTCCGATCGCAGCGGCCATGGTGTGCTGTCTCGGCAAGCCGTGCAGTTTGGTGCGGTACAGCGCGCGTGCGATTCGCATTGCGCATCGCGGCGCGCAATGCCGATCGTTGCGTGCGCTTCGATCGGCGTTGCCACGGCGTGCGCGCGAGCCGTGCCGCGGTCGCCCGGAGCACGCGGCGCGAGCCGCATCGTCACGAATGCGACTGCCGCCAGAGCACCGCGTCGGATCGGTAGATCGACGGGAACAGCCGCTTCAGTCCGGCGACCTTCGGCAGATCGTTGTACGCGATGTACGGCGCGTCCGGATGCAGCTCGAGGTAGTTCTGGTGGTAGGTCTCGGCCGGATAGAACCCGCCGAACGTCTCCACGCGCGTGACGATCGGCGCGGAAAACACGTGCGCGCGGCCGAGCTGCGCGATGTAGGCGGTCGCGACCGTGCGCTGCTGCGCGTTGGTCGGGAAGATCGCCGACCGGTACTGCGTGCCGTCGTCGGGGCCCTGGCGGTTCAGCTCGGTCGGATCGTGCACGACCGAGAAGAAGATCTGCAGCAGCCGGCCGTAGGTGATCTGCGCGGGATCGTAGACGATGCTGACCGATTCCGCGTGCCCCGTCATCCCGGTGCCGACGAGCGTGTAGTGCGCGGTCGCCGCCACGCCGCCCGCGTAGCCGGCGGTGACCTGCTTCACGCCCTTCACGTGCTCGAACACGCCCTGCACGCCCCAGAAGCAGCCACCTGCGAGGACGGCCGTTTCGTCGTGCGAGGCGGTGGGCGATTCATCGAGCGCGGGCGCGGGCATGACCGCGACCGGCTCGGCCGAGTTGACGATGCGCTGGTAGCCGAACGCGGCCAACGCGGCCACGGCGAGTACGCCGAGGCGATGCCGAAGGGTCGACCCGCGCCGCGATGCGGGCCGTTGCGATGATGTGGTGTTCACGATGTGCTCCTGTGTCGAACCGGACGAGGCGAAACCGGATGTCTGTCGAGGTCCCGCATTCGCTCAGCCGAACGTGAACGAATACGCGTGCACGCCGGGGTCGAGAAACTCGATCGAGAACGTGCGGTCTGCAATCGGGCCGCGCTGGCGGACGAGCTGATAAAGGCGCTGTCCCGTCACGGTGCCGTAGCCTTGCGCGTCGACGTCGGTGCCATGCGCGTCGCCGGGCGCCGCGCCGTCGAGCGCGATCCGGAAGCGGATCGGCTTGCCGCTCGCGTCCGGCCCGAGCACGAGGTGCAGGTCGCGCGCATGAAAGCGGTAGACGATCCGGCCGGCGGGCGCGGCGAGCGTCGCGTCTTCCGCGCCGACGTTCCAGGTGCCGGCGAGCCCCCAGTCGTTGAGACCGGGGCGCGCCGGCGCGTCGTAACGGTGCGCGGCACCGCGTGCGACGCCGCCGGGCGATGCGAAATCTTCCGCACGCGCATAGCCGATGTAGGTCTCGGGCGACTGGATGTCCGCGTTGTCGGCTGCGGCCATCGCGCCGCGCGCGCCCGCACCGGCAAGTCCGACGGGCACGTCGAGCGCCTCCGGATGGCCGGCTTCCGCGAGCAGCGCCTGGATCGCGCGCTCCGATTCCGCATATTCGCCTTCGCCGAAGTGATGGCGGCGGATCCGGCCTTGCGCGTCGACGAAGTAGTGCGCGGGCCAGTATTCGTTGCCGAACGCGCGCCAGATCGCGTAGTTGTTGTCGATCGCGACCGGGTAGTCGATGCCGAGATCGTGCACGGCCTTGCGGACGTTGCCGAGGTCCCGTTCGAACGCGAATTCAGGCGCGTGCACGCCGATCACGACGAGCCCGTACGGTGCGTACTTGTGCGCCCACGACTGGAGGTAAGGCAGCGTGCGCAGGCAGTTGATGCACGAGTAGGTCCAGAAATCGACGAGCACGACCTTGCCGCGCAGGCCGGCCGACGTGAGCGGCGGCGAGTTCAGCCACTGCACGGCGCCGTCGAGCGCGGGGAGCGTGCCTTCGACCGGCAGCGATGCGGCCGCGGCGGCGCGCACCGGCTGCATCGCGGTCTGCGGCGACGTGTCGGCCGCGCGCATCATCGCACCGCCGTCCGGTTGCGCGGGCGCGCCCGCCGCGGTCATCACGCCGTCAGCCGGCGCATTGCCTGTCGTGTTCGTCGCGTTCGCCACGTTCGCCACGTTCGCCACGTTCGCCACGTTCGCCGCGGCCATCGCCGGCTGCGCGCCGGGCGCGCGGCCGCCGAGGCGGTCGACGAGCTTCGCCTCGAGGCCGCCCGTGGTGACCGTCGACAGCTGCGCGAGGGCGCCCGTATCGAGCCCGAGCGCGATCGCGCCGACGCCGGCCAGCAGCGCCGCGCCGATCCCGCGCCGGATCCATTCGCCCGCGCCGAGCGAGCGCTTCATCGCGGCGAACACCTTGCCGCCGATTACGAGCGCGACGCCGAGCGACGTTGCCGCGCCGGCCGCGTAAGCGACGAGCAGCAGCGTCGTGCCGACGTTCGCACCGTGCAGCGCGGCGCCGGTCAGCACGAGCCCGAGGATCGGACCGGCGCACGGCGCCCACAGCAGGCCGGTCGCGATGCCGAGCAGCAGCGACGAGCCGGGGCCGGCCGGGCGGCCGTCGCGCTGCGCGAGACCGGTGAGCCGGTTGCCGGCGGCGACGAGCGGGCGGGTCAGGTGTTCCGCGACGCGCGGCATCAGCAGCGTCAGCCCGAATACCGCGAGCAGCGCGAGCGCGGCCCAGCGGCCGGCCTGGTTGGCCTGCGCGGCCCAGCCGCCGCCGACGGCGGCGAGTGTCGCCACGACGGCGAACGTGAGCGCCATGCCGGCGAGGAGCGGCAGGCCGGTGCGCACGAACGGCTGGTCGGCGCGCGCGAAGACGAACGGCAGCACGGGCAGGATGCACGGGCTCAGGATCGTGAGCACGCCGCCGAGGTAGGCGAGGACGATGAGCAACATGAGGCGATCTCCAGTCGTTTGGGGGCCGGATCAGGCGGCAGTCGGATGGAATGCGAGCGCGAGGCCGTTCATGCAGTAGCGCAGGCCGGTCGGCTTGGGCCCGTCGTCGAACACGTGGCCGAGATGGCCGCCGCAGCGGCGGCACAGCACTTCGGTGCGGATCATCCCGAACGACAGGTCGGTCTTCGTCGCGACCGCGTGGTCGAGCGGCGCCCAGAAGCTCGGCCAACCGGTGTGGCTGTCGAACTTCGTCGTCGACGAGAACAGCGGCAGCTGGCAGCCCGCGCACGCGAACGTGCCGTGCCGGTGCTCGTCGTTGAGCGGGCTGCTGTACGGCGGCTCGGTGCCGGCTTCGCGCAGGATCTCGTACTGCGCGGGCGTCAGCATCCGATGCCATTCGGCGTCCGTGTGGACGACTTCGAAGCCGCCGGCGGGCGGGGCAGCCACGGCGCTGCGGAACATTGCGCGGCGACCGGTCGAGGTCAGCGCGGCGAGCGCCGCGAGGCCGGTGGCGCCGGCAAACAGAAAGCGTCTGCGGGTGTGCATGATGGGCTCCTCGGTGCGGGTCCTGGAAACATGCGCACATCGTAGGGACGGGCCCGTACCGAAGTCCTCACGGAAAGTTAAATGATTTGTGATGATTGGCCGGGTGTTGCGGCGAGGTGTGCTGGAATCCGTCTGAGCCCCGGCTGACAAGGGCTTTCGGGGGGGATGGTCTGTCGACATCCGCCGGCTTCCGGTGCGAGCCGCGATTTCAGTGGCTGCGCGCGGGCGGATGCCGGGTCCTGCAATGTGTATAATCGTAACCATCTATACACACTACGAGGTATGTCATGCGTACCAATATTGAAATCGACGACAAGTTGATGGCCGAGGCGCTTGCCGCGACCGGTATCAAAACCAAGCGGGAAGCCGTCGAGCTCGGTCTGAAAACGATCATCAGGCTCAAACAGCAAGAGCAGATTCGCCAGTTCCGCGGAAAACTCCACTGGGAAGGTGATCTCGACGCCATGAGGACTGATCGATGACGCTCGTGGATTCGAGCGTCTGGATTGATTATTTCCGTGGCAAGGTTTCGCCGGAAACCGACAAGCTTGACGCTTTGCTGGGCAAGGAGGCGCTGTTGTCTGGCGACCTGATCGTGACAGAAGTGTTGCAGGGTTTCTCGGCCGAATCCGAATTCAATGTGGCCCGCCAGCTGATGACGACGCGCTTGGATGTTGTGTCGCTGGTCGGCACCGACAACGCCGTCCAGGCCGCACGAAATTATCGTGACTTGAGAGCGCGAGGCGTGACGATCCGCAAGACCATCGACACGCTGATCGCGACTTACTGTATTGAGAACAGCGTTTCGCTGCTGTACAGCGATCGGGACTTTGATCCATTCGTCCAATATCTGGGTCTTCGATCAGCCCTTCTGGATGACTGATTGAAGCCAGGCTACTCATGTACTTGAGGCTGATATGAGTCCCGGTTTTAGTTGGAAAACTCCGGCTCATTCGCCTGGTCGTGCAGCGCGCCCGCGACGCGCTGATCGCGCTGGGGCAGCATGCATCGATCGACGCGATACGTGACGCGCTCGGCAACACCGGCTCGCACTCTGCCGCCTCGGTGCCGGGATGCACCAACGGATGACGCCTGGCATCGCAGTGCGTGGCAACGATTGGTTGGCCGGATTCACGAAGGAAACCGTTTTTCTCAAACTCAGAGTTGAAATGCACACACGCGTTATTCAAGGCAGCACGCTGCACTACCAGGAGCACGGCACTGGATTCCCGGTACTGCTCGGACACAGCTATTTGTGGGATGCCGCAATGTGGGCGCCGCAGATCGAGGCACTGTCCCGTACGTACCGGGTCATCGTGCCGGACTTGTGGGGACACGGGCTGTCGGGCGCGCTTCCCGACGGGACGCAGACGCTGGGCGATCTGGCGGCTCACGCGAGCGCATTGCTCGACGCGCTCGGGATCGAGCAATGTGCGATCGTCGGGCTGAGCGTCGGCGGCATGTGGGGACCGCAACTCGCGTTGCGCGAGCCCGAGCGCGTGCGCGCGCTCGTCCTGATGGATACGTCGCTCGAGGCCGAGCCCGACGTGACACGCACGCGCTATTTCCAGATGCTCGACGCGATCGAGGCTGCAGGCAGGATCGCGCCGCCACTGCTCGATGCAATCGTGCCGCTGTTCTTCCGGCCTGGTGCAGACCTGACGGGCGCCGTGCCTGCCGCGTTCCGCAATGCGCTGGCGAATCTTTCGGCGGACCGACTGAGGCAATCGATCGTGCCGCTCGGCCGGATCATCTTCGGCCGGCCGGACACACTGTCGACGCTCGCCGCGCTGGACGGCGCGCGGACACTGCTGATGTGCGGTGCCAACGACGTCGCGCGCCCGCCGGCCGAAACCGTGAAGATGGCCGGTGTGATCGGCTGCCGGCACGTGTTCGTGCCCGACGCGGGCCACATCTCCAATCTGGAGAATCCGGCCTTCGTCACGCAGAGGCTGCTCGAATGGCTCGGCGAGCAGCGGGTGTCGGCAGGTTGACGAGCGGGCAATCGAGCAGCGATCAGTCAAACTGCGACTGTCGGTAAGCAAAAGTGAAGCGATGCAAAGCTCACCGTGTTTTCCGAAGCGTCATCGGTGAAGGTCGAGGGTGCGCCAGACCCAAGCCCAAGTCGCTAGAATCGGCGCACGACGCAGTATTCGTTGGCCGGGAGTTAACGACTACGCGATCACTAGTGGAGAATGGCGGAAAAGCATGGGCGGCGTCGCGGCGCTGAGGATTTCGAGGGCCCATGGGTTGCCGGGGATTATCGGCCGGAAGTAATCGACTTAGGAAGCGGAGAAGGGATGGACAAGCAAGGCTTCACCACGGGCATTGTTCACGGCGACAGAATCGCGGGCACTGAGCACGGCGGCGTGCATCAGCCGATTCATACGTCCGTGCAATATGGCTTCGAGCGCGTAGAGGATCTGATCGGCGTGTTCCAAGGCACGAAGAAGGGCGGCTTCAACTACGCGCGGCAGGGCACCCCCACGACCGCAGCGCTCGAGCGCAAGATCACGAGCCTGGAAGAAGGTGTCGGCACGGTCTGTTTCAGTACCGGCATGGCCGCGATCACGGCGACGTTTCTCACGCTTTTGCGCGCGGGTGATCATCTCGTATCGAGCCGTTACGTGTTCGGCAACACCAATAGCTTATTCGGCACGTTGCGGATGCTCGGCATCGAAGTCACGACCGTCGATGCATCCGTCGTCGAGAACGTGAAGAACGCAATCCGACCGAATACGCGCATGGTGTTCGTCGAAACGATCGCAAATCCGGGCACACAGATCCCCGACTTGCAGGGCATCGGCGACGTGTGCCGCGAGCGTGGCATCGTGTATGTCGTTGATAATACGATTACGTCGCCCGCATTGTTCAAGCCGAAGGCGGTCGGCGCGAGTCTCGTCATCAACTCGCTGACGAAGACGATCGCGGGCCATGGCGCTGCGCTCGGCGGAGCGGTGACGGATACGGGCCTGTTCGACTGGAGCGCGTATCCGAACATCGCCGATGACTATCGGCGTTCGACAGCGAAGGAGCAGGGGCTGTTGCAGATCCGCAAGAAGGGCCTGCGTGACATGGGCGCGGCGTTGTCGTCCGAGCAGGCACATTCCATCGCGATAGGTGCAGAAACACTCGCGTTGCGCGTGAAGCAAAGCAGCGACAACGCGCTCGCACTCGCGCAGTTTCTGGAGGGGCACAAGGCCGTCGGCAAGGTGTTCTATCCCGGCCTGAAGAGCCATCCGCAATACGAGATCGCGCAAGCGCTTTTCAAGGGCGCGTCGTGGCTGCTGTCGTTCGAATTGCTTAACGCGGAGCGCATGATCGAAGTCGTCAACGCGCTTGAGCTGCCGATCAAGGCGACCGGTCTTGCTGACACGCGCACGCTGATCATTCCCGTTGCGCCGACGATCTTTTTCGAAGCCGGGCCGGAAACGCGCAAGGCGATGGGCATCTCCGACGGCATGCTGCGGCTGTCGGCCGGCATCGAGGATATCGACGACCTGATCGCGGATTTTTCGCAAGCGCTGAAGTTTGCGGCGTAACGTTCGGGCCGTTGATGTTGCGAAAGAGGCTAGCGCGCTGGCCTCGCTCGCCCTAATCGTGGCAGCGCGGTCACCGAAGGGAGCGCCGGGTCCATCTCAGTAAGATCTGGCGCTTCAGCCTGCGGGTCGCCAAGATCTAACCGCGCCCGATTGCCAACTTGCAGCAAGAGGTTGGCGGCAACCGCGCCGTCAGTTTCGTCCGCTTCCTCCATCGCTTCGTCGAGCGACGCGCGTACGCTTTGCCATGTGGCTCACCGGCAGCGCATCGCGGCTCGCGCCGGCGCCTCGTCGCGAGCGGTCAGTTGCCCCCGATTGATGCTTCTTTCGTTGCTGCGCGACAAATTCGCGCATTCAGGCGACGCTACGCGACAAATCCACGAGGAGCGCTGAGCTTTCTTCGCTGGAACGTGACAAAAACCAATGTTTCGGTGACGCTGTGCGACAAATTCTCGGTCTCGGTGCAACGTTCTTCGCTGGAACGCGACAGTGTCCAACCTCCGTACGCCAAACTCATTTCTTCGCTGGAACGCGACAAAAATGACAACTTTGGAGACGCTGCGCGACAAAATTGGCCATCTTCGCGATAAAATGTGACGCTACGCGACAAACCATGCCCCTATGACCACGATTATTAGGTCCATATCGAAGGACGTTACCTTCATGTCAGGCCTTTCTCCTGCCGAGAAGAGAAAGGTTCAAAGAATGGCCGTGGCCGGCTCGCTCACCAGTGTGTTCAAGGGGGTGTACGTGAACAGTGAGGGTGGGCCGGCCGAAGTCGAGCGGCGGGTGCGTGCTCACTGGATGGATATCGGCGGCATGCTCATCCCCGGAGGCGTGGTTTCGCACATCAGCGCCTTCAGTGGGCAGGCGCAGGACCATGTCTGGACGGTCTCCCACCCGACGCTCGTTCGCAAGAGGCTTGAACTGCCGGGGCTCACCTTCCGGCTCATCGAAGGCCCTGGGCCACTGCCCGGGGATATGCCGCTTGGCCAGAGCGGACTGCACTGGTCGAGCCAGGCTCGCGCGCTGCTGGAGAACCTGGGGCGCAGGGCTCCGCGTCGCGCGGGTCAGGAAGAGGTGGAGGCCTGGCTTATCAAGCACCTGAACGCCGCGGGAGAGAAGTCTCTTAACGAGTTGCGGGACCGGGCCGCGTCGTTGGCGGAGCGATTGAATATGCAGGAGCAGCTTGAAACACTGCGAGGCATGATTGGTGAACTACTCGGCACGCATGAGAAGGGCGAGCTGAAGACTCGCGAAGGCATCCTCGTCTCGAAGGGCAAGGCGGTTGACCGGGACCGCATTGAGCGCTTCGGCGTGCTGGCAGGTTACCTGCGAAGCGCAGCACTACCCCGCATCGAGGATCGCGTCCCTGTTGGCGTGGCGCGCCACAATCGGGCTTTCGTCGAATCGTATTTTTCGAACTACGTCGAGGGCACGAAATTTCCAATCGAGGATGCGCGGGACATTGTCATGCATCAGAAGGTGATGCCGACCCGTCCAAAAGATTCCCACGATATCCTGGGGGTGTATCAGCTGGCAGTCGAGGCACCGTACCGGCATAGCCCACCGGTTTCCGGAGAAGAGTTTCTGCCGGAGTTGCAGGAATGGCACGCGAAAATGCTGCAGGCGAGGCCGGAGGCCAACCCGGGCGGAATCAAGACGGAGGTTAACTTCGCCGGAACGACCCAGTTTGTGAATCCGGGGCAGGTGCGGGGGACATTTGAAGAGGGCTCGCGACTGGCCATGAGCTTACCCGAAGGGATAGCCCGGGCAATTTTCTATTTATTTCTGGTGGCCGAGATTCATCCCTTCGTCGACGGCAACGGCCGGATATCCCGTCTTGTGATGAACGCTGAACTCTCGCGCACCGGGTTGCATCGAATTATCGTCCCAACCCTGTTCCATCCGCAGTTCGTCGACTGTCTGCGAAAACTCACGAGAGACGATGAGCCGGCTGACTATGCGCGCAGCCTTGCGAAGATGGCGATCTGGTGTGCCCAGTTTGACTATAGCAATCTGGATGGGGTCATCGAGAACCTGAAGAAGACGAACGCGATGGAGGAGTCTCCTGCGCAGTTCCAACTGCTCAACATTGACGGAACCCGCATTCTTGCGGAGTGACGTTGTCACCGCCGCGCGGGTGCCGCGTCCAGCGCAAAGACCAATCGTGTTGACCGTCACCCAAAAGAGTCGTCCAAGCGAGGTGGCGCGCACGACTTGCGACGACACGTGGTGGGGACAACAATCGCTCAACGCCCTGACCCACATTGATTACGACAATCGCCTCCCGCGCGGGCGAATCTATGCGAACCGGGGCGCGGTTCTGGGACTGAGCGTGCGGGGCGGAACAATTTAGGCCGAGAGATTCACGTCCGGATCTGTGAGAGCGCAGCACAGGCGCCATCCAAAGTTAAATGATTTGTGAACACTTGCCGCCGCAAAATTTTGCACAATAGGGGGCAGGGCGGCATGCCGCCGCCATCCGATCCCAACCCGGGCCCCGACCCTGACTCCGACGCGCCGCGCGGCGCCGCCGACCCGCCATGGACCACCCGAAACGCATCCTGATCGTCGAGGACGACGCCGACATTGCCGACGTGCTGAGCCTGCACCTGCGCGACGAGCGCTACGAGGTCGTGCACAGCGCGGACGGCGCCGAAGGCCTGCGGCTGCTCGAGCAGGGCAACTGGGACGCGCTGATCCTCGACCTGATGCTGCCGGGCGTCGACGGCCTCGAGATCTGCCGGCGCGCGCGCGGGATGCAGCGCTATACGCCGATCATCATCACCAGCGCGCGGTCGAGCGAGGTGCACCGGATCCTCGGCCTCGAACTCGGCGCCGACGACTATCTGGCCAAGCCGTTCTCCGTGCTCGAACTGGTCGCGCGCGTGAAGGCGCTGCTGCGCCGCGTCGACGCGCTCGCGCGGGATTCGCGGATCGAGGCCGGCACGCTCGACGTCGCGGGGCTGTCGATCGATCCGATCGCGCGCGAGGCGAGCGTCGACGGCGCGCGCATCGACCTGACGCCGCGCGAATTCGACCTGCTGTATTTCTTCGCGCGGCATCCGGGCAAGGTGTTCTCGCGGATGGACCTGCTGAATGCCGTCTGGGGCTACCAGCACGAAGGCTACGAGCACACGGTCAACACGCACATCAACCGGCTGCGCGCGAAGATCGAGGCCGATCCGGCCGAGCCCGTGCGGATCCTCACGGTGTGGGGCCGCGGCTACAAGCTCGCCGCGCCCGACCAGCGGGACGCGACATGAGGCTCACGCTCACGCAACGGCTGTCGCTCGTGTTTTCGGTGCTGCTGCTCGCATGCTCCGGCGCGTCCGCGTGGCTGCAGATCCGCGCGAACGACATGCGCGAAATGGAAGTCGTGCAGGGGCTGTCGCGCGATCTCGCCGCGCACATCGCGAACATCACGCCGCTGATGGACGCGAACGGCCTGCGCCCGGACGCGGTGCGCACGCTGTTCGGGCAGCTGATGGGCGTGAACCCGAGCGTCGAGGTGTACCTGCTCGACAACGCGGGGCGGATCAAGGGCGACGATGCGCCGCCCGGGCACGTGAAGCGCGAGCGCGTCGATCTCGCGCCGGTGCAGCGCTTTCTCGCGGGCGAGCCGCTGCCGATCCTCGGCGACGATCCGCGCAGCCCGAGCGCGCGCAAGATCTTCAGCGCCGCGCCGCTGCGCCGCGCGGGGCAGGCGCCGGTGGGCTACATCTACGTGGTGCTGCTCGGCGAGGCGCACGACAGGCTGGCGGCGCGCTTCGACGCCGGCAACGTGCTGCGCACGACGCTGTGGTCGATGGCGGTCGTCGCGCTGCTCGGCCTGCTGGCGGGTCTGACCGCGTTCAGCTTCATCACGCGTCCGCTGCGGCGGCTGACCGATGCGATGCGCCGCTTCGACGCGAACGGCGAGCCCGACACGCAGCCGCCGGTGCCGCGCTCGCCGCCGGGGCGGCGCGGTGACGACATCGTCGTGCTCGAATCGGCGTTCGCGCAGATGGCCGACCGGATCGGCGAGCAATGGCGCGCGCTGAGCCGGCAGGACCAGCAGCGGCGCGAGCTGATCATGAACATCTCGCACGATCTGCGCACGCCGCTTACGTCGCTGCACGGTTATCTGGAGACGCTGTCGCTGAAGGCCGAATCGCTCGGCGACGCCGAACGCCGGCGCTACCTGTCGATCGCGCTCGCGCAGAGCGCGAAGGTCGGCCGGCTCGCGCAGGCGCTGTTCGAACTCGCGCGGCTCGAATCGGGCGGCGTGCAGCCCGTGCTGGAAGACTTCTCGCTCGTCGATCTCGTGCAGGACGTGTTCCAGAAATTCGAGCTCGCCGCGAAGGCGCGGCAGGTCGAGCTGCATGCGCAGATGCCGCCGCGCATGCCGAACGTGTCGGCGGATCTGGGGATGATCGAGCGCGTGCTGACGAACCTGCTCGACAACGCGCTGCGGCATACGCCCGAGCATGGCAAGGTCGAGATCGCGCTCGAGCCGCGCGACGGCAAGGTCGTGGTGACGGTCGCGGACACCGGCGCGGGGATTCCGCCGGACCGCCGCGAAGGCCTGTTCCAGCGGCCGCAGCGGCCGATCAGCGCGGGCGGCGCGACGTTGAGCGGCGGGCTCGGGTTGTTGATCGTCCACCGGATGCTGCTGCTGCACGGCAGCGCGATCCGCCTGGTCGACCGCGCGGGGCGGGGGGCCGTGTTCGAGTTCGCGTTGCCGGTGGCGAATGGGGTGGGAGAGGCGGCCGGCCGTTCCGGGATCACGCGCTGAGCAGCCACGCGTACGCGCGACGGGGGCAGGTGTGCCGATGTCGGCTCCGGTCGGGCGATGGGCGGAGTTCGACGATAATATGGCATTCCAAGGTGCCACATCGACGTCCATGGGCCGGGTGCCTGGACGTTCGCCAATTCCTTTTCGCCGCCATGTCAGATCTCAAAATCGACCGTACGACCAAGACCCTCAGGGAGCTCACGCTGGACAAGCTGCGGGGCGCCATCGTGCAGGGATACTTCCGGCCCGGGGCGCGTCTCGTCGAGCGGACGCTGTGCGAGGAACTGGGCGTGAGCCGCACGGTGGTGCGTGAAGTCCTTCGGCATCTCGAGACCGAAGGGCTCGTCGAGATCGCTGCCCGGCAAGGGCCGGTCGTCGCGCGGCTCGACCCGAGCCAGGTCGAGGAGATCTACGAGTTGCGCAGCCTGCTCGAAGCCAACGCGGCGCGTGCTTGCGCCGTGCATGCGACGCCTTCGCTGGTCAAGCGCCTGCGCGACATCCGCGGCGCCATCGAGGAAGCGTTTGCGGCGAGCGAGTTGACGCGCGTGCTCGAGCACACCGAGCAGTTCTACGACGTGATGTTCGAAGGCGCGGGCAAGCTCGTGTCGCTGGGGGTCGTGAAGTCGCTGAACGCGCGGATCAACCGGCTGCGTGCGTTGACCATCGCGACACCCGGGCGCGGCGACGAGTCGAATCGTGAAATGAATAGGCTGCTCGACGCCATCGAGCGTCATGACGCCGACGCGGCTCAGGCGGCGTCGGCGGAGCACATCCGCCGCGTGTCCGAACTGGCGATGCAGGTGCTGGCCGAACAGGCCGAAACGGCCAGCGACGTCTGATGTCGACTGGAGTAAGTGCTTCAGCACTTACTCCAGTCCCACGCAGCGCGCTCCCCACGCAGCGCGCTCCCCACGCAGCGCGCTCCCCACGCAGCGCGCTCCCCACGCAGCGCGCTCCCCACGCAGCGCGCTCCGCGCGACGCAGTTCGTACTGTGTCGCGTCACCCTGCCTCGCCGGCACCGGCCGGCGATCCCACCCTTACTGCCTCGATGCCTCCCTGAGGGCCGCGTTTCACCGCGTCCACCACGTCGCTCGACCTGAGGCCCGCGATGGGCCATTCCCCTTCCCGACATCCACCGAAGTTCGTCACGCGAGAATCGTGCCAAAAAATTGGGCATGAGATTATGGAATTCCATAATATTGACGGCCTTTCTGTACGCCATAACATGGCATACCATAATCTCGTCGATCGCAATCACGGGCCATGCCCCTGTTCTCAAGGAGAGAGGAATGAAACTGGAAGTGCGCAAGCTGGTTACCTATGTCGAAGAAACCTTCATCGAGGGCGGCAAGGCGGCGGCGAAGCCGCTGAAGCTGTTCGGCGCGGCCGCCGTGCTGCGCAATCCGTGGGCCGGGCGCGGCTTCGTCGAGGATCTGAGGCCGGAAATTCACGCCCTTGCACCGCAGCTGGGCGAACTGCTGACCGCGGAAATCCTGCGTGTCGCCGGGTCGGGCGACGCAGTCGAGGGCTACGGAAAGGCCGCGATCGTCGGCACGTCGGGTGAGGTCGAGCATGCGTCCGCGCTGATTCACACGCTGCGCTTCGGCAATCTGTTCCGCGAGGCCGTCGGCGCCAGGAGCTACCTGAGCTTCACCAACGTGCGCGGCGGCCCGAACTGTCCGATCTCGATCCCGCTGATGCACAAGCATGACGAAGGCATGCGTTCGCACTACCTGACGGTGCAGTTCTCGATCGTCGACGCGCCGGCGCCCGACGAAATCGTCGTTGCGCTCGGCGCCTCGATCGGCGGGCGTCCGCATCATCGGATCGGCGACCGCTATCAGGACCTGAAGGATCTGTCCGCCAATGAAGCCTGAACTTGCGAGCGCTGCGCGCGGCATGCACGCGGTTGTCGGCGGCACCGGCTACAGCGTCTATCCGCGGACCGGTGGCGAAGTCGATGCCGACTGCGAGACGGTCGTGCTGATCCACGGCGTCGGGATGAACCGCAGCGTGTGGATCCCGCAGATCGATGTGCTGACCGAGCGCTACCGCGTCGTTGCCTACGACATGCTCGGGCATGGCGAGAGCGCGTTGCCGCAGGCAGTTCCCACGCTCGGCGAGTACGCGCGGCAGCTTGAGCAGCTGCTCGACTTGCTGGGCATCGGGGTCGTGCATGTCGCCGGGCATTCGATGGGCGCGCTCGTCGCGCTCGAGTTCGCGCTGACCCGCCCGGCGCGCACGGCCAGCGTGATCGCGCTCAATGCGGTCTACGACCGCACGCCGGAACAGCGCGCGGCGGTCATGCATCGCGCGGCGACGCTCGACGACACGTCCAGCGACAAGGGTGTCGATTCGACGCTCGCGCGCTGGTTCGGCGATCCGGTGCCGGTGCATCTGACCGAGGTGGCGATGCACGTGCGTACGCTGCTGCTGTCGGTCGATCCGGTCGGCTATGCGCGCACGTATCAGCTGTTCGCGTGCTCGGACGACGCGCACGTCGGCCGCCTGGCGCGGCTCGCGATGCCGGCGCTGTTCCTGACCGGCGAACGCGATCCGAACTCGAGCCCCGCGATGTCGCTTGCGATGGCGGCAGCCGTGCCGGACGGTCGGGCGGAAGTGATCGCCAGCGAACGGCACATGATGAACGTGACCGATCCGGAACGCGTCAACGAGCGCCTGCTCGCATTTCTTGCGTATGCGTCCGGCCGTGCCCGTCAGATTGACAAGGCATCCTGAATTGGAGAACACCATGAGTAATCAGCACGTTGAGCAGGTCGGGGCCGCACTGCCGCCGGCCAGCGGCCAGCCGTTCGACGCGAACGAGTTTCGCCGCGCGCTCGGCGCCTTCGTCACCGGCGTCACGGTCGTGACGACGATCCAGCCGGACGGCTCGCCGCGCGGATTTACCGCGAACTCGTTTACGTCGGTGTCGCTCGATCCGCCGCTGATCCTCGTGTGCATCGCGAAAACGGCCTCGAGCTACGGCGTGTTTTCGCAGACGAAGCATTTTGCGGTGAGCGTGCTGGCCGACGATCAAAAACATGTGTCCGGCGTCTTCGCGTCGAAGAGCGCCGACAAGTTCGCGGAGGTCGCATGGCGTGCCCGAGCGACCGGCGCGCCGGTGATCGATGACGCCGCCGCGTCGTTCGACTGCGCGACGCACGACGTCGTCGATGCGGGCGACCACATCATCCTGATCGGCCGGGTCGTCGACTTCGTGCACACGAGCGCGTCGCCGCTCGGGTATTGCCGCGGTGCCTACGTCAATTTCGGCCTGACGCAGGATGCGCTCGCGGCGGCCGGCGCGCGGGCGAAGGTTGGCGCGATCCTCGAGCACCAGGACGGTCTCGTGCTGGTCGACACGCCTGAAGGGCTGCAGCTGCCGACCGGCACCAAGCTTGATCCGGCGGGCGAGCCGACCACATTGCACGGCGTGCTCGCCGGGCTCGGACTGGATGCGCATCTCGACTTCCTGTTCGCGGTATTCGAATCGAATCAGACCCCGGTCCAAGGCGTGCACGTGTACTACCGTGGCCGCGTGCTCGACGCCGAATCGTCGGCGGCCAACGCCGGCCGCCTGCGCGTGGTCCCGCTGTCGGCGATTCCGCTGGACGAGATCCGCGACGACGCGGTGCGCTCGATGCTCGCGCGCTACGTGAAGGAACGCAGCGAAGACGCGTTTGGCATTTACGTCGGCAATGCCGAGGCCGGTACCGTTCAGCCGCTCGCGGCAACCCACTGACACCGGCCGGATGCCGGATCGGCCGGTGACAGGCCGACGTCCATAACGGATAGGGCCGGAGCAAGCGCCAACGCGCCGACTCCGGCCGACTCCACAAGGGATGGGGCCGGAGTAGGCGCTAAAGCGCCGACTCCGGCCGACACAGGAGATGAAACATCATGAAGTTTTCGTTGTTCCTGCATATGGAGCGGTACGACGCCAGCACGTCGCATCGGGCGCTGTTCGACCAGATGACCGAGCTCGTGCAGCTCGCCGAGCGCGGCGGATTCGAAACCGCGTGGATCGGCGAGCACCACGCAATGGAGTTCACGATCGCGCCTAACCCGTTCGTGAACCTCGCGTACCTCGCCGCGCGCACCGAGCGCATCCGGCTGGGCACCGGCACGGTGATCGCGCCGTTCTGGCATCCGATCGCGCTGGCCGGCGAGGCGGGGATGGTCGACGTCGCGTCCGGCGGGCGGCTGGATCTCGGCATCGCACGCGGGGCCTACACGTTCGAATACGAACGGCTGCTGCCGGGGCTCGACGCGATGAGCGCCGGCGCGCGGATGCGCGAAATGGTGCCGGCGCTGCGCAAGCTGTTCCACGGCGATTACGCGCACCAGGGCGAATTCTGGTCGTGGCCGGCGTCGACCCCGGTGCCGCGCCCGATCCAGCAGCCGAATCCGCCGATGTGGCTCGCGGCGCGCGACCCGAACTCGCATGCATTCGCGGTCGCGAACGGCTGCAACGTGCAGGTGACGTCGCTGGCGTCAGGCGACGCGGAAGTCGCAAGCCTGATGGAGCGCTTCAATGCCGCGTGCAATGCGCATCCCGACGTGCCGAGGCCGAAGATCATGATGCTGATGCATACGTTCGTCGGCGCGAACGCGGCCGAGGTCGATGCGGGCGTCGAGGATCTCGCGGCGTTCTATCGCTACTTCAGCAAATGGTTCAAGAACGAGCGGCCGATCCATCAAGGGTTCATCGAGCCGCTCACGCAGGCGGATGTGGACATGTTCCCGCAGTACTCGCCGGAGGCGATCAGAGAGAACCTCGTCGTCGGCGAGCCGCGGGATGTGATCGCGCGGCTGCAGCAGTACGAGGAAATGGGCTACGACCAGTACAGCTTCTGGCTCGACAGCCACATGAGCTTCGAGCGCAAGCGGAAATCGCTCGAGCTGTTCATTTCGGACGTGATGCCGGCCTTCCAGCCGCGCTGAGCGCGTCGATCGCAAACTTTCTGGGGAGTGGCCGAGATGGTGCAGCGGTTCCAGCAATACATCGACGGGCAATTCGAGGACGCCGCGCGATCGTTCGACAGTGTCGATCCGTCGACCGGCGACGTGTGGGCGTCGATGCCGGCGGCGAGCGCGGCGGACGTCGACCGCGCGGTGCGCGCCGCGCACCGCGCGCTGACCGATCCCGCATGGGCGAACCTGACGGCGAGCCAGCGCGGCCGGCTGCTCTACCGTCTCGCCGACCTGGTCGGGCAGCACGCGCCGCGGCTCGCGGAACTCGAGACGCAGGACACGGGCAAGATCATCCGCGAGACGCGCAGCCAGATCGGCTACGTCGCCGAGTACTACCGTTATTACGCGGGCCTCGCGGACAAGATCCAAGGCGCGTGGCTGCCGGTCGACAAGCCGGACATGGAAGTGACGCTGCGTCGCGAGCCGGTGGGCGTGGTCGCGGGCGTCGTGCCGTGGAATTCGCAGCTGTTCCTGTCTGCCGTGAAGGTCGGTCCCGCGCTGGCGGCCGGCTGCACGATCGTGCTCAAGGCGTCGGAGGAGGGGCCCGCGCCGTTGCTCGAATTCGCGCGCCTGGTTCACGAAGCGGGGTTCCCGCCCGGCGTCGTGAACATCGTGACCGGGTTCGGCGACGACTGCGGCCGCATGCTGACGAGTCATCCGCTGGTGTCGCGGATCGCGTTCACCGGCGGGCCGGAGACGGCGCGGCATGTGGTGCGCAACTCGGCGGACAATCTCGCCGCGATGTCGCTCGAGCTCGGCGGCAAGTCGCCGGTGCTCGTATTCGACGACGCGGATCTCGACAGCGCGTGCAACGCGGTCGTGGCGGGCATCTTTGCCGCGAGCGGCCAGAGCTGCGTCGCCGGATCGCGGCTCGTCGTCCAGCGCGGCATCCATGCGCCGCTGCTCGAGCGGCTGATGCAGAAGGCGCGCGCGATCCGGATCGGCGACCCGCGCGACGCGGCGACCGAAATGGGGCCGCTCGCGACGCGGCGCCAACTCGAGCTGATCGACGAGGTGCTCGCCGCGAGCGTCGCGGCCGGCGCTCGCATCGTCACCGGCGGCGCGCGACCGGCAGGCGTCGGCGCGGGCTACTACTTCGAACCGACGATCGTCGATTGCCCGAACGCGCAGGTTCCGAGCGTCGCCCGCGAGCTGTTCGGGCCGGTGCTGAGCGTCGTGACGTTCGACACCGAGCAGGAGGCGATCGCACTCGCCAACGACACGCGCTACGGGCTCGCATCGGGCGTCTTCACGCGCGACCTGACGCGCGCGCATCGGCTGACCCGCGCGTTGCGCGCGGGCATCGTGTGGGTCAACACCTACCGTGCGGTGTCGCCGATCGTGCCGTTCGGCGGCTACGGCCTGTCGGGGCTCGGCCGCGAAGGCGGCTTCGACGCGGTACTCGAATACACGCGGACGAAATCGGTCTGGATCCGGACGTCGGACGAGCCGATCGCGGATCCGTTCGTGATGCGCTGACGCGCCCGGGAGCACGCATGTTCTACGAAATTCGCACGTATCGGCTCAGGACCGGGACCTTGCCTGCTTACCTGAAGCTGGTCGAGGAGGAAGGCATCGCGTTGCAGAAGCGATACCTGGGCGACCTGATCGGCTATTTCTTCTCGGAGATCGGGCCGCTGAACCAGATCGTCCACATCTGGGCGTACCCGAGCCTCGACGAGCGCGAGCGCCGCCGCGCCGCGCTCGCCGGCGACCTCGCGTGGCAGGCATTCGCGCCGAAGATTCAGGCGCTGATGGAAGAGATGGAAAACAAGATCATGAAACCCGCGCCGTTTTCTCCGCTCGCGTGAGCGATGCGCCGCACCGGCCCCCCGACGCTGTATCCCGTTCATCCGTTTCCTGGAGTTTGACATGAGCAGCAGATTCACCTCATTCGCAGTGCCCCTGGCCATCGCATGCGCGGCGGCGTTCGCGGTATCGGCGGCCGACGCCGCGGACCCCGTGGTGTTCACGAGCTGGGGAGGGACGACGCAGTCGGCGCAGCAGAAAAACTGGGCGCAGGGATTCACGGCATCGACCGGCGCCAACGTCGTGATGGATGGGCCGACGGACTATGGCAAGCTCAAGGCGATGGTCGAAAGCGGCAACGTCAGCTGGGATGTCGTCGACGTTGAAGGCGATTTCGCCTATGCGGCGCAGAAGGCCGGGCTAGTGGAGCCGATCGACTTCTCGGTCGTCAAGAAGGACAGCCTCGATCCGCGCTTCGTCTCGCCGGCAGCGGTCGGGAGCTTCTACTACTCATTCGTGCTCGGCTACAACAAGGGCAAGTTCAAGGGCGCGCAACCGACGTCATGGAACGACCTGTTCGATACCAAGCGCTTCCCCGGCAAGCGCACGCTGTACAAGTGGTCCGCGCCGGGCGTGCTCGAGATCGCGCTGCTCGCGGACGGCGTCGCACCGGACAAGCTGTATCCGCTCGACCTCGATCGCGCATTCCGCAAGCTCGACACGATCAAGAGCGACATCGTCTGGTGGGGCGGCGGCGCGCAGTCGCAGCAACTGCTCGCGTCGGGCGAGGCGCCGATCGGCATGTTCTGGAACGGCCGGCTGCATGCGCTCGAACAAAGCGGCGTGCCGGTCGGGATCTCGTGGAACCAGAACCTGACCGCGGCCGACATGCTCGTCGTGCCGAAGGGCGCCAAACACAAGGCCGAGGCGATGAAGTTCCTGGCAGCCGCGACGAGCCCGGAAGCGCAGGCGAAGTTCGCGGCAGAGACCGGCTATGCGCCGATCAACGTGAAGTCCGCCGCGCTGATGCCTGCCGCGATCGCGAAGAATCTGCCGGATCAGCACACGGCGACGCAGATCAATCTCGACATGAAGTACTGGGCGGACAACCGCGACGCGATCGCAAAACGCTGGTACGCGTGGCAATCGAAGTGACGCGCCGGATCGGCCGCAGTGGATCGGAGACATCATGCCTAACGTATTGAGTACCTTCGTGCATTCCCCCACGACGGCAAAACGCCGCCGGCGCGACTGGCGGAACATCCGCCTGCTGATTCCGGCGCTGCTGCTGCTCGTGATCTTCTTTCTGCTGCCGGTGCTGTCGCTGCTGCTGCGAAGCGTGCTCGAACCGACGCCCGGCCTGCAGAACTACGCGCAGCTCGTCGGCTCGACGACCTATCTGCGCGTGTTCGGCAACACGTTCCTGGTCGCATCGGTGGTCACGATCGTGACGCTCGCGATCGGCTTCCCGACTGCGTGGCTGCTCGCGATCGCGCCGCGGCGCATCAGCTCGCTGCTGTTCGCGATCCTGTTGCTGTCGATGTGGACCAACCTGCTCGCGCGCACCTTCGCGTGGATGGTGCTGCTGCAGGAGACCGGGCCGATCAACCGGCTGCTGATGGCGGCCGGCATCATCAGCGAGCCGCTCGCGCTCGTCAACAACCTGGTGGGCGTGACGATCGGCATGACCTACATCATGTTGCCGTTCATCGTGATGCCGCTGCATGCGACGCTGCGCGCGATCGATCCGTCGACGCTGCGCGCGGCCGCGATCTGCGGCGCGAGTCGCTGGCAGGCGTTCTGGCGCGTGCTCGTGCCGCTCGCGCTGCCGGGCATCGCGAGCGGCACGCTGATGGTGTTCGTGATGGCGCTCGGCTATTTCGTCACGCCCGCGCTGCTCGGAGGGCCGTCGTACATGATGCTGGCCGAATTGATCGCGCAGCTCGTCCAGTCGCTGCTGAACTGGGGGCTCGCCGGCGCCGCCGCGCTGGTGCTGCTGGCCGTGACGCTCGGGCTGTACGCGCTGCAGCTGCGCCTAACGGGCGGCGCGCGGCCCGGCTTCGGAGGACGCTGACATGTTGCTCGACTTCGACCGCCTCGGCGGGTTGCGCTGGATCCTGATCGCCGTCGGCAGCGCGGTGGCGCTGTTCCTGCTGCTGCCGATCCTGTTCATCGTCGCGCTGTCGTTCGGCGATTCGCAGTGGCTGATCTTTCCGCCGCCAGGCTGGACCCTGGCCTGGTACCGGCAGTTGCTGACCGATACCGACTGGCTCGATTCGCTGCTCACGAGCGCCCAGGTGGCCGTGATCGTGACGGTGCTGTCGGTTTCGATCGGCTTCCTGGCCTCGCTCGCGCTCGTGCGCGGCAAGTTCCGCGGCCGTTCGATCGTGCAGGCGTTCTTCATCACGCCGATGGTGCTGCCGGTGGTCGTGCTCGCGGTCGCGCTGTATGCATTCGTGTTGCGCGTCGGCCTGAACGGCACGATGACGGGCTTCGTGATCGGGCACCTGATCCTCGCGCTGCCGTTCTCGATCATTTCGATCAGCAACTCGCTCGCGAGCTTCGACTCGACCGTCGAAGATGCCGCGCTGATCTGCGGCGCGTCGCCGTTCGAGGTGAAGTGGCGTGTGACGCTGCCCGCGATCCGGCTCGGCCTGCTGGCCGCCGCGATCTTCTCGTTTCTCGCGTCGTGGGACGAAGTCGTCGTGTCGATCTTCATGGCGAGCCCGACGTTGCAGACCCTGCCGGTCCGGATCTGGGCCACGTTGCGGCAGGACCTGACACCTGTGGTGGCGGCCGCGTCGTCGCTGCTGGTGGGCCTGACGGCCGTATTGATGTGTGCCGGCGCGTGGCTGCGCCGCGCGCGATAGTTTGAGGAGCAACCGCCATGAACGCATTTCTGCAGATCCAGCACCTGCGCAAGACCTACGACGACGTCGTCGCGATCGACAGCGTGTCGCTGGACGTGCGCAAGGGTGAATTCATGACCTTCCTGGGGCCGTCGGGGTCGGGCAAGAGCACGACGCTCTACATCGTCGCGGGCTTCCAGGAGCCGACCGAGGGGCGCGTGATGCTCGACGGCAAGCCGCTGCTGTCGGTGCCGCCGAACCAGCGGAACATCGGCATGGTGTTCCAGCGCTATACGCTGTTTCCGCATCTGACCGTCGCCGAGAACGTCGCATTTCCGCTGCGGGTGCGGCGGCGCCCGGACGCCGAAGTCAGGGACAAGGTGGAGCGCATGCTCAAGCTCGTGCACCTGTTCGAATGCCGCGACCGCATGCCGGCGCAACTGTCCGGCGGGCAGCAGCAGCGTGTCGCGATTGCACGCGCACTCGCGTACGATCCGCCGCTGCTGCTGATGGACGAGCCGCTGTCGGCGCTCGACAAGAAGCTGCGCGAGGAGATCCAGCTCGAGCTGCGCCGGATTCACCAGGAGACGGGTGTCACGATCCTCTACGTGACGCACGATCAGGAAGAGGCGTTGCGACTGTCCGATCGCATCGCCGTGTTCAACCAGGGGCGTATCGAACAGGTCGGGACCGGCGAGACACTGTACGCGAATCCGACGTCACGGTTCGTCGCCGGCTTCATCGGCAACTCGAACTTCCTGCCGGTGCGCATGACGTCGAACGGGAACGGGCGTCCGGGCGGCGTGTTTCCGAACGGCCATCCCGTCGAAGGCGACGAGCGCAGCCCGGTCCCGGCCGGCGACGAAGGGACCCTGATGATCCGCCCCGAACAGATGCGCCTGCGGTCGCGCCGCGGCGGGCAGGCTGGTGTCGGACTCGCGGTGACGGTCCGCGACATCACGTATCTCGGTGATGCGATGCACTACGCGGTCGCCACGCCGTGGCAGCAGGAAATCGCGATCCGGATGCCGGCGGGGCAGCATCACGAGGCGGGGCTCACGGTCGGTGCGGAGGCCGTTGTCGAGTGGGACACGCGCGACGCCCGCTTCTTCGCGCAAGCATGATGGATACGACCAACGTGGCTACGTCATCGCTCAAGGTCGAGCGGCCGTCCACGACGCTGCGCGAGCTTGCGCTGCGGAAGATACGCGACGCGATTCTCGACGCGCGCTTTGCGCCGGGCGAGCGTCTCGTCGAGCGCGCGTTGTGCGAGGAGCTGGGCGTGAGCCGGACGGTCGTACGCGAGGTGTTGCGTCATCTGGAGACCGAAGGGCTCGTCGATTCCGTGCCGAACCAGGGGCCGATCGTCGCCGTACTGGATGCCAGCACGGCGAAGCAGATCTACGAAATCCGCATGTTGCTCGAAGGCGACGCGGCGATGGCGTGCGCGATCCGGGCGGATGCGCAAGTCGTCCGGCATCTCGCGGATTGCGTCGGGCAGATCGACGATGCGTTTGCGTGTCACGACCATCAACGTGTTCGCGAGCTGACGACGTCGTTCTACGAGCAGATGTTCGATGGTGGCGGCAGGCGGGTTGCATGGGAGATCGTGCAGACGCTGAACGCGCGCATCACCCGGTTGCGGGCGCTGACGATCGCGTCCGACGATCGAGGGCGGCAAGCTGTCGAGGAAATGAGCCGGATACTCGACGCGATCCGCGCGCACGACCCGCCGCGGGCGCGCGATGCGGCGACCGCCCACGTGGCGCGCGTGGCAGACATTGCGGCAGGGCTGCTGGAGAAAGGGTAGCGGACGATGGCGCGCGCCGCCGTGCACCGCTCACGCCCCCCGATTGCGGCGCACCTCGCTCGGCGTCTTGCCGGTCCAGCGCTTGAACGCGTGCCGGAAACCCACCGCATCGCTGAACCCGAGCGTCGCCGCGATGTCCTCGGTGCTGAGCGACGTCGTGCTCAGGTAGTCGATCGCGAGCGCCTTGCGCACGCTCGTCAGCAGCTCGCTGTACGACGTGCCTTCGGTCTCGAGCTTGCGCCGCAGCGTGCGCGCGGTCATGCACAGGCTTTCCGCGATCGCGTCGATGTCCGGGAACTGTCCCGGCGTGCGCGTGAGCTCCTGGTAGACGCGGCGCGTGACGCCCGACTGGGCGCGGAGTTCGTCGAGCAGCCGCGCGCAATGCGACGACACCTGCGCGGCGGTGATCGGGTTCGCGAGCTGCGGCGCGCGCGCGAGCCATGCGGCCGGGTAGTCGAGCACGTTGCGCGGCTGGCCGAACGCGAGCGGGCATTCGAGCGCGTCGGACAGCAACGCCGCGTGCGGCGGCTCCGGCTGCGTGAACTGCGCGCGCGCCGGCACGCACCATGCGCCCATCACGTCCTTGATGATCGTCACGTGCAGCGCGAACTGCATGTCGATCAGGAAGCGGTACAACGGCTCGTCGAGGCAGGGCAGCAGCGCCTCGTCCTGGTTCGGAAACAGCCACGACACCGTGTCGCCCTGCACGACCCAGCGGATCTCGAGCGCGCGGTTCGCGAGCTGGTGATATTTGACCGCCGAGTCGAACGCGTGGGCCATCGACTCCGAGCACAGCATCGCGTAGCCGTACATCCCGTAGCTCGACGCATGCAGCCGGTTCCCGACCCGTACACCGAGGTCCGGATCGTCGTACAGGCGGATTGCATTGCTCGCGGCCGTCAGGAATTGCTGCGACGAGGTCAGCGTGAACGGATCGGCGACGGCGGCGGGATCGAGGCCGGTCCCGGCCAGCACCGCCTCCGCGTCGAGCCCGAGGTCCGACGCGACCTGAAGCAGGACCGCGAGCTTGGACGGCGAGAAGCGTTTCTCGCGCAGCAGGGCGGACAGCGTGGCATCGGGCAACCGATCGCCAGGGGGCTGTGTCGCCGTCGGTTTCATCAGCGCGTCGCGCGGCATGACTGGGTCCTGAGTCCGATTCGATACCGATTCCGGGCACGCGATTCTGCGCCCGAACGCGCGGTTTCGCTACAGGGTTCACCCTGAGTGCAACCGCGGTGCGGCGGGCCGGATCGCCCGGCGCAGGCGGCCGATCGACGCGTTTCGCCCGATCCGGCGGGGGCGGGCCGGCCGGACGCCTGTCCGTTTCGATCATCTTTTCGGCCGCGTCGATCATTTGCAAAGCGCGGCCGGCGGGCGATAGTCGGCGTTCGTGAGACGGTCCTTGCCCGCCCGGGCGGACGGGCCGTCGAACGAGCGGCGCCAGCATCGATCCGGGAGCGGTTCCCGCGATGCGCAAAGCCTGCGCGCCGGCCGCCCAAGGATACCTACATGAACACGAGACACTGGATCCGGTCGTATGGCTCGATCCCCGCCGAGATCGATGCCGATCGCCATCCTTCCATGCCCGCGCTGCTCGACGACGCAATGCGCCGCTTTGCCGACAAGCCGGCGTTCCACGCGGGCAGCCGGACGCTGACCTATGCGGACGTCGACCGCCTGTCGAACGCGCTGGCCGCCTATCTGCAGAAAGTCGTCGGGATCCGCAAGGGCGATCGCGTGGCCGTGATGCTGCCGAACGTGCTCGCGTTCCCGGTCGCGTTCATCGCCGTCGCGAAAATCGGCGCGATCCAGGTCAACGTGAATCCGCTCTACACCGCGCGCGAACTCGAGCATCAGCTCAACGACGCGGGCGTCGAGACGATCGTCGTGTGCGGTGGCTCGACGAACACGTTCGCGCACGTGATCGGCAACACGGGGATTCGCACCGTGATCACCGTGGGTCGTGGCGACCTCGGCGTCGTCGACGTTCCCGCTGACGTGCGCGAAGCATTGCCGCGCGATGCGATCGCGCTCACGGACGCAATTGCCGCAGGGCAGCAGCTCGCCCATGAGCCGGTCGCGCTCAACGGCGACGACCTGCTGCTGCTCCAGTACACGGGCGGCACCACGGGGCTGTCGAAGGGCGCCGCGCTGTCGCACCGCAACCTGATCGCGAACATCGCGCAGTTCCAGGCGTTCGTGCCCGATGCGCAGCGGCCGGGCGACGAAGTCGTCGTCACCGCGATCCCGCTGTATCACATCTTCGCGCTGACGGTGAATTTCCTGTCCTATTTCTCGATCGGCGCGGAAAACTGGCTGATCGCCAATCCGCGGGACATCGATGCGTTCTTCGACGTGCTGAAGGCCGCGCGGCCGACGGTGTTCGTCGGCGTGAACACGTTGTACGCGGGGCTCGCGAACCACCCGCGCCTGAAGGAAGTCGACTGGTCGCGCCTGACGCTGTCCGCGGGCGGCGGCACGGCGGTGATCGACGTGATCTCGGCGCGCTGGAAGGCGGTGACGGGCTGTTTCATCCGCGAAGGCTACGGCCTGTCGGAAACGTCGCCCGTGGTGACGTTCAATCCGCAGTTCGTCACCGAATTCACGGGCACCACGGGCCTGCCGTTGCCGTCCACCGACGTGAAGCTGCTCGACGACAACGACCGCGAGGCCGGCATCGGCGCGGCCGGCGAAGTCTGCGTGAAGGGGCCGCAGGTGATGCGCGGCTACTGGCAGCAGCCGGAAGCGAACGCGAAGGCGTTCACGGCGGACGGCTACTTCCGCACCGGCGACATCGGCGTCTTCGACGAGCAAGGCTTCCTGAAGATCGTCGACCGCAAGAAGGACATGGTCATCGTGTCGGGCTTCAACGTCTATCCGAACGAGGTGGAGGCGGTCGCGACCGCGTTCCCGGGCGTCGCCGAATGCGCGTGCATCGGCGTGGCGGACGAGAAGACGGGCGAGGCGGTCAGGCTGTTCGTCGTCGTGGCGGAGGACGCCAGCGTCACCGAAGCCGACCTGATCGCGCATTGCCGCGCGAACCTCGCGGCGTACAAGGTGCCGAAGGTGGTCCGTTTCGTCGAGCGGCTCCCGAAATCGACCGTCGGCAAGATCCTGCGGCGGGAACTCAGCCACATCGATTGAAGCGGGAAATGCGACGCGGCGTCCGGGCGGTCGCGTGACCGGGCCGCGCGCTGTCCGCGCGCGCCGGGTCAAGTACAATGCCAGCGGTTCGTTGGACGCGTACGCCATGACCGGCCCAGATTCCAGTTCCTCCCTGCCTGACCGTCCGTTGACGTCGCCGAGCGCGACGGTGCCGATTTCCCTCGCCAACGGTTTCCTTGCAAGCGCGGGTTTGCAGCCCGACGTGATCCAGCGGTACCTGCGCGAAGCCGGCATTCCGAGCGAATTGCAGGGCGAACCGAATGCGCGCGTGACCGAGGAGCAGTTCTCGACGCTGTACCGGACGCTCGCGATCGACCTCGACGACGAGATGCCCGGCATCTTCTCGCGTCCGCTGCGCGGCGGCACGCTGAAATACCTGTGCCTGAGCCTGCTCGACGCGCGCAACCTCGAAACGGCGCTGCACCGCTTCGGGCAGTTCTTCCATATCGTCGTCGACGATTTCTTCGTCGAATCGAAGCGCGACGCGCTGCTCGGGCAGGTCGTGATCCGGCCGAATCCGGCGTTCGGCGCGATCGGTCCGCTCGGCCAGGAGCTGATGCTGAAACTCGTGCACGGCGTCGGTTCCTGGCTGATCGGCCAGAAGATTCCGCTGCTGCAGATCGAGTTCGCGTGCCCGCGGCCGCGTCATGCGGTCGACCATCTCTACTTCTTTTCGGGGCCCATGCAGTTCGATTGCAGCCGGACGCTGATGCGCTTCAGCGCGAGCTACCTCGACGCGCCGATCCGGCAAAGCAAGCGCAACCTGCGGAAATTCCTCGCGCGCGCGCCCGGGGACTGGATCTTCGAATCGTTCAGCGAGCAGCTCGTCTGTCACCGCGTGCGGCAGTATCTGTCGGGCCAGCTGCCCGACCTGCCGACGATCGAACTGGCGGCCGACAGCCTGCACTGCTCGGTGCGCACGCTGAGCCGCCACCTGCTGGCCGAAGGCACGACGTTCCAGGTGCTGAAGGACGAACTGCGGCGCGACATCGCGATCCAGCGGCTCACCGACACGAACGACACGATCGCGGCGATCGGCGCGGATCTCGGCTTCGACGATCCGAGCGCGTTTCACCGCGCGTTCCGGCACTGGACGGGGAGTACGCCCGGCACGTACCGGCGGCGCGCCTGACGCGTGGCGCGGTGCGCGGCTTGTCGCGGACGGCTCCCATAACCGGCTCCGTCGGCGTATCCCATGGCCGGCTCCCATCGGCGCTTCCCATAACCCGCTCCCTTTGCCGATCAGGCCTCGCATGCGCGATTGCAACTCGACGCGATACGGCATCGGCCCGTCGCTCGGGCTGTCCGGCGCTAACGGCAGCGTATTGTCGACCGATTTTCCACCGCGCCATAGCGTGATTCATGTCTGTCCATCCGGCCATCCGCCGCGCATCCCGTGGCCGATTTTGTCACCAGGTGGGCCGGATATGACAATGGAAATCCGGTGGCGAGGGCGTACGATTTGCCAACCGTCGCCAATCGCTGGCCGATTTTGCCGTACCGGATACGCGTGGCGCGCCTCACATTCACTGCCTGATTGGAAGATCGACCATGAGCTATACCGCCCCC
>NZ_JBSAXD010000005.1:0-385658 GCF_053427715.1 Burkholderia sp. MR1-5-21
ATTCGCGGTCGAAAGTCCCGTCGAGGTCGAGGTCGACAGCGATGCAACCGAGCTGTTGGTCGACGAAAGGCCGGTCGACAGCGAACCGATGCCGGTCGACGCCGACGTGGACAGCGAAGCGATCGAACTGTTTGCCGATGAGAGACCGGTCGACGTGGACGTCGACAACGTGTTGATCGCGAGATTCGTCGCGTTCAATTGCGAACCGTTGATCGCATCCGTGCTCGACGAGCTGATTCGCCCCGCCGCTACGTTGGTGATCTGCCGCTCGCTGCCCGCAGCGCCGACGCTCACGACACTGGTGGGATTCGTTCCCTGAAAACTGTACGTGGTGCCACCGATCGTCGCGCTCGCCGTGGGATTCGGCGCGGCAGTCACCGAGCCGGAACCCAGCGCGACGTCACCCGCATTGTTGGCGACGGCGGAAGAACCGAACGCAACCGCGCCGGCGGCGGCTGCCGTCGACGTGTTGCCGAGCGCGACCGAGCCTTGTCCCTGGGCATTGTTCGAATTGCCGATGGCCACTGCACCGTTGCCGTTTGCGGTGTTGTTCGAGCCCGCCGTCACGGCGCCGGTGCCGATCGCGCTGCTCGGATCGCCGATTGCCACGGCGCCATTCCCGCTCACCGTTTGCCCTTCACCGAGGGCTACCGCGCCGGTGCCACCAAGCACTTTGGAGTTGTGGCCACCCGCTATCGAACCGGTGCCGGCAGTCGCCGCCACCGTGTCGGTGTCGCCGATGGCCAGTGTCGACGTCGCGAGGGCTTGCGACTTAAAGCCGACAGCTGTCGCATCGCCATTGCTTGCAACCGTCTGGTTGCCCAACGCGATGGCGCTACTTCCTGACGCCGTTGCATTCGTGCCCATGGCGATGGCATTGGTATTGGCTCCCGTCTGAGCCGAGTCGCCGATCGCAATGGACGAGGCGCCAGCCGAGCTGGCGCCGGTGCCAATCGCAATGGCGCGAATGCCCGACGCCGCGGCGCCTGTCGCTGCAGCCGGCGCAGATGAACCGCCTTCCGCGACGGAATCAGCCCCACCCAACGCTATCGAGTTTGCGCCGCTGGCGCTGGAGCCATTCATCATGCCGAGCGCGTTCACGCCAGTGGCGGCCGATCCCGCCCCCAACGCAACGGCGTTCTGCGCCGAGGCAACGGCAACCGTCCCCGCAGCCAGCGAAGATGGGCCGGATGAAGTGACATCCGTGCCAACGCCAACCGCCCCCGCCCCCGTTGCGCCCGTGCCCGCGACGGTACGCGCCCCCAGATACACGGCGTTGAGACCGCTGGCGATGGCCTGAAAACCGAGAGCGGTAGCGTGCTGCGCAGCGCCGCTGGACCCATAACCCATCGCGACGGCCTCGGCCCCGCTCGCTACCGTTTGATAGCCGACGGCCGTGGCATAGTCTGCGGTAGAGGTCACGTCGGTGCCGATGGCAATGGACGCTTGCCCGGTCGATCCGGTGCCTGCGGCACTGCGCGCGCCCAGGTAAATGGAATTGAGACCGCTCGCGATGGACTGATAGCCGAAAGCGACGGCGTTTTGCGCGCTGGCGCTGCTCGACCAGCCAGCCGCCAATGAAAACGCCGCCAACGCGGTGGAACTGACACCGAGCGCGGTGGAGTTCCCCCCCGCGGCAACGGCGAAGGTGCCCAACGCGCTAGAACCGGCTGCAGTAGCACTGGCATCGACTCCTAGCGCCACTGAATTGACGTTGCTTGAAACCGAGCCCTGGCCTAGCGCCATCGCGCCTCCCGTGCCCGTGGCCGAGGCGCCCTGGCCGAGTGCGACCGTGTATTGTCCGTTTGCATTGGCCTGGTAGCCTATCGCCAGAGCCCCGGATCCATTGGCTGTCGACTGAAAACCCACACACGTGACGCTGCCGTTATAGAAGTTGTAGGGTGCCGTCGAGCAGTTCACCTGAGCCTGCGCCTGCGCGGCCAATCCGCCCGCCCCCATCAGCAGCAGCGCGATCAAGCCTCGTGGCGAGATATTCCGGTGGCCGTTCTCGCTGCTCGACTCGCCCGCTTCCGCGCCATCCGTCGCGTCGCTTCTCGACGACGCAACACGCTTCCCGCGCGCCCGATCAAGCTCGGACGCCGCAACCCAAGCCCCCAATGCTTCGTTCCAGATCGTTTTGAATGACTTGTTCATCTATGCTCCACTCGTTATCTACGTGCTGGATGACGCAATAACCAACGCATCAAAGAGCGAAGGCGTCCCGCAATCTTGTCCATCGCTCACCTCGTTCCTCGTGCCAACAAAACATTCGGATGACTAAGTACAGTTCCGAAGAATCTTTCTTTCTGATGAGGCTGCGTCCATGAGCATGCGACCGGTCGTCTCGCCCATCCGGTCGCCCCGCATACAGTGCCGTCTCGAGCGGCAAACGCGGACAATCGAACCAGGGACCGCGAAGATCACCGGTGCGACAGCATTGCCATCCCTCGAACACGAAAAAGACGCACGAACGCAAGCTATCGTCCCGCCTCGCGGGAAGACGCTGAGTGGAAAGAGGATTGTCGTCGGAATGGCGAATGCACCCGCCTGCCTGGAGCGCCAGGCAGCCGACGACTTATCGATCAGGGAGGCGCGTGGCCCCGTACGGTGCCCGCGGCCGAATGGAATGCCGCGGCCAAATATTCGTCGATGGCTGACATTGGCTCCGACGAGCCACTCCCCTGCGTCACCGCGCCCACAATGCTCATCATTCTGTGCCCTGTTAATTTCGGTAGAGCCTGCACATGATTGCCCCGACCCGCGAGGCGGCAAGTCCGCCTGCCAAGGGCAACGCATTTTTTTCTATGTCGCGGCTAACGAATTTTCGTCCTCATCGAGCAATCAGCAGCGCCACGCCAATTCGCTAATGTGACGCATTTATTAACCGAAATTCGTCCGCCGCCGCTCCACCTGAATGCTTATTTATTTAGCTATTTTCAAAACCACAAAAATCATTAATTTATTACACTTTCCATTCATTCCCGCAATCAAACTCACAATGTGGATGGTCGGCATCCGATAACACGATCGACTCGATGTACGCTCGCCCCCTCGACACACTGTCACAAAGCCGTCACTGTTGCCTCGGCGCCGATTGCGAGGATGTACCGAACAGTGTGTAGTCATCCAGCCAGCCATACATTTTTTCGGGCGGAAAAAGTGTTTTCCCGAGGGGAAAATCTGAACATTTCACACGAACCACTATCCCTTCCAATGCTGAAATAATCCCATGCGCGATCCCGTAATTCTTCAAAAAATATCCTCTAATTCGACTGGAAATAATGCACGATTTCCACTCACCTGACGGATTTCGCAGTTTCGCGTCGATGAACGCAAGCATGCGGATATCCGCGCGGAGGATATATGCAGCGGGCTGCGCTCTCGAACAGCCTGCGCCCCTCGGGTGCGTGGTTCGCAAGATGGCAGCTTCCCACTATTCGGACGAACCAGCCCTTCAGGTAACGAATCGATAGATCGACAAGCGGTTGACGGTGGCCGGCTCCGACGGAGAGGCAGTGCTCGCGCAACCCATGTATCAATCAGGTGCAAAGCGGCCGCCGGCGGACCGCTTCGAATCGTCCGGCGAGCGCGGTGTCGCTGCGCGTCGGCACTCGTTCGCTGACATGACTCTGTAGCGGACAGCCAGTATGTTGCAGCACCGTGACACCACGGCGGCCGCGCAATATTCCCCTCCATTATTTCTATCCGTTTATAATTTTTTGCAAAGATGGCGCGTCTGCGGATCGCGATGTCCCCTCCGTAATATTTACCTCCCAACTCGTTCGTAGTCATGTCATCTCGCTTGTCCAGTTCGACGTCGCTGCATGCCGCGCCGGATATCTCCGGCGCGCATATTCTTGTCGTGGATGACCGCCCGAACGAGCTTCAGCTTCTGATCGAGATATTGCGTACCGCGCGCTGCCGGATCAGCATCGCGTTCGATGGCTTGCAGGCGTATCACCGTGCCCAGGCAGTCGCCCCCGACCTGATTCTGATGGACGTGCGGATGCCCCGTATGGATGGCTTTGCCGCGTGCCGCCTGTTGACCGCAACGCCCTCGACGCAAGCCATCCCGATCATCTTCCTGAGCGCAGCCGGCGATCTCGACAATCGCATCGAAGGGCTCGAGATCGGCGCGATGGACTACATCGTCAAGCCATTCGAACCGGCAGAAGTGATCGCACGGATTCGGAATCATTTGAAGAAGGTGCTGCGCAGAGGCGCCGACGAACACTTGCCCGCGCTTCCCGACAGTCCGGATGCCTCCCTCGTACGCGCAGCCAGCGGGATTCTGCTGCGTGACCTGCGCAATCCTCCCGCACTCGAGGAACTCGCCAAACAGGTCGGCACCCACGAAAAGCGCCTGTCCCGCGTGTTCCGCGACACGCTCGGGCAGACGGTGTTCGAATATCTGCGCGACACGCGGCTGAGAACGGCTCAGCGCTTTCTTGTCGATACGTCGATGGGCATCGGGGACATCGCGGAAGAGATCGGTTTTTCTACTGCGGGCAATTTCGCCACCGCGTTCCGCGAGCGCTTCAACATGACGCCATCCGATTGGCGACGGCAGCGCGGCCAGGTCAACGTCCACGATTCTGCCGAAGTTCAACAGCCCGATGCGTAGATTCTGCGTGGCATGTGCCCTTGGTGGGCGAATCTTCCTGCTCTGCCTGCTGCTCGCGTGCATCGCCCATTCGACCGCCCAGGCCGCGGCGGCCGAACATCCCGCGCTGCTGGAACGCGTATCGGTATTCGAAGATGCGACGGCCGCGATGTCTGCCGACCAGGTGCTCGCGCGCCTCGCGAATGCGCAAAGCGGCTTCTTGCCGGCGACCGAGGAACGGCTCAATCCGGGATTTTCGCGGTCCGCGTGGTGGATTCATCTTACCGTGGTCAATCACGACAGCGCGGAGCGTCCGCTCGTGCTGGCGCTCCACGACCCACGCGTCGATCGAGCCGATTTCTATACTTTCCGGAACGGCCAATGGATACTTGAAGCCGTATTTCCGCCGACCAGCGTGGATGCAATTGCGACACGGTCTCGGTATCCGTTGCTCAATGTGACCCTCCCGCCGCGGGAAGTGCTTCCCGTGCTGGTGCGCGTCACCTCGCGCAAAGCGATGCGCCTGGAACCCACTGCCGTCACTCGGCCGGTGTGGCATGCAAATGAGATACGCGCCGCCATGTGGGACTGCGGGCTCCTCGGCGGGCTGCTGGCGCTCGCGTGGTGCGCGTTGCTGATCGGTTTCTTCTCCCGCAGCGGCGCCTTCTATCTGCTGGCGGCGCTGTCCGTCAGCACGGCCTTGTTTGAAGCAGGCATTCGCGGCTACACGCATGCGTATCTTTGGCCTCTTTCGCCCGAATGGTCTGCCCGCAGCGAAACCCTGTTCGCATTTCTTGCCCTCGCATGCTTCATTGTGTTCGTTCTGAAGATCGCCCGCGGCGAAAAGATCCGAATGCCGGTGCGCATTGCGTACCTGGTGATACTCGTCCTTGAATGCGTCGGCATGGTGGGCGCTGCGTTCGGTGACCTCCATTTCTTCGTACAATTTTGCGTACGTCTGAACGCCGTGTTCGGCGTCGTGAATGTCTGCATCGTGCTGCTGCTTGCCAGACGCGGCACTCCTACCGGCCGCCTGATGCTGGTGACGGTCAGCTTTGGGTTGTTCAATTTCCTGATACGGACGATCGATGGACTCGATGCGCTCCCTCCCGCGCTGTCATGGCTGAAGTCCGATATCTATCCCAACCCCGTGATCGCAATCATCGGCCTCGCCACGCATCTCGTGGTTCTGGCCGCCTGGATCAACCATGTGGGCCGGCAACGCACCGAAGCGAGACAGCGGCTGGAGCACTGGCAGATGACGGAACAGGATCGCCTGCGAGATGAGGTCGCGAAACGGACGGTCGCGCTCAACGATGCACTCCATCAGGCGCAAACCAACATGCAGCAGAAAATCGAAACCCTCGGGTACGTGAGCCACGATCTGCGCGCACCACTGTCCACGATCAACGGGTATTCGAAGCTCCTGCTGGAAAGTGCAACGCAGAACCAGGCCAGGCTGATCCAATCCATCGATCGGAGCATCCGTTATCAACTGACTCTGATCGACGAACTGCTGGAGTTCACGAAGGCGGAACTGCAACCGCTCAGCGTCACGCCAAACGCCACGGGCCTGCCCGGCCTTTTGGACGATATTGGCAGCTATGCGATTGCGCTGTGCGCGCAGCAGGACAACCGTTTCGTCTATCGGCCGCTCACGTCCCTGCCGCAAACGCTGGTGATCGACGGAACCCGTCTTCAGCAAGTGTTGCTCAACCTCCTGTCCAACGCGTCGAAGTTCACGCGTAACGGCGTCGTCACGCTAACTGTCGATGCGCGCCAGGAAGCGGCCGGATACCGCATCGGCCTCGAGGTTGTCGACACCGGAATCGGCATCGACGTCGACGGAAATGCCGACATCTTCCAGGCGTATCAGCAGGTCCATGCCGTCGACGGCGGAACCGGACTCGGCCTGTTCATCGCACAGCGCATCGTCAAAGCCATGGGTGGTGAACTGGTCGTATCCAGCAAACCGGGCGTCGGCACGTCGTTTTCCTTCCAGATCGTTGCACGTGCAGTCGGACGCACACTCGTGCCGCCGTCGGAGCTCGCTCGGCTGGCCTCGCCGGAGGCAGATGCAACACGCGCCGCTGTCCCGAACATTTCACGCTACCCGACCGTCGGGGCCCTCGATGAGCTGGCTCGATTCGTGAGGAACGGCCGTCTGACCGACGTGGAAGAATGGATCGAACGACACGCGGCCGACTCCGGTCATGCGGGCTTTCTCCAGGAAGTGCAAAAGCACCTCGATGCGCTGGACTTTCAAGGAATCGAGGTGCTCATCGAGTCACTGAAAAGCCGCGAGGAGCCCGCGCTGCCTACTCAAACCGCTTCGCATGCAGCCGGGCGCGCGCCGTTGGCGCCGACCGGCATGCACGTCGCTGCCGAGGATGATCGTTCCCGATGAATCTGCCTGCATCACCATTGCGACGGCGCCTCCTCAAGGCGTCCCTGTATGCGATCTGCCTGCCGCTTGTCGGTTGCACGCCGTCGCCGATGCTCGGCGGCAGCTTCGTGCAACTCTGGCGCAGCCATCTGGAGTGGACTCGCGAGAAGTGGCAACGGCAACTGGCAGCCACTCATGCGTTCGGATGCCGGGAAATTTTCCTGCAATGGGTTGGCATCGACGGCGCCCCGGAAAAAACCTGGCGCGCGCCGGATTCCCTGCTTCAATTGATCCTCGACGAATGCGGCAGCCGCGGCATCGGTGTCCACTTCGGATTGCCGTACGATGAGCGATGGTGGAATGCGATCGGCGCCACCGACGAGACGGCCCTCGCCGTCTTTCTGCGCGACACGGGCAACCGCGGATGCGAGTACATGCAACGTGCGCGCTGGACATCGCATGAGGCCTTTCGAGGCTGGTACATTCCGTACGAACTCGAGCAGCACAGCTGGGGCACGCCGGCACGCATGGATCGCCTGGCGGGCTGGCTGAACGCATTCTCGGAGGCCGCCATTGCATCGAGCGGCCACGAACCCGCCATTTCGACCTACTTCAGCGCACTGCCTTCAACAAGCACGCTGAGCACAATGTGGCGCGTGCTGCTGGACCGCGTGAAACTGCGCCCGATGATCCAGGATGGCGTCGGCGTGGCCGGCATCGAGAACTATCGGAATCTGCAGGCGCTCCACGACATGCTCGTCGAGCGCCACGCAAAGTTCGATCTGATACTGGAATTGTTCGAACAGTTGCCACCCAAGCAAGCGGACGGCACGGATTTCAACGCACGCTCCGCTTCGTTCCGGCGCATCGAGGCACAGTGGGACATCGCGCGCGGCTACGGCGCGCAACGGATCGTCGCGTTCGCGGTCGATCCCTGGGTGCTCGGCGATACGCCGGAAGCCCGGGCGCTCAGGCAGCGCTGGCAGGCCGCGCTCGGCGGCACGCTGCCCGCCTGATGCGCGCGATCACAGGCTTTTGCCGATGATCTCGCGCAGTATCTCGCTCGTCCCGCCGAAGATGCGCAACGCACGGGCATCGACCCACGCGCGGCCGATATCGAATTCGGCGGTATAGCCGTAGCCGCCATGGAGTTGCAGCAGGTCGTCGAGAATCGCCCCCTGCAACTCCGTCGCATTCAGCTTGGCCATCGCCGCCGTCACCGCATCGAGTTCACCTGCCAGGTGGCGCGCCAGGCAATCGTCGAGAAACACGCGCAGCATCGTGCTTTTCGCGACCGCGTCGGCAAGCTTGAAGCGCGTGTTCTGATAATCGAGCACGCGGCGCCCGAAGGTCTTGCGCTGCCCCGCATAGTCGGTCGTCACCCGAATCATGCCCTCGAGCGAAGCAGCGGCGCGCAACGCGATCGCGAGGCGCTCCTGCGCTAATTCGCGCGTGACGTATTCGAACGCCGCGTTTTCCTCACCCAGCCGATGATCGGCCGGCACACGCACGTCGTCGAAAAACAGCTCGCAGGTATCCTGACAATGCTGCCCGATCTTCGCGAGCGGCGGCCCCTTGGAGAACCCCGCCAAGCCCTCCTCGACGACGAACAGCGACAGGCCGCGCGCGCCGAGCTCGGGCTCCGTGCTGGCAAGTACCACGATCACGCCGGCGTTGACGCCGTTCGTGATGAACGTCTTCTGCCCGCTCAGCACATAGTGACAGCCGTCGCGCCGCGCCCGCGTGCGAATCGCCTTCAGGTCGCTGCCCGCCCCGGGCTCGGTCATCGCGACCGCGCCGATCAGCTCGCCGTCTGCCATGCGCGGAAGCCAGCGATCCTTCTGCACGTCGGTGCCGAAATGCCACAAGTAAGGCGCAACCATATCGGAGTGAATCGAAAAGCCGATGCCGAGGCAATTCGCTCGCGCCAGCGCTTCGATGACGACGGCGGCGTGACCGAAGTCGCCATCCCGTCCGTACGGCGCCGGCAATGCACAATTGAGCAAACCGCTATCACCCGCCTTGCGCCACAGCGACCGCGGCGTAATACCATCTCGCTCCCAGCGCGCGTAATACGGCAGGATCTCCTTGTCGATGAAGCGTTCTACCTGATCACGAAACATCGAGTGATCGTCCCGGAATACTGTACGCATGTGTTCCTCTTGCCGATGGCGGCGACCTCGCCGTCGATCTGCTGACGGTTTGATTATTTATTGCCGGTATGGATCGGTCTCGCTCGCTTGGCCCCGCAGCACCGGTTTCATCGCCGAGCCGGTCAGGAACAGACTGTAGTGATCGCCCGGCTGAAGTGCCGGCAACGTGTACGGCGCCGTTCGCGACGCGCCGCATGCCGCCGCCAGCTTCGCGCTCACCGGGTTGATCGCGCGTCCGGCCACCCCGCTCGGCGGAATATTCAGAAACAGCACGGAACCGGCAGGAGAAACCTCGAGCTGTGCGCCCGTACAGTTTCCCGTCAGGTTGTAGAAGCGCAGGTCGGCCTTGAGCGCATCCTGCGTGCCCCCGGAGTCGTCGATCACGATGAGCGACGCGTGAGCGCCTTCGCGCTTCGGCACCAGCGTGCTGAAATTGTCCGGCGCCACCTGCAGCGTGGCCGTCTTGCCGTCGAGCGAGACGACGAACGACGCGTTGCCTTTGACGATTGCATAGGTGCTGGCGATCCGGCTGCCCGCCAGCGTCTGCTCGGGTCCGTCGGCGATCTTCACGCGCAGTGGCACCGAACCGGGATTGACGACACGGACGAACGACGAGCCGGCCGGCGGACGCGCGGCATAGAGTTGCGCGAATGCACCTTCGGCATGTGCTGGGCCGGCGGCGGCCATCGCGAATGCGCTGCTTGCGGCCAGATTGAAGAAGAGCGCGGATGCCCGGTTCATTAGCTTGATTCCTTTGTGGTACGAATGCGCGCCGATGCATACAGGCGCGCGAGTTCACGACGATCGGCCTTGTCGGTCTGGGTCAGCGGAAAGCCGTGACAGACGATCAATTCCGACGGGATCATGTAAGGCGCCAAGCGTCGCCCGAGCTGCGCCCGCCAGTCCGCGAGCGACGGCGGCGGCGGCAGCAGGCCGTCAGGCCCCGGCTCGCCGGGATCGACGAAGCCGACCATGCGCACCACCTGATCGTCCGGCCGCCTGAGCGCCACCGCCGCGCCGGCCCGAATGCCCGGCAACGTCGCGAGTGCGGCGTCCACCTCCGCCAGTTCGATCCGGTAGCCGTTCAGTTTGATCTGGTCGTCTCGCCGGCCGCGAAACGTGACGAGTCCGTCCGCCCCCAGCTCGCCGAAATCCCCGGTGCGATAGCCACGCTTGCCGTTGCGGCTGAACATGCGGGTCTCGTTCAGGTCCGGCCGATTCAGATAGCCGCGCATCACGTGATCGCCGGCGACGCATATTTCGCCGTCGTCGATGAACACGTCCGCATACGGCTTTGCTCGCCCGATCGGAAACGGCAGCGGCGCCGCGTCGCGAAGCACAGGGTCGATTTCCACCCAGGTCGTCGAACAGGTCGCCTCGGTCGGGCCGTACGAGTTGACGATACGCGCATGCGGAAACCGGCTCCAGAGCGCTTCGGCTACGGCAGGCGTCAATGATTCGGCGCCGAACACGAAGGTATGGAGGTCGGGCAAGTGCCGCGCGTCGAACACCGGGTCAAGCAGTTTCTGGCGCAGGAACGACGGTGTCGAGGCCCAGACGCTGACGCGCGCGCCGGCAAGATGCGCGGCGAAGGCCGCCCCGTCCTCGATTACCTCGCGTGCGCACAGCGCGCACGCCCCGCCCGTGATCAGCGCGCCGACCCAGTTGAACAGCGAGAAATCGAAACTGAACAGCATCTGGTCCATGAACACCGGCGTCTCGCCGAGCGCCAGGCAATCGCGAATCCACGCGCCGAACAATCCGACGCTTTCGCGTCCGATCTGCACGCCTTTGGGATCGCCGGTGCTGCCGGACGTAAACATCAGGTAGGCCAGACCTTTCTCGGCGAGCGGCGCCGCGTCGAAGCCGGTGGCGACGAATGCGCACGCCTGCGTGTCATAACGCGCTCCGGCGCACACCAGTTCGGCAATGCGCGCGATGCGCTCCGGCGGGTTGATGACGTCGACCGGCACGAACGGAACACCCATGCGCAAGCACCCCAGCATCGCCACGACGAACTCGGCCTCCTTGTGGCCGGTAATGACGAGCGGGACGTCGTGCCTGACGCCCGCCGCCGCGGCGTCGAGTGTCCAGCGCCGGACGGCATCGCGCAGCGCCGACCAGCTCAGCGTCCGTTCGGCATCGATCACGGCAGGCGCATCGGGCGCCGCGTCGATCGCAACGAAATCAAAACGTTCAAAATCGAAATGCATGGTGTTCTCCATACAACGGAACGGTCACGTCTATCGCAGGCGCTGCGACGCGATGTATTGCGCGAGCGTGTGCACGGATTCCAGATGCACGTCGATTTCGGACGGCGGGATTTTCACGCCGAATTCGCGCTCGACGGCGAGCGCGACGTCGACGGCCGACAGGGAGTCGACGAGCCCGGAATCGATCAGCAACGTGTCGGGATCGACGGACGTCAGAACGAGGTTTTCGATCAGTTGGGCGACCAGGGTTTCGATATCGGTCACGGACATGGGGATTCTCCGAAGATGATGAGGATCAGAACTGGAAATAAAGAAAGCGCGCTTCCTTGTGCAGGCTCGCAATGCACAGGAACAGCAGCAGCAGGGTCGCGGCGAGCCACGGCAAGTTCGGGCGCCAGCGCATGAACGCGCTCGATGCCTGTTGCACCTTGAACAATGCCGGTGAATGCGTGCCGAGAATCTGGTGGGCATTCGGGGCGAACCATGCGATGCCGAGCAACGTCGTCACCTGTACCAGCTGGAGGTGATGACCGACGAGCAAACGCCACGCATCGCCGATGCTCATTCCCGCCGCATGGACGATCGATTGCACGGGCTCGACCCCGCGCAAGCCGAGCATGCCCTTGACGAGCAGCCATGCGTCGCTCACGCCATTCGCCCGGAAAAAGGCCTGCGCGACCAGCACCGCGACGAACGTCATCGCGACGCACAGCGCGTGCACGATCACGCTGCGGCCGCGCGCTGCTACCGGCTTGCGGCCGACGACAAAGATGCGCCAGCCATGGTTGATCGACAGATAGGCCGCGTGCAGCAAACCGAACACCAGATACTGGAAACCGGCGCCGTGCCACACGCCGGCAATGCCCATCGTGAATACGGTCGGCACGACGATGGTGGCCGCGAATCCGCCGGGCGACCGTGCGGCGCTCGAACCCGCCGGCAAGCCGCGGCGTTCCCGGGCCCGGGAAATCGCCATCGCGACCGGGTAATACAGATAGGACGTCAGGTAGCGCGTGAGCGTGATGTGCCAGCGCGCCCAGAATTCGATGATGCTGCTCGCCTTGTACGGCGAATTGAAGTTGAGGGGAAAGCGGACGCCGAACATCTTCGCAAGGCCAATCGCCATGTCGGAATAACCGGAGAAGTCGAAATACAGTTGCAGCGCGTACGCGACGCTGGTTCCCCAGGCCGCCCATAGCTGCAGATCGCCGGGCGCCGCGAAACCGGCGTCGGCATAGGGGGCGATGGCGTCCGCGAGCAGCACTTTCTTTGCGAGGCCGATCGCGAACAGCACGCCGCCGACCGACAGGTTTTCCGCGCGGAAACGGTAATTCTCCCGCTGCGCGAACTGCGGCATCATCTCCTTGTGGTGCAGGATCGGGCCTGCGACGAGATGCGGAAAGAACGTCACGAACAGCACGTAGCTCAGCAGGCTGCGCTCCCTGACGATGCCGGATCGACAGTCGAGCAGATAGCCGATCTGCGTGAACGTGAAGAACGAAATGCCGAGCGGCAGGATCGGCGTGTTCATCGTGCCGTGCGTGATGCCCAGCTCGCCCAGGAAATTGAAGAGCGTCGCGAAGTATTTGTAATGCGACAGCACCGCGAGATTCGCGGCGACGTCGGCGCCGACGAGCAGGCTCTGCAGCCGCGGGCGCGCCGCGTTGCGCACGACGATCACGCTCATCGCATAGTTGAACGCGATCGACGCGGCGAGCAACGCAACGAACTGGGGGTTCCACCAGCCGTAAAACAGGAACGACACCAGGCACAGCCAGCCGGCTGCGAGCCGCACGCTGATCGCGCCGGCCGCGTAATGCCCTGCCAGCGCGACCGGCAGGAACAGCAACAGAAAGAGATAGGAATTGAACAGCATGTCGGAGTGCGTTTCAGATCGAATTGGCGCCGTCGGGCATGGCCTTGAGCACGGCCTTCTCGTCGTCGGTGAGCGGTAGCGACAACGCGTTTTCCGAGAACTCCCAGATCACGAGCTTGAGTGTCGTCGGCCACGCGGGGCGTGCGTGAAGCGCGGTGAGAAGCGCACCGGAAAACTGACCGCCGTCCATGCTCAGGTTCCAGACCTCGCGGCCCAGCCCGATTCCGAGCCATTCCGCGAAGTGGCTGCGCCGGCCGTTCGAACTGCCGGCGAGCAGCACCTCGGCGGGCGGCGCATCGTCGAGCAGGCCGCCGCTGCGCACCGGCTCGATGGCCTGCGGCGCCGCATAGTCCACGTCCGGTCGCCAGCCTTGCGGCGCATGCGCGAGGCCCGACAGCACCAGCAGATCGCCGATGCGCGCTTGCGCCCGGCCGGGCGCGGCCACCGTGAAGGATTGCGTGCCCTTGACGCCGCCCAGCAGCGGCAACGCCGCATGCGCAACGGCCTCGGCCGCCGCCTTCGCACCGCCGGCGTTCATGTGCACGTCCGTGCGGAAGAAAGCGGGCTGGGCGAGCGCCGACAGCGCCGGACGGAGATCGACGAACGACACGCCCTCTCGCCGCAGCGCGTCCTGCCAGACATCGAGGCGCGCCTGCATGCGCTGCGACACCGGTTGCCCGCACAGGTGCGCCGCTTCGATGCGGGATTTATCCGGCACGGCGACGACCAGGACCTGGATATGTTGCGCACGCAACTGCCGTGTCCAGTAGCGCATCAGCCGCAAGCGGTCGTCGAGCACGCCGGGGCCCACGCCGGGCTGCGGGCGCAGGCCGTCCCGATAGAACATCCATTGCGGGCAGCCGGGCGCCACCTGCTCCCCGAGATCGCCGAGCAGGCGATAGCGGAGCGCCGCACCGGCCATGTCGATCGCAGGCTGCGCCGGCAACCGCAGCGACTTGCCGAGCGCCGCCCCGGCCGAGCCGTCGAGCCATGCGGCGAAACGCATGTCCGCAGCCGTCAGGCTCGCGTGGCGAAGCTGCCAGCCTCCGGAGGCGATGCCGGCGATCAGCAACGCGCTCCACGCCCATGCGCCGATCCGATGTCCGCGCGACGTCGCGTGATCCATTTGCGATGCCATGTCAGCGACTCAGCGCGGCGTTCACGCGATCGAGCCACGCGTTCGTGGACATGATCGACGCGTTGTCCCACAGGCCGGCCGCGTCGGGACCTTGAGCGAAGGTCGGCTCGAACATCTGCCACACCAGGACTTGCGGATGCTGCTGCCTGAACGCCGGTGATTCGACGTATTCGAGCAGGACGGTCCACGGCCCGACGTTGCCCGGTTTCCAGTTCACCGACACCGGTCGATCGACGAGATTCGAGAGCTTCTGCGGGAACCCGAAGTACGGCTGGACCATGCTGTGCCCGGTCACGTGCACCGGCGCCGGTGCGTCGTCGACGAGGCTCTGCCCGTCGGTCTGTCGGCGCACCGAATAGACTTCCCGGCCGACCTGCTTCTTTTCGTCGGCCGTCAGAAACAGTTCGGCGAGGTCGCCATAGCGCCGTTCGTTGAACGACGCGCCAAGCGCCATGCCGGTACCGGGCTGACCATCGAGCTTCGGTGCGTCGCGCGCGATCATCTGCGCGGTGGCGTCGGCAGTCGCATCGGCCGCCACCTGGGTCCAGTGCTGGTCGGTACGGTAGAAGACGTCCTGCCCGGCATCCTTCAGCCTGCGCAATACGACCTCGTCGTCGAACGTCGAGATGCCCGCTTGCTTCAGTTTGCCGAGAATCAACGCATAGCGTCCCTTCACCTCCGGACTCAGCACGCGGCCGTCGGGCAGCTTGTCCTGATAGAACAGCGTCTTGTCGGGCAGCAGTACGACTTCGAGCTTGACACCACGTGCGGCGAGCAGGTCGCGTACCTGACCGATCAATCGAGTCGTGCTGTCGATGCCGCGCGTGTCGACCTGCGTGAGGCTGCCCCAACCGGGAAACAGCCACCCGTCCTTGCCCTTGATGATGATCGACGTTGTGCGTTGCGCATGCGCACCCGCCGCGCCGAGCGCGACGGCACATGCCGCGGCACCGTATGCGAGACGACGCAGCGTACCCGCCGCGACGGCGCGATATCGCGCGGTCAATTCCTGAATCATGCAGCTACTCCTTCGTTGAATCCGGCTGGCCGACCGCGCGTGTCGGCGATCGGGCACGGCCGGCAGGTCGATCAATACGACAGCGTCACGGTCATGAAGAGGCCCTTCGCGCGATCCGCCTGGCCGCCGCCGACGTTGAAGCGATACTGGGTCGACCAGTCGAGGTAGGAACGCGGCGCGTCGTAATGGTCTTCCCGGAACCAGTAACGGACATTGACGCCGACACCAGCGCCCATGGACCACGATTTGCCGTTGCCCTGCAGCGCAATCGCGCCGTTGCCGACGCCCGGCACGTCCACCCGATCGTTCTCGTCGATGATGTCGCCGCCTACCACGACGTACGGAAAGAGCACCAGCCGGTCGCTGATCGCGTCGATGCGGTAACTGCGGCCGGCCCGCACTTCGTAGGCGCCGAACAGCTGATCGCGCTTGAAGCGTCCCGACGCGCGCGCCCGGGTTTCGCCCGTCGCCTGGTCGGTCAGCCAGAATGCCGCCGGCATGTCCTGCCACGAATAGCCGCCCTGCATATAGGCTTCCATCGTGAACCAGCTCGGCTGATCCAGGCGCAGCATCGTGCCCTTGTAGTATCCGTAGGTCACATAGGTCAGCCAGCCGCCGTTGCCGGCTTTCGAGCTGAAATGCGCGGTCATCGGCCCCGTCAGTGCCGGGCCTGTCGGGTTGGCGGGATTGCGCCCGCTCAACCGGCACCGCAGTTCGGGCGATTCGGGCGTCAACGTGCCCGAGCGCGTCGCGGAACCGAGCATGAACTGACGCTCGATGCCGAACGTGAGCCCCAGTTCGGTGGAGGGCGTGAAGCGCAGACCCAGCGCGCCGGTCGCCGTCGGAATGCCCGCGAGCCCGTTGTTGACGCTCTCGTTGAGGTTCACCGGCGCGCCCGTGCACGGATCGGTCACGCTCTGCCCCGGCGTCGTGCCGTTGCCGTTGGCGAGCGTGTCGGACAGGCGGCCATAGACTTCGAACACCCGCGTCGTCGTATTGAGGAAGTTCGACGGCCGCCAGAACACTTCCGCCGTGCCGAACACGGCGTCGCCCGGCACGGTGATCGGCGCGCCGCCGAGGCTGGCGCCGGCCGGCCGCGAACCGCGGTAAGCCGTCGAGACGGTTGCGCCCCACTCGCGAGCGAGCCCCGCAACCGTGCTGCGCGTGTCGAAGCGTTGCTGCGCCGTCATCGGCAGCGTGCCCGCATCATTCAGGTCGATGGCCTCCCTGAACGTACTCACGGCGGCGCGCTTGTCGCCCGCGCCCGCCAGCGCATACCCCTCGTCGAGGATGGCCGCGGGCGGCGCGTTGCCTGTCGCCCGTGCCGCCTTGAAATCCGCCACGGCCTTGTCGGACTGCCCGCGGCGCTGATCCAGATAGCCGCGCTGCATCAACAGATCGGGGTCGCCCGGATGCGTGCGGAGTTCGGCATCCAGCCGCCCGGCCGCTTCGGCTTGTTGTGCCGTGCCGCCCGCCGACAATGCGGTGGTCAACAACCGCTGCATCGCGGGATTTTTCGGGTCCTGCTCGACCGCCCTGCGGGCCTGCGCGATCGCCTCCTGGTAATCCTGACGCGCAAAGGCGGCGTATGCGCGCGCACCGGGGCCGCCCGCCCCCACTGCGTCGGCAGGCAACAGTTCGCATGACGTACCGTAGGGCGTATCGCGGCAATCCTGAATCGGCGCGGGATAGTTGGCGAGCGTGAGCAATTCCGGCGCGTGACGATCCGCGTTCGCTTCGCGCACGCGACGGACCACGGCCTTGTCTTTGGCGTCGAGCGGCTGCAACAGGGCCAGCGCGCGCGCCCGGTCGCCCACGGCCAACGCGGCATCGATGGCGATCAGGCGGATGTTCCGGCGCTGGGCGTCATCGAGCCAGTCTTGCTTCAGCGCGGCGTCGAAGTCTTCGTACGCCGGCGCCATCTCGCGCTGACGCTGCCGAAGATATCCGCGCATCACCCGCGCGACGGTATTCCCGTCGTCCTGCTGCAACGCGTCGCCCGCGGCCTCCTCTGCCGCTGTGAGCTGGCCGTCGAGCATCAGCGACGTCACGAGCAGCAGCCGATGGCTATCGACATCGGGAGCGAGCGCGACAGCTTCGCGGGCAAACGGCACCGCTGCCGCGGGGTTGTTCGCGATGAGCGCCTGATAGCCCTTTTGCGCCGGGACAATCGCCATGCGCCGCCGGACAGTCTGCCGGCGGGCGTCAAGATCATCACGATTGGGGGCTCCGAGTGCGAGGGCCGCATCCGCGGCCTCGACTTCTTCGCGATACTTGCCCTGTGCGTCGAGCGCATCGAGCCAAAGCAACGCCCACGCACCTCGCGACGGATCAGCCCGGAGCGCGCTTTCGGCGTCGCGCGCGCTGGCGGCGTAGTCCTTGCCGTTGTACTCGGCGTACGCGCGCGTTGCGATCGGAAAACCGCGACGATATGCGGCGCTCGCCGTATCTCTCGCATCGACATCGGGCGCATTCAGGTTCGCCTTCGCCGCGCCCAATGCGTCGGCGTCCAGCTTCGCGTCCAGTGCCGCATCGGCTGCGCGCCTTGCTTCATTCAGCCTGCCCGCCTTCTGCAGCGAATAAATCAACAGCAAACGCAAACGCAGAACGTCGGGACGCATCCTGATCGCAGCCGCGGCCTGTTCTGCCGAGCGCGCATAGCGTCCGGCCTGGTAATCCGCATACGCTCGATTCGCGTAGCGCCATGCCGCGCCCGTCAGCGGCGCTTCGGCGGTTCCGTCCGCCTGAAGCGCTTGAGCAGGCGCCAGGAGCGGACTGCACGCCAGCACGGCGGTCAGCATGAAGGAATGAATCGGAAGTTTCATGAACAAATCAGCTCGCGGCCGGCGCCGGCGTCGTGCCGCCCGCCGCTTCTTGTTGAAACGAAATGGCTTCGTGCAGCGTCGCTTCGTCGAGCCACCCCAGCTGCATCAGAATCTCGCCAAGCGGACGCCGCTCGCGCGCCTGCATCTCGAGCGCGTACGCGAGCTTCGTGTCGTCGATTGCCTGCCAGGACAGCAGCAGTTCACCCAGGCGCTGCCGTTGCTGCGTGAGCTGGTCGACGGAAGGAAAGTCGTGCATCGTCTTGTCCCACACCAGGCGCTCGCCGGTGATCAAATGAACGATGTACAGGCGCCACGCACGCGCCGCCGCCATCGCGTTGATGAAGTTGCCGATCACCATGCGAGGCACGGCCAACAGTGCGTGTTCCCAGCCGTAGATCCGGTAGACGAACCAGCTGCGCTGCAGGACACGCAGTGACAACGCGATCGCGTTGAAGCCCATCAGCGTCGCCAGCCAGCCGGTCGGGGAAAAGGCGGGCGGGTAATGAATCGTCCACCAGCCCATGCGGTCCGCGAACAGAAGCAGCATGAAATTCAGCAACAGCACATAAGCCATGATCGCGACGAACGACGTCACCAGTCCCTTGCGATCGCGGAACAGCAGATACCGCGTAGCCAGCGAACCCGTCCAACCGACTTGTGCCCAGCCCTGCAGGCCGATGCCGAGCGTCCATCTCGCCTTTTGACGGTAGGCCGTCCTGAACGTGTCGGGGAAGTACTCGCGAATGCCCAGCGGCATCGAGATCGTCGAAATCTTCTCCTTGCCGAAGCCGAACAACGGCTTTCGCTTCGTCACGTACTCGACCGGGAACTTGCCGAAGATCTGCTTCATGCCGCGGCGCGCAAGGCGTGTGCCGATGTCGTAGTCCTCGGTCAGGGTGTCGGTATTGAATGGCTGGTTATTCGTCTCGGCCGCCAGCTGCTCGAGCGCCCGCCGAGAAAAGCACGTGCCGACTCCGGCCGACGGCACCATCCTCGACAGGCTCTCGCGCACGACGAGATCCTTGGTATGCCATTCCGCGAATTCGTCCATGTAGGTACCGGCGACGAACTCGTGCCACTCACGCTCGAGCGACGTGACCGGCAACTGGATGAAGTCGATGCGCGGCAACAGGTAGTTGTAGTACTTGAGCTCGAGCGGATGAAGAACGTCCTCGCTGTCGTGCAGAATGACGCCCGCAAACGGCACCGGCTGCATCGTGTTCTGCCGGAAAATCGCCTGCACGATCCAGTTCAGGCAATCCGCCTTGCATGTCGGCCCGTCGTGCGGCACTTCCACCCGCACGAGTTGCCGATACCGCCGGCGCATGCGTTCCACTTCGGCCTTGGTGCGGTCGTCGTTCCGATAGGTGCCGACGAAGATCATGTAGTTCTTGTACTCGAGCGTGCCCACCATGCTTTCGAGCATCGGTGCGATGACGTCGTATTCGAGCCACGCCGGCACCATGATCGCCAGCGGCTGCTCTTCCACCGCCCGCAACTGCGACGCGCGCAATGGCTCGTAGCGCCGCCGCACTGTCAGCGAACGATAGATCTCGCGAACCCAATACCAGGCGTCGACGAACAAATCGTCGATGCTGGACAGGCAGATCACGATACCGACCACGCCGCCCAGAATTTCGAGCACGCGGAAATAATCCGCCAGCAGAAACGGCAAATAGAGTGGTGAAATCATCGCAGTCGTGTCCGCAGTCAATTGCCTGGGTGTTTGCGACGCGCGCGCCACGCACGGATGCCGATCGCAACGAATGCAAGCGTCGCGACGGCAGCCAACGGCACGCCCCACGTAACGTAGCGCTGCCATGCGTGGAAGCTCCCCTCGCCGTCCGCATCCGGCGGCAACCGGCTATCGGGGTGACTGCTGTCAAACCACATCACGGGGCCCGACGGGCCGATCAGCGCGAGATTGCCGCGATTGAGCAGGAACGAGGTTCCCCAGTCTGCCGGCGGCTCACCGAGCGCATGCCAGAGCATGCCGTCCTGGCCGTCGCCATGGACGACCTCGACCGTCGACAGCCGCTGCAATCCGGTGACGTCGAGCCACCGCACTTCCTTGTTGCCGATTTGCAGGTGCTGGCGGTCCGTCACGACGACGGATGGCTTCGCCCCGTCGACTGCCACTTCCATCGCCAGGAACGGCCTGGACGGCTTGACCTCCTCGTTGCCTGTGGTGATCGTCAATTCGGAGCGAGACGGCGACAGGCCGCTCGCCGAAGCGATGCCGACGATACGCGTGATACTTTCTGGCGCGGCTGCGAGGTAACGCGCCGGAACGATCAGTTGCGGATTGCCGGCCATCAGCGGCAGCAAGCCGACGAAGGTGCCGTCCGGCTCGGCGTCGCCTGGCACGATGTAGCTCGCGGCGGGCAGGACGTTGACCGGATAGGCCTGCGGAATCTCGTTGCAATCGGCCGAATATGGCTGCCGCTGGACCGACACGCGCAACGTATTGCCGACGCCAAGCGCATAACCCGGAATGCGCGCCTTGAGCTGCTCGGGGTGTCCGTTTGCGGCCAGTTGCTTCGCGGCGAGGAGAATGCCGTTCCAGTACACCGTCGCAACCGGACGCGAAGCAGCAGGCCCCGGCGCCGCGGAGAGATAGAGCGTCAGCTCGCTCGGCATGCGCCCGTTGGAAGACACGGCACTGAGCGGAAACGCGACCGTCCAATCGCCGCGCGCCATCACGTCGAAACTGTCGGACGCTCCCCCGAGGCTCGACAGGCGCACGGCCTGCTCGTCGCCGACGGTCGGCATGAACGCAACGGGAGCCGTGACCGCGCTGCCCGTGAGCAGCCGGCGCATCGACGTGTCGAACAATGCGGCTGCCTGAGTGCCTGCATCGGCCGCCACGGCGATGACAGCGCGACGCCCCATTTCCAGAAGTCGGATCTGCTTGCTGCCGAGCGCGTCGCCGTCAAGCGGCATGTATTGCGATCGCCACGCTTTGAATGCGTCACGCGCGTCGGCGTCGCCGGCGAACTGATCCTGCAAAGCGTCGAACGCGGCGGCGAGGCGCGCGCGCATCGCACCGTCCCCGATGACCACGTCCGCGCTTGCGCTCGGCGCGCCAAGCATCAGGAGCGCGCCCAGTTCCGCCGGACCGGCGATCTTGTGCGCGGCCACGTTGTCGCGCAACGCGGAAAATGCCGGCATGCCTGCCAGTGCGGCGGGAACGGCGAGCCCCCGCGTATCCACGACGTCGCCAACCGTCGGCAACGCACGCACCGCGACGTGCTTGCCGCTTCGTTCGAGCGTCACGCCAATGCGCCACGCGCTGTCGAACGCATCCTTTTCCAGCTTATTGCCCGCAACAAGCAGCGTCGGCGTGCCGGGCAGTGCGTTCCATGCATCATCGAGATTGCCGATCGACCGCGGATCGATCCGGTAGCTCAAGCGCGTTTGCGGAGAAATCGTGACGGAATTCGCGATCGAGCGATCGTCGTCGCAGCGGCGCGTTCCGACGCGTGATTGCCAGTTGACGCCGAGACGCACGAAGCCCGTCTCGCGCGGGCGCGCCGACACGGCGATCGACCGCTGCACGGGACCGTCCCCGTCCGGAACCGCCTGCGAGACCATCGGCTGCCCGTCGACGGAAACCACCATCGCGGCTGTGCCTGGCTCGCCCTTGACATAGTGGCCGTCGAACGCGATCGATGCGTCCGCGAGCGGTACGCCTTTTGGAACCGGCAGATAGAAGTCGTGATTCGTGTCGCCGGCGAGTACGACGGGCGCCGTCAAGCCGAGATCGGCGAGCGTGACGCTGCGAGTCACGTTCGCGTCAGCGCCGAGTAGACGGATGCCGTCGCCGAGCGGGCTTGCATAGCCGATGTTCGGCACCAGCATGGAAGTGCAGACCATGACGCCAAGGTTCAGGCCTGTCGCAATGTGCGACTTGAGCTTGCAGATAGATAACCGCATGGAAATGTCCGTGAGTGAATTCGTGGTCCGGGCCCATCAGGCGAACTGATGCGACGACGCTTCTGTTACGGCGAACTCGTCGACGGGCCGTCCGCACAGTGCGTCGACAATCCGCGCGGCCGCGCGCCCGTCGCCATATGGATTGACGCGACGCGCGAACGACGCGTGATAACCGGTGTCGTCGAGCAGGCGCCGCACGCTCTCGACGATGCGCTCCCGGTCGGTACCGACGAGTGCGACCGTGCCCGCCGCGACGGCCTCCGGACGCTCGGTGACGTCACGCATGACCAGGACCGGCTTGCCCAGGTACGGCGCCTCCTCCTGCACGCCGCCGGAATCCGTGACGACAACGTAGGCCTGCTGCATGAACCAGACGAAATCGATGTAGTCGAGCGGATCGACGAGATGAACGTTCGGGACATCGGCCAGTTCGGCCATCACCATGTCGCGTACGGCCGGATTCAGATGAACCGGATAGACGATCTGGACGTCGCTGCGGCGCGCGATATCGGCTAACGCCGCGCAGACGTTGCGAAAGCCCGCGCCGAAGTTCTCGCGCCGATGTCCGGTCACGAGCACGAGACGACGCTTCGCATCGACCCACCGGTAGCGCGCCGCGATCTCCCGCTCGAGCGGCGAGCCCGCGCGAAGCTTCGCGCAGGCGGCGGCAAGCGCATCGATAACGGTGTTGCCGGTGACGACGATGCGGCCTGAAAGATTTTCGCGCTGCAGATTGGTCTTCGAGATTGCAGTCGGGGCGAACAGCCAGCCGGCCATCGCATCGATGACACGCCGATTCATTTCCTCCGGAAACGGCATCGACAAATCGCCCGTGCGCAGGCCGGCCTCGACGTGTCCCACCGGAATGCGCCGATGAAACGCGGAAATGGCACACGCACATGCGGTTGTCGTATCGCCGTGCACCAGGACGTAGTCCGGCCTCTCCGTGTCGAGCACCGCCTCGATCCGGGACATCGTTCTCGAGCAAAGGCGATTCAGGGTTTGGTTCGGCACCATCACGTCGAGGTCGTAACGGGCTTCCAGCCCGAAAAGCGTCATGACCTGGTCCAGCATGTGTCGATGCTGGCCGGTGATGCAAACGACGTTCTCGATCGTCGGCTCATTGTCGAGCGCCGTGACGAGCGGTGCCATCTTGATGGCTTCGGGCCGAGTGCCGAAGACGGTCAGGACTTTCATTGGCATAGCGATATCATCCGTGTTTCTTTTGTTTTCCTAAACAATGTTTCAAGACGACCACCCTTCGTCACGACGCCCATGGCGTCCGTCCTCAGAAATCGAACGGCGGGTTAGAGGATCGCCAGCTTGATCTGGTCGCGACCGCTGTGCTTCGCTTCGTACAGCATTCGATCCGCATCGAGATAGAGCTGCCAAGGTGTTGCCATCGGCGCATGCTGGCCATCGCGCCAAACGACGCCGAAACTGATCGTCAGAACGCCCCCGTCACACCCCCGCGGATCGGGCAATGCCAGGTCGCGGACGCTGCGTCGCACGCGATCGACGATATCGAACGCCGAAGCCGCCGAGTCGAGATAGAGCAGTACGCAAAATTCATCGCCGCCGAGCCTGAACAAAAAATCCTGACCGTGCCGAAGCTGGCTCATCACGACGCGGGAAATCTGGCGCAGCGCTTCGTCGCCGGCGAGGTGCCCGCGCGAGTCGTTGTAGGCCTTGAAGTTGTCGACATCGAACAGGCAGAAGGCCATCGAGCGCCGGGTAGCCGACCATGACCAGTCGCGCCTGGCGATGTCGTCGAAATGACGGCGGTTAAACGCGTCGGTCAAGTGGTCAGTGATCGCCAATTGTGCGAGCCGGGAATTCTCCGCCTCCAGATCGCTGATTCGGCTCAGCAAACGCCCACGCTTTCTGTTGGCGATGTTGGCCAACACCTGTTGCGTCAATCGCCTTGCTCGCGCCTGCCAAGCTGCCCTCGAAGCGCCGCTCTTGTTCAGATGGTGACATTTCATCGAATTTTAATCTTTCTTCAAAAGCGCCTGGTCCGGACGCGTTATGGCTAGCCACTGCCTTTTAATAGAAGATCAGCTTCTCTCGCATTCCGGGCGCAATTATGAGGTGGGATCGATGATTTTCAAAACATTGAATATTTAAATATTGTCATGCGCTCAATCATTGCGCCCTCGCGACGAACCACTTCGCGGGTGTTATTGGATTGAAATCGAAATTCATTCGATCAGAGTCGATCACGCCCTTTAAAAGCTTCACGCCTGCTAGATATGAGGGGGGGGGGGGGGCAGCAGCAAACAGGCTGCCGGAGCACGTCCGTGCCATCGGATGCACGTTCGTCCGACGCCGGTTCCGCAAACGTTAAATTGATATTCATACTGGCGCGGAATGCATGAATTTCACCGCGAGTGGTGCGATGTCGACTAGGCACAGCGACAGCGAATTTAAACGAATCCGAACGACGAAACACCCGGCGGCATATCGTCCGATGTATTGAGATATTTAATTTTAATCCGGTCAATGCATCCCGCTTTTTTATTATGATTGATTTTTTCGTTGTGAATGTTTGCTGCGCAGGAAAAATACTTTTCTCCAGCGGCATATATTCTCGAATGCTGCCGTAAGATGTCATGCATCGTGCGCGGCAAGCTCCGTGGTTGCCGCGGCACGGATAGATCTCCCCCCCATGCGTCGATTCAGAAAATCTACGGGACTTCGTCACCAGTCGTATTTCGCGGTCGCCGGCACGGTTCGCTCGTTGCCGAATTCGCAGACTGCGTAAGACTGGCAACCGCTGACGTAGTGACGGTCGAACAGGTTCGTCGCGTTCAGCGCGAGACGTCAGTTGCGGGTGTCGTAGTGCAGCGCGTCGTCGTAGAGCATATGACTCTGCGCCGTCAGCGAATTGTCAGGTTTGTTGGCCGGTGCACTTTGGTGGCGGATGCCGCCGCCGAGCCCGAACCCGCGAGCGGCCCCGTATGCCATGTCCAGTCGGTCCACAGCGATGCCATCTCGCGCGGGCTGTCGACCGACCAGTTGTTCCGCGACGCGTCGTTCGCCTTCATGTTCTTCACGTCCTGATACACATATCACATCCGACGCGATGATCGACATGTTCGGTGCGACCTTGGCGGTCGTGCTCACCTCATGCGGCGCGAACGCACCTCGCCCGTCTGCATCGACGTCGTGTCCGTATCGTCGAGGTTTGTCGGTGTCGGCACGTTGGTCCGGTTGATCTGGTAGATCTCCGTGTTCAGCGTCAGGTACTTGCCGGGTGGCTGCCGAGTGTCAGCGTCCAGCGGTCCGACCTCAGTTGGTCCTGCGCGTAAGCGCCAAGCGTATTGATCGTCGCCGCACGTCTGAACGACGTCGGGCCGGAGAAAATCGAAGTAGTGACCGGCGTGTATACCAGGTCGTACAAGTTTGGATGCGGCGCCTGCGCAAGCCACAAACTGTCGGTTAGCCGAGCAGCAGCATATGCTCGATTGGCTCCGAGATGAAGCGCAATCGCGCGAATCGAATCACCAGCAACCACTGAGCGCGAGATCTCCTCCCGCTCGGCAAAGGTCAGTGCCAATCTTGAACGGCGCCGTTGCTTCGGCTGTATGCCGCCCGTTTCGGCCAGAATCCGTTGTACCGAGGAATGGTTCCGGTCAAACAACTGAGCGATCTGCTGCAGCGACTCGCCCTTGCGCCAGCGCTCCCACATTAACGCTTTCTGACTGTTTGTATAGTAGATCCGCCGTCTCTGTTTCATTGCAACACTCCTTGCTGCTATGCAGCTTCAAGTGTGTTGCATCGACGGGTTGAATCCGCAAGCGAGAGCAGCCGTTCACTCCTGCACGAACGGGAGTTCGTGCTGCGCCGGATGAATGGCTGAGCCGCCGCCATCGGTTGAATGTACGTCGAGGCAGCCGGTCAGCTCAATGCTGCCGTCGCCGAACAATTGCGCGTAGCCGCCGATACGGCCTTCGTCATCCTGGTCGGATGGACAGATCACTTCCTCGCAATTGATTCGATGCCTCGCAGCGGCCGACGGCGCGCCGGAGTCGCTGCCACCAAGTGCTGCGCTGCCGTCTTCAGCTGCTCGACCGTATGCGCTTCACGGCGCGTCAGCGCGGACAGCGCAATGAAATGAAGCACTACCCGAAGCTGAGGTGCCGGGATCATTGAACAAGCGCATACGCAAGCACTAACAAATGCGCTGGTCGCCGAACAGCTCGTTCCGGAGTTACAACCCCATGCTCATTAGCGATCCCCAGGGCTGTGATAATCATTGAAAGGCCTCCTGGCCGCCCAAAGAAGAGGCGGCCAAGGTCTACAGTTGAGATGTCACGCTCGGCCGACCCGATCAGAAGGCCAAAATGAACATGAGGAGGCAGGTGCCAGGGAACACTCACCTCAGTCTTTCTGAATATGCCGTGCCAGAAACTCGATGAGTAAGCGCACGCGCGGAAGAAGGCCGCGCCGGGACGGAAATACCGCATGAATCACGCCTCCCTTGGGGACCCAGCCCGGCAGGGCATCGACAAGGGTGCCATTGCGCAAGTCATCATCAACAACCATACATGGCAGTTGTGCGATTCCGACGCCATTTATCGCGGCATCGCGTAGCGCATGCATGTCGTCCGTGATGAAGCGAGGATAATGGCGCAATTGCGCTTCTATGCCCTGCGGCCCCACGAATTGCCATACATGGTGTCGTGGTGGCCCCCAATCGAGGCTCGGAACGCCCGCCAATTCGCCAGGGTCCGTCGGCAAATCGCGCCCCCTCAGCAAGTCAGGAGCCGCCACCAGCCGCTGCGGGCTGTCACCGAGAACTCGCATGACAAGGTCGCTGTCTTCCAGGGGAGGAAAGCGCACGCGGAGTGCGAGGTCAAAACCCTCGCTCAACAGATCGACGCGGCGGTTCGTGGCTTCCAGATGCACCTGCACCTTGGGGTGCATTGCCATGAATCGCGCCATCAGGTTGCTGACGCGATACTCGAGCAGCGCTGTTGGGCAACTGAGGCGGACGATGCCTTGCGGCTCGGCGTGCTTGCGCTCGATGACCTCACGCGCTGCCTCGGCTTCCAGCAGGACGCCGAGGCAGCGATCATAAAACTCGCGTCCGGTTTCCGTGACGGTGAAATGACGTGTAGTTCGCTGCAACAGCCGCACATCGTATTTCGCCTCCAGCTCCGCGATTCGCCGACTCAGCGTCGACTTTGGTAGGTCCAGCGCCCGCCCCGCCTGAGTGAATCCCCCGTGCTCGACCACCTTCACAAAATAATAGAGATCGTTCAGATCATCCATGATTGTTCCACTCGTAGAACACTGAGGGCATTTTACGAGACTGGAAGCCGGCTTGCTCCACGAATAGGATCTTGGTTCATGCAGATTGACTCTGTCGCGGAGCTCACATGATCGCGCGAAACCTGGGCCTGTTCACGAGAAAGCCGCTGCTATTCTTCCGATGGATCGGCACGTTGGGTGGCTGTCACTCGCGCAGGACACTGTCCCAGACGAGTCCAGGCACAACCTGGCGGCGCAGTTTGACCTGGCGACGCATTTCGGTTGGTCGACGATGCTGATCACTCGCTTCGAGATCGGCATGAACGGATCGCCGGTGCCGGAAGGCTTAACGCGCAACTTCCCGAGGCCCCATACATCGCCCGACGGACGGCGTAACTAAACTTGAAGCGTTCGCCCACTGCGCAGCCGGATGGATGTTTGCGACAGTTGGAGATGGCAAGCCGCAACGATTGTCCCGACGTTGCGGATGTTCGAAGCATCGACCATCGGGACTCCTTGTTCACATCCTGCACTGTTTCTGGAGGCAACCATGGCAAGCGAACCCATTCGCGACCCCGCGAGCGATCACCTGCTCACACCGCAGAATGCGGCATTTATCGTCATCGATTACCAGCCAGTCCAGGTGAATTCCATCGCGTCGATGGATCGCCAGCTGCTGATTAACAACATTGTGGGGGCCTCGAAGGCTGCGATCGCGTACAAGCTGCCGATCGTCCATTCGACAGTCAACGTGAAGACTGGACTGAACAAGCCGCCCATCCCGCAACTGCGCGCAGTGCTTGGCGACTATCCGACCTACGATCGCACGAGCATCAACTCTTGGGAAGACGTCGAATTCCGCAAGGCCGTCGAGGCAACCGGCCGCAAGAAATTGATTATGACTGCGCTCTGGACGGAAGCCTGCCTGACGTTCCCTGCGCTCGATGCATTGGAGGCCGGCTACGAGGTATATGTGGTCGTCGATGCGGTCGGCGGCACGTCCGTCTCAGCGCACGAAGCCGCATTGCGCCGTATCGAACAGGCAGGCGCCAAGATGATCAGTGTCGCCCAGCTCTTCTGCGAACTGCAACGCGACTGGGCACGCAGCGAAACCGTACCGGCGTTTATTAACCTGTTCATCGAAACCGGCGGCACCGCCGGCATCCAGTTCTCGTACGACAAGAACTGACGTGTCACGCGCGCGGTCGGTTGCTGTGCCTGTCCGCGCGCATCTGTAATGTCCGACGAATGTCCAACGTCGACACGCAACGAGCTTCCTGGATAGACCCGGAGCCGTCACTCACTGCCGACCTCGATCACGCCATGCCAGGTACGGCGGCTAGTCCCGCTCGCTGGGAGTCTGGACGTATGGCTCGATGTCGGACAGGAAGGTATCCAAATATCGTCGATGGCAGAGAAACGATCGCAATGAAGAGACAAGCCGCGCTGATACGCCTGGCGAGCTGCCTGACCGCGGCATGCTTCCACGCCAGTCTGTACGCCCAGAGCAGTGTCACGTTGCAGGGCATGGTCGATGGTGGTGTGACCTATGTGAACAACCAGCATGGTGGTTCAGTGACGCAGTTCGACAGCGGGATTTTTGCGCCAAACGTGTTGACGTTCAACGGAAGCGAGGATCTCGGCGGCGGAACGAAGGCCGTATTCAATCTGACTTCGCAGTTCGATCTCGGTAGCGGAGCAACCATCCCGGGCGCGGGTCAGATTTTCAATCGCACGGCGTACTTAGGCCTGTCCGATGAGCGGCTTGGCGCCGTTACGTTTGGCAACCAGTACGACTTCATGTTCGACACCTTGACGCTCGGTCTCTTCGATGGCGCATTCCTTTTTGGCGGCCTTTATGATTTTCGCCAGGGACCATTCAGCGCGCTGGGTGTGCCGCAAAATCCAACCGGTTCGTTTGATTTTGACCGCCTGGCCGGCGCAACGCGTGTGGCGAACGCGGTCAAGTATCGCAGCCCATCCTTCGCGGGATTCAGTTTTGGCGCGCTATATGGTTTTGGCGGCGTCGCGGGTTCGTTTTCCGCCAATTCGACGATCAGTGCCGGTATGAACTACGAGAACGGCCCGCTCGGTGTCGGGGTCGCGTACATCGAGGCCAAATATCCCGAGCTGGGTAACGGTCATGACGGAATTCGCAACTTTGGAGCCGGCGCACACTACAGGTTCGGCGGCGCGCTCGTCATGCTGCTGTACACGGATACAAAGAATACGGCGAGCGGCGCGAAGATTGACGTCTACAAGGCAGGCACGTATTGGACGGACTCAAGTGCCTGGTCGGCAGGACTCGACTACCAGTACATGAAGGGAAACGAGGTGCTCGAGAACAATAAGGCGCACCAGATCACCACAGCGGTGCAATACCACTTTTCGAAGAGGACGATGGCGTACGTCGAGGCCGTCTATCAGCGTGCTGGCGGCGACTCCGCAACGACGCGAGCGTGGATCAATGGGCTGCTTCAACCCGGCGCGGCAGCAAGCAACCGTTCACAGACACTGGCGCGGATCGGTTTGCAGACGAAATTCTGATGGCGACCCATCGCATATCGGTTAGCACTTTGCTTGCGGTCACCCTGCACCGCTGCCATATGTCGGTGATGTGAATTTATTCGCGACTCAAACGGGGATGTTCCAGTCGTGATCGAAATGGAGATCCATCAATCTATTAGGTTGCAGAAATAACTTCGTCGCCGCATCGAGTCAGCGGACGAAACGAACGCACTCGAGAGGTTTGGTCTCTGTCACCGTGGACGAGTGGGTGTACAAGAGCTCCGCATCCGGAAGGATAGCAAGTGTGCTGGGGTTACTGCGATGCAGTGGCCTGTATTCCAACTTCATGGAGTGACTGATCATATGAAACCGTATTTGGCATCACTATTTGCAGGCGCGCTAATAGGGGTGATCTACAGCGCAGTGAAGGTCCGATCGCCTGCGCCGCCGCTGGTTGCTCTCATCGGCTTGCTCGGGATGTTGATCGGTGCTCAAGCCGTCCCGCTCCTCAGGCAATTGTTAGGGTTTTAATCGATATGATAAACCGCATATGATGGCGGAGGTATGAAATATGCCGATTCCAATGGTTACTGAGCGTGAAGAACACGAGGAAAAATTCAAAGAAAAAGTTGGCATCATTCGCAATTTTTCATCGAAAAGCGATCCTGGAGACGCTTTCTTTATTCCAGAAAGCCCAATACGCTTCCCATCAATTTTCCGCGCAGAGCCTATAGCTGATCGATAGTCAACGAGACTCACATCATGAAATCGTATATTCTTTCGCTGCTCGCCGGCATGCTTGCCGGTGCGGTCTACTACACGCTCGGTGTCCAGTCGCCGGCCCCGCCCACTGTTGCGCTGATCGGCCTGCTCGGTATCCTGGCCGGCGAGCAGATGCTTCCCATCGGGCGCCTGATGTCATCGGGCCTCAAGCTGAAAGCGGCATGGTGCGAAGCGCAATGCAAACAGCACATGTTCGGCTCACTGCCCGGCCAAGGATCCGACGCAACAGAAAAGGACCAGCGGCCATCGTGACACCTCGTCGTTCGCAAGACTGGCGTGCCACTCGCTTTTCCGGTGGAACAGGAAGCGCACCCCGCCGTCCCTGCCGAGAGGATGGAGATATTCGCGGGAAAAGTGCAAGGTATAACAAGAATAACGAAGCAACCTGTGTCGATCGAGACCCCGTTGGGCGATGATGCCGACGCGACGCGCGGCGACACGATCGAGAATGTCGCCCTGAGCATACATTTTCACCGGTAAAAAAAACCGTACATCCCAACCACATGGATTTGCTTCCTTCGCCAAGCAAGACGCGTACAAGTTGCAAATTCTGTGTGGTCGAAAATCTATGGAGCTTCGGACCCCTACAGCCCGCAAAGCCCCGTCCCAACTAGATCTATATACCCACACATTTGCTCCGGAGCACTCCGCGACCGCGAATCCAATCGAGCAATCAGGCGAAATCAGCTCCGAGATGCGACGCTTGGCGATCACGAAACGTAGCCAATGGCTACGAAGCTGACGCGACTGCCCATCGCACGTCCTGTCTGGCACCCGCGAGCTTGAGCACGACGTCGTGGACCTGGCGCAATTGCCCTCAATCGATACCGGCGCTCGTCGGCATACTGCAGTGGTTTTGCTCAGCCACGGTGCAGCAGAGATTTGATGAGGGGTGTCATCGCCCGATCGGACAGCACCGTGTCAAGTGCGGCAGGCAAAGACGTGATGACCTTCATCGAGTGCACACTATACGCATGAGCAGCGTCCCGAGCCGCCTTCCCATCATGCGCAGCAATGGCTTCGACCACACGCAACCGATCCTTGGCCAGTAACCGCGTCGTTTTTCTCCAGGTATCCAGCAAGTCCCCCGTGAGTTCCTTGGCCAGCGCAATCTGTACGCCGGCAAGAAACCGGCACAACACGGCCAGTAGCGCATTTCCGGACGCTTTCGCCAACGCGCCTACGAAATTATGCAGGCCGTCCGCAATGGCCTCGGCATCGGCGCCCTTGTCGATCTGTCGAAGGGCGCCATGCAACGCTTCGACGTCTTCCTCGCTTCCCCTCGCCGCAGCAAGTTCGGCCGCGTATCCGATCAACACGCCAAGGACGCCCAGGACGTCGGCAAACCCTACCCGCTCCAGCTGCATCATCGAGCTCAGCGAAATGCCAATGAGTTGATCCACATCTGCGGTGACATAGGCGCCGCTGCCGTGGCGCACCTCGACGAGCCGTGCCGTCGTCAGCCCCCGGATCGCCTCGCGAACGGTCGGCCCACTGACGCCGTAGCCTTCGGCCAGTTGCTTCTCCGTCGGCAGCTTGCTTCCACGGGGAAGTTGCCCGTCCAGAATGCGGCTACGCAGATCCTCGAGAATCTGCTCTGCCGCGTTTCCTCTTGCGAGACGACGCGACGGTTGCCAAGTGCTCTCCGCCGAACCATGCATGGTGTCTTCCTTTTTGCTGGACCTGAATAGCGTAATGATACTATACTCGCCAAGACACTTGGTGACCTACTATCTTTCGCGCGCTCTTCGATTCAAATGGACGCCAGCGATACTGCATTCAACCTACCGGAGACATCAATGACGCAGCCCGACCTGGAGGCTATCGAGCGGTTATTCAGCGATTTCGCGTTCTGTGCGGACCACGGTGACGCAGAGGGCCTGGCGCACCTCTTCACCGAAGAAGGCGTGCTGTCCATCGGGAACCGTCGATCGGAGGGACGCACGAGGATTGCCGAGGACTGTGAAGTGCGCTTTGCCATCCCGAACCGGAAGACACGGCATGCGTGGTCCAATCTTCGTGTCACAAGCTTGACGCCGGACACCGCATCGACCACCGCGCTTCAGTTAACCTTCGAGTCGCTCGGCAACGACAAGCCTGCTCAGTTGAGAGTGAACGATGTTTTCGATCAACTGTGCAAGGACACGAGCGGAGTCTGGCGATTTTCCCACCGCCAGATCCGCTGCGAAATGGCCGTGAATTTCAAGGATTGATCTAGTCGGCAAGCGCGCTAGCCAACGTCTGCCATCAGGCGAGCCCCATCGGTGCCGAATACTGCGTGGCAACGAAGAGTCATGAAGCAGGCGCACATTTCCTTATGCGCCTGAACCCAATTACTCAAGCTGGTCTTCCGGCCTCATTTCCTCCTCGGCGAACTGATCCGACTCGACAACCGGCAGTTCGATGGGCGGCAATCCGACCTGAAACAGCTCCATTGTCGACGTCGCCTCGATCTCGAGCTTTTCCCCCGGATAGACCTGCAACGCGGTCAAGGGTGTCAACGGATTGCCATCTACGGTCCCTTCACCAGTCAGGACAACAAACAAACGCTGTGAAGACTCGTCCACCGACGACCAACTGGCCTCACCGCGCAGGCGCACCATCTCGATCCACACACCGCGTTCCGAAAAGCTCCCCATGAATTTGTGATCGACACCAGGCGATCCTTTCAACATCAGCCAGTTGAAGTGCTTGGGATCCGCCACAATCACCTTCCTGTAGCGCGGATGAGGATACTTCAGCTTGCCGCCGAAAACTTGCTGCCATATGGCATTGAGCCCCCACTCGCGTTTGCCGTCGGAGCGGACGTAAAAGGGGCCGTCAAATCGCCCGCGCTTTTCGAGTTCCTTCCATGCTTGACGTCGCTGCTCGATACTCATGAACCCGTACGTCGACGATCCGCCGAACTGCAACGTGAGCAAGAGACGACCCGCCGGGGTCTGCTCGGTAATCGGGTCCTCCTGCGGCCCATACGCCAGGCCTTCGGGAAAGTAGCCGATCTGCCCTTCCTCCAGCGTCAGGCCCGGCTGGACATGATACGGCCCCTTCAATGGAAGGCGAATCTGTTCGAAATTGTGGCGATGTCGAGGCATATGGAAGTCGGCATCCTGCCTCGCGAGGATATACATGAAATTCTCGAGTGAGGTCGGGTCATCCCCCTTCAGCATGTGCTGAAAGGCGATGGCGCCGGTCGGATGGTCTTTCATCCAGTTGCCAGGGGCGAATGGAACGATCTTCATCTTGAGCTCCTCTTATCCTCTTATCTAGCCAACGTCTGCCATCAGGCAGGCCCCTTCGATGCCGAATACCGCGCAGGTTTCGTCCTTTTCGGGGTGATCGCCGCTCACTCCGACTGCACCTATCGCGCAGCCTTCGCGATCGCGAATCAGCACACCCCCCGCGACGGGTACGATACGTCCTTGCGAGATGTCCGTCAGCGCGGCGAAGAAGGCTGGCGCTGCACTCGCACGCTGCGCAAGCGCGCGACCGCCCGCGCCCATGCCGAGTACACCCCAGGCCTTTGCCTGCGCAATCTGCGGCCGCAAGATGCCGCTGTCGTCCTCCCGCTTGAACGCGACGAGATGGCCGCCGGCGTCGAGCACCGCGACAGTCATGGGCGCGCAATCCGTTTGACGCGCCTTGTGAAGTGCGCCGTCGACGATTGCCGTGGCTTGTTCGAGTGACAGTGTGTGCATGTTGCGTTTTCCTTGAGTCGAATGATTGATCAGTGAGGGGTAGTCGTACATGTGAGCGAACCCGGATCCCCGCGCGACGGCCCCTGGGCGCGACTCGCCATGCGGCCGCCTTCGTTGTGACCGGCCTCCCTGCTGACGAACCTGCCCAGTATCAGCACGGCAACCGCCGCGCCAGCGGATGTCGCGCCCGCTACCAGAAACAGCGTTCCCGCCGTGACCCCCACGCCGAGCAGAACGCCGCCCAGCACCGGTCCTACGATCGCGCCGATGCGGCCTATACCCATCGCCCAACCGATGCCCGTCGCCCGCAGAAACGTGTCGTAGTACACCGCACAGAGGCCGACGGTGCACATCTGTGCACCGAGGCTGAATGCACCCGCGACGAAAGTCATGACGTAGAGCAGTTCCGGCGACCGGCCGGCGAAGCCGATCGCCATGATCGCCAATGCGCCTGCGAAATATGCTGAGCCAATCACGCTCGGGGCGCCGAAACGATCGGACAGACGACCCAGCGCAACACAGCCTGTCACCGCGCCGAGATTGAGCATGGATACGGCAAGCACGGCCTGTTCGATATCGAGGCCATTGCCGCGAGCCACGACGGGAATCCAGTTGATCAGGAAATAAGTCAGAAGCAGACTAAGAAAGAATGCGATCCAGAGAAGCAATGTGGTCGCCGCGCGTCCGTTCCTGAACAGGCTCGACACGGGCGAATGCAGCGCGTCAGTGTGAGAGCCGATCTGGCCGTTCCATCGCGCAAGCGCATCGAGACGCTGCAGGATGCGTACGATTGCATCTCGATTGTTACGCAGTGCGAGATACCTCACCGACTCGGGCGCCACGGCGAGGAAGAGCGGCAGAATGAGCAGGGGCAGCGTTCCACCAGCGTAGAACACGGATTTCCAGCCGAACGCCGGAATCAGCGCAGCGGATGCGATGCCCCCAATCACTGCACCGAGAGGAAAGCCGCAGAACATCATGCCGACCAGCGTGCTCCTCAGACGCCTCGGCGCATATTCCGACGTGAGCGAGACGAACGCCGGCAACGCGCCGCCGAGTCCGACGCCCGTAACAAGCCTCAGCGCGGTGAGTTCCGCGATCGATCGCGCAAACGGTGTCGACAACGATGCAATCGCAAACAATAGCACCGAGCCTGACATGGTCGTCTTTCTGCCGAAGCGATCCCCCGCGGCGCCGAGTACGAGCGCCCCGACAAGGCCGCCCAGAAGGCCGGCGCCGAACACGCGCCCGAATGTTGCCGGCGCCACGTGCCACATGCCGATAATCTGCGGTGCGACGAAAGCAATCGCCTGGGTGTCGAATCCATCGATCATTGCGATCAGCCCGCAGAGCAGAAAGATGACGATCTGCAGGCCTTTGACCTCGCCCTCATCGATGATCGCCTCGAGATCCAGTTCGTGCTTCGCTTCCATGGATGTCTCCGTCATTGCATCGGCTCGCCTGCTAGAACCGGAAGTTGAGATTGGCAAAGATCTTGTAGCCCTTCAGGATCGTTGCCCTGTCGGGTCCGCTCGGTCCGCCGGACGCGCTTGCGATGATGTCCTTGGTTGCCCACAGATTGACGGTGGCACGCCCAAAGTCGTAGCCGACGAGGCCACCGACCGCGAAGAGGTTGTATCGATTTACGTTGATGGCGCCGTGATAAAACGGGCTCGACGTGTCGTTGCTGACCTGCCCTATGTACGATGCGACCGGCCCGATGGACCAGTTGCCCAATTTCTTCGTGGCCGTGAAGTCGGCATGCAGGATGTCGCCTGTCCTGTAGCGTGTTTTCGTGTTGGGCGTATTCATTTCCAGCGAAAAGTTGCCGGTCAGATTCCACCCATGCTTGATGTAGGAAATGCTCAGCAGCGGCTGGATGATCCACCACGGCGCGCCAGGATCGACAAGGCCGTTGGCGCCGGTGATCGTTCCGTCCGGGACGGTGACCGCGACGCCGGTCTTCACGTAGAAGCCCGTCTCACCCAGTTTCCAGCTGAGTTGCACGGGCGCGATAAGCGTGTTGTGAATGCCCGAGCTCTGTTGATTGAGCGGCGCGCCTGCGTCAGCCATCGTGAACGGCTGCACGACAAGCGCCTCGTAGCGGGCCCCGAGGAACGTCCAGTCCGGCGTCCAGAGAATCCCCGTCACCGCCGACGCGACATGCAGCGGCGTGGATCCGGTCGGATCCCCCGGGCCGTGACGATGGCCCTGAGCCGTGTAGATTTCGTTGAAGCTGTAAAAGCCCGGCGGCGGCGACGCCGCGGTAAACGTCTGCATCGCGCCGGGGGGAATCGACCATCCCGGATAACCCGGCTCATAGGCGTATGCACCGCCGGAACATGTGATCGAGGCCACCGTGATTGCGGTACCGGCGGCCTGCTTCTTGAATCGCATCTGCCTCCTCCTTGTCGGCCCGCTCATCGGAGGGCCGATCCTGTTCGTCGAAGCTGGTGATTCAGCGGGTGTCGATGCAGCTGCTAACGGGGCGTCGCATCGATCATGCAGCCGCACAGCAGGCACGGCTCATTGGAGCGATTGCTCCATGCGTGATTCGTCCCGCGAATGACCACCGTATCGCCAGGACGCATCAGTACCTCGTCAACGTCCGTTACCAGATAGATCTCACCCTTGACGCAGGTGATGCAGTCGAGCGTATCCGTACGGTGCATGCTCGGATGGCGCGCGAGATCCTCGACCGTTGGCGCGTGCTTTTGCTGCACCTCGACATTCAGCTTCTGCAACTGATCGACGTGGTGTGCCTTGTCCGCGGTATCGGGTGGAATTTCGAGCGCACGAAACAGCAGGCCACCGGGAAGCGGCTCTCGCGTCTTGATCGCATTGGCGCGATCCTCTTCGATCGAGTTGTCGACAGGCACTTCAGCGGCGCTCCACAACGTCGCCCGGTAGAAGATTCCCGGGTTATGCTGGACGTTGGCGGCCTCTTCCATCAATACCGCGGATTTTCCGTTCCTGTCGGGACCGACTACATATCGTTTCCAATTCCATCTGCTCATTTTGGAATCCTATGCGTTGAAAGAATGACTTCACTTTTGACGTTTCAGGTTTCAACCCGGGAAGGCGCTTTCCGGTGCAGGAGGACGTTTGAAAGACGTACCGTCGACACCCGTGTCGAGCGCGGCGACCGTCTGCTCGCAGGCGCGCCTGAACGCAAGTGTGTCGAGGCCGAGACAGAAGATGCGCACGCCGTCGTCGAGCGACTTCCGGCACGCCGCAGGCGACGGATCGAGAACGGGACCGCCGATCACCGCGACGTCGTGCCGTTGCGCGGCGTCGAGCACGGTCCGATACGCCTCCTGGACGCGCGGGCTCTTCATCATCAGCGTGCCTTCACCCATCGCGTAGGCCAGGTCGCCCGCGCCGAAGACGATGATCTTCACAACATCGAGCGCGCAAATTTCATCGATGTTCCTGACCGCATCAGGGTGTTCGATCATCGGCACGAGCGCGATTTCCGCGTTGTTCCAGGCGGTGTATTGATCGAAGTTCCTGAATGCATAGCGTGCGGCACGCGTCGCGGGGCAGATTCCGCGCTCGCCCATTGGTGGGAAAAATGCGTGCTTCGCGGCCAGACGGACGTCGTCAGCCGAGCGGATCATCGGCAGAAAGATACCTTCGGCCCCTGCTTCCAACGCTCGCCTGATCGCAGTTTCGTCCGCGTGATCGGGCACCCGGATGTACGGCGCAAGGCCGGCATGCTGGGCGGCCCGCACGCTGCCCTCCATCGCGCGGACATCGTTGCCCGAGTGTTCGCAGTCGATCATCACGAAATCGAATCCCGTCATCCCCATGACCTCGATCAATGCCGGATGACCGGTAAAGCACTGCATCCCCAGTGGTATTTCGTCCCGCTCCAGCATTTCCAGCAGTCGATTTCTCTTGAACATGAAGCCTCCTTTTTTTGACCTCGTCGAAGCCGTCGACATTCTGCGAACTTGACGACAGCAAGTCACCAAGTCACTTTAACACCGAAATTGAACGAATGTGTGGGCGGGCGGGTTAACGATAGGAAGGGAGGCGTCCACGCCGATGGTCTTGCGAAGCCTGCGAGCGCACCGCGCCTGCCGGATCGTGTTCCGGCCGTGGCCTCGGGACGACGGGGCAGACAAGCGTGACGAGAATGGGGATTTCGTGCCTGCTTGGAACGGCACGGATATGGGCAGTGCGCGCCTGCAACAGCGCGATGACAATCACGCTCGCCGTGCGTCAGGACGCCGGCTGCCATGCGCACCAGGCGGGAACGCGCCGCGCTATGCGTGCAATCGAGCCATCGATCACCTATGAAACTTCCGTGCCGCGTGCGCCGGCGGTCGGGATGGAAACGCTTTTCAAATGCCGGCCAGGCTGCCCTGCTCCGGCAGACCTTTCAGAATCAAGGCCGTCCCTTCACGCTGCGGGCACAATCCAGATAGGCACGGACCGCGCCGCTGGTTTCTTCGGCGCGACTGAGCCGGACGATGACTGCGACACGGGAGGCGCCGGAGAGGGGCCGTACGATCAATCCGGGCACCGGCATCCTCGCGAGCGCAGCGGGAACGAGCGCGATCCCCATCCCGGCTGCCACCATCGCGAATAATGCGTTCGTGCTCGACGCGCTTTCGATGGCACGAACAGTGGAACCGACGATCGCGCGCGCCAGCGCCATCGATCCCTCCTCGTCCTTCTCGGTCGCGGCGAGAATGATTCGTTCGGCCTGCAGGTCCCGCGCCGAGACGCGCCGTTTCGAAGCAAGCGGATGGTCGTCTGCCAGCGCCAGGACGAGCGACCAGGACCCCACGCGCTCAGCGCGAAAGCGCGAATCGGAAGGCAGGAGAACGCTCGGGCCATACGCGACGTCCAATTCGCCGCTGAGCAACGCTTCGACCTGCTGTCGCGGTGCAACTTCGTTCAGGTGCAGTTCCACGTCCGGATACAACTGCCGGAAGCGACGCAAGTCCTCTATCAGGTCACCGCCGAAAACGGTGTGCCCGACAAAACCGATTCGCACGCTGCCGATTTCGCCCTTCAGCGAACGCTGGACATCCTGACGCACCCGGTCTGCTTGCGCGAGCAGACGCCGCGCATCCTCGAGCAACATGCTGCCAGCCTCGGTCAGCAACACACGCCTGCTGGTGCGCTGGAACAGCGGCCCGCCCAGTTCCTCCTCCAGCGAGCGAATCTGCATGCTCAACGCGGGCTGCACGATGTGGAGCCGTTTAGCGGCGCGGCCGAAATGCTCTTCCTCTGCGACGGCAACGAAATAGCGTAGATGGCGAAGATCCATGGCGCTCCGAACCCCGATCAGATTATCTGATCAATCAGTCAAATCAATCTATTTTACTTCCACCTGCAAACGTACGACCCTTCTACTCGAAAACGCATGGAGGCGAACACGAGCTCGTGCGTCGACGAGTGTCCATGACACGTCCACGCGGCTCGTTTTCGCATCGGTGTCCGAGGTCGAAGGCGGCACACCCGGCACCGTCATCGCGCCTGGATTCGCCGTCCACGCCAACCCGCCCTTCGGGCCCTTACCAACAGGTTGAATATGAACGTTCCTTGCCGATTTCGCGATGGCGTGCCGCGACGCCGCTGGCGCGCTGTCCGGCGTGCCGTGCTTTGCAGCTGCACGGTTGCCGCGACGCTGATGACCGCGGGTTGCGCGGTGGGGCCAGACTACCGCAAGCCGATTGCCGATATCCCGACCAGCTTCAAGGAGGGGGTTGAATGGCAACGGGCACAGGTCGATCCCCAGGCCACGCTCTCGAGCACGTGGTGGCGCGACTATCACGACGATGCGCTGACGCACCTGGTGGACGCGGCGCTCAAGAGCAATCAATCGATCGCGCAAGCGGAGGCGGCGTACCGGTTGGCGCAAGCTACCGTGGCCGCCAACACTGCGAGTCTCTTTCCGACGATCTCGGCCGGCATTTCAGGTTCGCGCGCGGGAGCGGGCCCAGGCGCGGCAATGGGCAGCGCGATGAATTCCGGTGTGCACAACACCATCACTGCGGACGCCGCCGCCAGCTGGGAACTCGATCTGTGGGGGCAAATCCGTCGCGAGATCGAATCCAGCAAGGCCAGTGCGCAGGCCAGCGACGCGCAACTGGCCGGCACGCGTCTGTCGATTGCCGCGAGCGTGGCGGCCGACTACTTCGAACTTCGCCGGGCGGATGTCGATATCGACCTGCTCGAGCAACAGCAACGGATCGACACCAGCATTCTGGACATGACGCGGGCGAGTTACGCGCAAGGCGAGACGTCGAACGACGGCGTACTGGCCGCGCAGGACACACTTGAACTCATCATCGCCGATCTTCAGGCGACGCTGACGTCACGCGAACAGTACGAACATGCGATCGCTGTCCTGACCGGCGTGCCGCCCGCCCAGTTCTCGATAGCGCCCGAACCGCACTATGCATTCGTCGCCCCAGCCGTTCCGCTCTCGTTGCCTTCGCAATTGCTGGAACGGCGCTACGACGTTGTGAGTGCCGAGCGCAACGCCGCATCGGCAAACGCAAAGATCGGCGTGGCAGAAGCGGCATTCTTTCCGACCCTGACGCTTTCGGCACAAGGTGGGTTCCAGCATAGCGCGCTCGCCAATCTGTTTTCCGTGCCGAACCGCTTCTGGACGCTCGGCCCCGAACTGGCAGGAACGATTTTCGACGGAGGCGCCCGAAAGGCTGCCGTGCACGAAGCGCGCGCGACCTACGACGGAACGGTGGCGGCGTATCGCCAGTCGGTGCTGTCCGCATTCGAAAGCGTCGAGGACAGCCTGTCTTCCTGGAACCATCTTTCGCAACAGGAACACGCGTACGCGGACATTTATCAACGGAACAAGCGACTCTTCGACAGCGAACAAGCGCAGTTCCGGTTCGGCACCGCGAGCAGGCAAAGTCTCCTGAGCCAGCAGCTCACGTTGCTGCTGGCCGGACAGAACCTCGCGGACACGCAGGCGTCGCTGACGCTGAGCAGCGTGACGCTGATCAAGAACCTGGGTGGTGGATGGCGATGGAACGAAGCAAAGGCGGCGCCCGCCGACGCCGTCGCGTCGTCCAGTGCCAACCGCTGACAGCATGCCCGGCAGGTTTGCGCGCTGGTCCCATTCCCCTATTTCGCTCGCACGGTTTCGACAATGTCACTACGTCTACGCTCATCCATCATTTCCATCGGTCTCCTGACGCTTTTCGGCTGCGGCAAGAACGACCCGCCGCCCGCGCCGCCCGTGGCGCAAGTCGGCGTCGTGGAAGTCGAGCCCGGCAACGTACCGCTGAACCGCAACTTCGTCGGACGATTGTCCGCCTACTACAGCGCCAACGTAACGGCGCGGATCTCGGGCGTGCTGATGAAACGCCTCTATACGGAAGGCAGCGAGGTCAAGGCAGGACAGACGCTGTTCGAGATCGATCCGACCTATTACAGGACGGTGCTCGATACCGACCTCGCCACGCTCGCCCACGACCAGGCGACCTACGTCAACGCCCGGATCACCGCCGACCGAAATCGCAAGCTGTTGCCGATCGGTTCCGTATCGCAGCAAACAGTGGATGATGCCGACGCGGCTGAACGCAGTGCCGCCGCGAAGGTCAAGGCCGACGAAGCCGCCGTCGAAGGCGCGCGCGTGAATCTCGGCTATTCGAAGGTGATCTCGCCCATTATCGGCGTCGCCGGTCAGCAGCAGGTGACTGCCGGCGCGGTTGTCGGTAACGGCACGAACGACGCGGGTTCAGGCGGGACATTGCTTGCCACGGTCGAGCAAATCGATCCGCTCTATGTGAACTTCACGATCAGCGCCGCCGACCTGATCACGCTGAAGCAGGCGCAGAGCAAAGGGGATGTCGCGCTCGCCGCGCAAAACAGGACCACCGTTCAGGTCGTCCTGCCCAACGGCACGCCGTACGATCATCCCGGCACGCTGGATTTCACCGATGCTTCCGTGAACTCGGCCACCGGCGCGGTCAGCCTGCGCGCGCAGATACCCAACCCGCAGCATCAACTGTTGCCCGGCATGTACGTATCGCTCGATGTCGACCTCGGCCAGCGCAACGACGTGTACCTGGTTCCCCAGCAAGCGATACAGCGCGACACGGTCGGCGCCTACACGATGGTGGTCGGCGCCGATGGCAAGGTGTCCCGGAAGGATGTCGATGCCAACGACAGCTACCGCAACGACTGGATTGTCACGAGCGGGCTGGCGGCCGGCGATCGCGTGATCGTCGCGGGCATGCAGGGCGTACGCGAGGGGATGATCGCCAAAGCAACGCCGTGGCGGGGTGCCGACGAAAGCACGCGCTTGTCGCAGTCCGGCCCGGCTCCGTCATCGGGCGATCATCATGCCCGCAGCAAATCGTAAGGGGATATCCGATGTCACGTTTCTTTATCGACCGGCCCGTCTTTGCGTGGGTGATCCCGATTCTCATCTGCCTGTTCGGTGCGATCTCGCTGGGGCACATCGGGGTCGATTCGTATCCGGACATTGCTCCGCCCCAGGTGACCGTCACGACGACCTATCCGGGCGCAAGCGCCGCGACGATGGAATCGACGGTTACGCAGGTGATCGAGCAGCAGTTGACCGGCATCGACAACCTGATCTACTTCAGCTCGACGTCCAACGGCAACGGGACGGCCACCATCACGCTGTCCTTCGCGCCGGGCACCAATGCGGACATTGCGCAGGTCCAGGTGCAGAACAAGGTGGCGCTCGCGCAGCCGCTGTTGCCCGCCGAGGTGACGCAGCAAGGTGTCGTCGTCGCGAAGGCGAGCCCGGACATTCTGATGTTCATCGGCTTGCAATCGACCAACCCGTCCGTCGATGCGGCTCGCCTCAGCGACATTGTCGCGTCGCGGATACAACCTGTCATCGGTCGCATCAACGGCGTCGGCAACACCTTCATGCTCGGCTCGGAATACGCTTTGCGGATCTGGCTGAATCCCGACAAGCTGCAAGGCTATGGCCTGTCGACTTCGCAAGTGATGGATGCCGTCAAGGCTCAAAACGCCGAGTTCGCAACCGGTTCGCTGGGCGCGGATCCGGCCGTCAATGGCCAGGCTTTCACGGCAACGGTATCGGGTGACAAGCTGTTTTCGTCGATGCAGCAGTTTCGCGACATCATCCTGCGGACGAACAACGACGGCAGCGTGGTTCGCCTGGGCGATGTCGCGCGCGTCAGCTTCGGCGCGCAGAGCTACGGCACCGCCGCCACCTACAACGGCAAAGCCGCGGGCGACCTGGGCGTCTATCTGCTGCCCGGTGCGAATGCGCTCGACGTGGCCAAGGCCGTCAAAGCCGAAATGACGATCCTGGCTCGCGACTTCCCTCCCGGCGTGACATGGAACGTACCGTACGATACGACGCCGTTCATTACGGCCTCGATCACCGACGTCGTGCATACGCTCATCGAGGCGATCGTCGTCGTGTTCTTCGTGATGCTGCTGTTTCTGCAGAATATCCGCGCCACGATCATTCCGACGCTCGTCATTCCGGTCGCGTTGCTCGGCACGTTCATCGGCCTTTCGCTGATGCACTTCTCGCTGAATCAGCTCAACCTGTTCGGGATGGTTCTCGCCATCGGCATCGTGGTGGACGACGCGATTGTCGTGATCGAGAACGTCGAGCGCCTCATGCGCGAGGAAGGTCTCAGTCCGAGGGCGGCGACCCGCAAGGCGATGGGCCAGATCTCGGGGGCGATCGTCGCGATCACGGTGGTGCTCGCCGCGGTGTTCGTCCCATCCGCGATGCAGCCGGGCGCCACCGGCATCATCTATTCGCAGTTCGCGCTGACGATCGCCGTATCGATGGCGTTCTCGGCATTCCTCGCGTTGTCGTTCACGCCGTCACTGTGTGCGTCGATCCTCAAGCCTTCGCATCATGCGAGCTCGAACGTCGTCTTTCAATGGTTCAACCGCGGGTTCGACCGGTTCGGCAACGCGTATGGCGGCGGCGTCGCGCGGATGATCCGGCGCGTGCCGCGCTGGATCATCCTGTTCGTCACGCTATCCGCGCTGGCCGGCGTGCTTTACACGCGCCTGCCGACGGCGTTCGTCCCCGATGAGGACCAGGGCTTCATGCTGGCCATCGTCAACCTGCCCTCCGGTGCAACACTGTCGCGTACCCAGCAGGTCATGGACGAGATTGACGGCAAGCTCAAGAAGAGCCCGATCGGCAAGGACATCGACAGTATCTTCGCAGTCCAAGGCTTCAGTTTCGTCGGCCAAAGCGAAAACGTCGGCATGGCGTTCATCAAGCTCACCGATTGGGAAAAACGTTCGCAAAGCGCGATGCAGTTGATCCCGCAGGCCAACAAGATTCTGCATGGCGTCGACGGTGCGAGGATCTTCGTCACCAACCTGCCCACCATACGCGGACTGAGCCAGTTCGCAGGCGTCGACATGTTCCTGCAAGCGCGCAATGGCCAATCGCGGGCCGAGCTCGCACAGGCGGAAAGCAAGCTGCTGTCGGAGGCGAACCAGGATCCGAGGCTCTTCGGCATTCGGGCCAACTCGTTGCCGGAGGCCCCGCAGCTTTCACTGGCCGTGGACCGCGTTCAGGCGCAATCGATGGGCCTGTCGTTGCCCGATGTCTATAACAGCATCCAGATGGATCTCGCGCCCGTCTACGTGAACGAGTTTACGTACGGCGGACGTGTGAAGCGCGTGTTCCTGCAAGCCGATGCGCCGTTCCGGATGGGGCTCGACGCCATGGGGCACATCTACACGCCGAGCGGCTTGACGGGCATTTCGTCGGGCTCCGGCGGCGGCGCCGCCAGCGGAAACGTTGCAGGAACTTCGCCGAGCGGTGCGCCGAACCCCGTCAATCCGTCGGTGAGCAACAGCGCCATCAGTCCGTACAACATGGTGCCGCTCTCGAGCGTCGTGAAGACAAAGTGGGATGTCGGCCCGCAGGCGCTGCCGCGCTACAACGGCTACTCGGCAGTCGAGATCGTCGGCATGCCGGCGTCCGGCTACTCCACTGGCCAGGCGATGCAGATCCTCGACAACATCGTCAACAAGTCGCTGCCGGCAGGCTTTGCGTCGGACTGGACCGGTCAGTCCTACCAGGAAATCCTTGCGGGGAATTCGTCAACGGCGCTGATGGCGTTGTCCATCGTGGTGGTGTTTCTCTGTCTGGCGGCACTTTACGAGAGCTGGTCCATCCCCGTGGCGGTGCTGTTGACCGTGCCGCTAGGCCTGCTGGGCATGACGGTGTTCTGCCACCTGTTCAAGGTGCCCAACGATATCTACTTCAAGATCGGCATGGTCACGGTGATCGGGCTCGCAGCGAAGAACGCGATTCTGATCGTCGAGTTCGCTGTCGACGGGCAAGCACAAGGCATGACGCTTTTCGAGGCGGTCACGCATGCGGCGAAGCAGCGGTTCAGGCCCATTCTGATGACGTCGCTGGCTTTCATCGTCGGCGTCGTGCCACTGGTGCTGTCCAGCGGCGCGGGTGCCGCGTCGCGTCACGAGATCGGCACGGGCGTGATCGGCGGCATGCTGTTTGCCACGATCTTCGGTCTCTTGCTGATTCCGGTGTTCTACGTGACGGTGCGGCGCCTGCTTGGCGACAAGCTCGATGAGGTGACGCGCAAGCTGCGTCACGTCGAGACCGCCGATGCGGTGGCCGAATCCTGATGACGGTCGGCCATGAAGCGCACCAGGCGAGAGGCGCTCGAAACGCGAGCGCAAATACTGAAGTCCGCGGAACAGGTCTTTGTCGAGCGTGGCGTGTCGCGCGCCTCTTTCACCGAAATTGCCGGTCTGGCGGGCGTCACCCGTGGCGCCGTCTACTGGCATTTCAAGGACAAGATGGCGCTACTCGACGCGTTGTTCGAGCGTACTTCGCTGGCGGACTGCCCGTTTGTCATGTCGTGGTCCGAGGGGGAGCGCGATCCCCTCGGGCAACTCGAAAGCAGGCTGACCGCGCTTCTGGCCGCGGTGCTGTCGGCAGGTCCGTCGCGGCGCTTTTACTCGATCATGCTGATGCGCTGCGAGCTGTCCAATGAAACCGAGTGGATCTGGCATCGCATGCATGCCAGCTGGCGCTGCGCCGAGCATCAGATGGCGCGTGCATTGCGGGCGGCCATCACGCACAACCAGCTGAGTGCCGACCTGGACCCATACCAGGCGGCAGCGTTCATTCATTCGACAGTGACAGGGTTGATCTTGAGAAGTCTGCGCGAACCACCGTTGGCTGCAACGAAAGCCGTTGCGCGGCAGATCGCTTCGCAAATCATGTCCGGGATCAAGGGCGCCGCACGCTGACGCATGGATTCGCGGGCGACAGTCACGTCGTGGCTTTCGCTCAGGAGCCGCCAGCGGTGCCGCAAGATCAGAGAATCGGAGGAAAAATCACATGTTCGATATCGAATCGCTGTTTGTCGACGCCCTCAGTGGCACTGAGCGTGTTGCCACATCCATCACGCACAACGACATCGTCACCGCGCTGTCTGCCAAGCTGGTTCCGCCGGCAGTCGCCGTTCTGCACATGCTGTATCCACGCACCGATGCGCGCACGCACATGAGCCTCGATGCGCTGGTTGCGGCGCTGAACCGACACGGCATGCATCAAGTCGCCCGCCTCGTCGCCGAGGAAACGCACTATCTGCTGTTTCGCGATCCGGAAAAGGCGTGGCGGGCGCTTCACGAGATTCGCAACGATTCGCTCGCCATTGGCGTGCACCTCTACTACAAGGGGCTCGCGGGCGATGCAGCCGAGCAGGCGCTCGATGCCGATGCGCACAAGAAGCGTACCGGCGCCTGACACGGCCACCTCGACCACCAACATCCGGATGATGTTTTTGTGAACTCACCGGGGCCGTTCATCGAAAGCGTCCGGTTCAACCGACTCCCGCTTCCCCCGATCGCACAGTGTCGCCCCGGTCCGTGCCGCTTCGCGCCAGCACGGGTTCGAGCGCGCGCCCCGTGTGGCTCGCACTCACCCGCACGAGCCCTTCCGGATCCGCCGCCGCCACGATCGCGCCGCCGCCCACGCCGCCTTCCGGGCCGAGATCGATGATCCAGTCCGCTTCCGCGATCACATCGAGGTCGTGCTCGATCACGACGACGCTGTGTCCCGCATCCACGAGCCGGTGCAGCACGCGGATCAGCTTCGCGACGTCCGCCATATGCAAGCCCACGGTCGGTTCATCGAGCACGTACAGCGTGTGCGGCGCCTTCTGGCCGCGCCGCGTGATGTCGTCGCGCACCTTGCTGAGTTCGGTGACGAGCTTGATGCGCTGCGCCTCGCCGCCGGACAAGGTCGGCGACGGCTGGCCGAGCGTCAGGTAACCGAGGCCGACGTCCTTCATCAGTTGCAGCGGATGCGCGATGTTCGACAGCGGTGCGAAGAACTCGACCGCTTCGTCGATCTCCATCGTCAGCACATCGCCGATGTTCCTGCCGCGCCACGTGACCGCGAGCGTCTCCGGATTGAAGCGCTGCCCGTGGCACACATCGCACGGCACCTTCACATCGGGCAGGAAGCTCATGCCGATCGTGCGCACGCCTTGCCCTTCGCATGCCGGACAACGCCCTTCGCCGGTGTTGAACGAGAAACGCGACGCGGTGTAGCCGCGGGCGCGCGCCTCCAGCGTGTCCGCGAACAGCTTGCGGATGGCGTCCCACACGCCGATGTAGGTCGCCGGGCAGGAGCGCGGCGTCTTGCCGATCGGCGTCTGGTCGACCTCGAGCACGCGGTCGATATGTTCCCAGCCGCTGATCGACTCGCAGCCCTGCCACGCATGCGTGACGTTGAGCGACGGCCGTGGCGCGCTGCGCGCCAGCACGCTCGCGCGGCGATTTGCGGGCTGCGGCGCGTCCTGCTGCGCGGCCTTGCGCGCGCGGCGCGTGGCCGGCGACGACAGCACCGAGCGGCCCACCGCATCGAGCAGGTTCGTCATCAGCACGTCGCGCGCGAGCGTCGACTTGCCCGAGCCGCTCACACCCGTCACCACGACAAGCCGCGCAAGCGGAATACCGACCGTGACATCGCGCAGGTTATGCAGCTTGCCGCCGTGCACCGTCAGCCACGTCTCCGGCACCGCCGGTCCGTTCTTCTGTTGCGGCAGGCTCACGCTGCGGCGCGGCTGCAGCGGATGCACGATCGGCTGCGCGAGGAAGCGCCCTGTCAACGAGTCGGCCTGCGCGGACAGGTCCGCGACCCCGCCCTGCGCGACCAGCGTGCCGCCGCGCTTGCCGGCGCCCGGGCCGACGTCGATGATGTGATCGGCTCGGCGGATCGTGTCTTCGTCATGCTCGACGACGACGAGCGTATTGCCCTTGTCGCCGAGCTTGCGCAGCGCGTTCAGCAGGATCTGGTTGTCGCGCGGATGCAGGCCGATCGTCGGCTCGTCGAGCACGTAGCAGACGCCCTGCAGGTTGCTGCCCAGTTGCGCCGCAAGCCGGATGCGTTGCGCTTCGCCGCCCGACAGGCTCGGCGCCGCGCGATCGAGGCTCAGATAGCCGAGCCCGACCTCCTCGAGAAACGCGAGACGGCTGCCGATCTCGCTGACGACGTCGCGCGCGATCTGCGCGTCCCGCCCGCCGAGCTGCAGGCCGTCGATCCAGCGGCGCGTATCCGACACGGTCCATTGCGCGACATCGACGATCGGATGGCCGTCGAAAGTCACCGCGCGCGCGGACGGATTCAGGCGCGTGCCGCCGCAATCCGCACACGGCTCGTCGCCGACGCCTTCCGGTTCCTGCTCGTCGGAAGGCAGTGTCTGCTCGCGGCCGCGGCCGTCTTCGACGAGCACCGTGTCGTCATAGGCCGCGCGCTGCTCGCGCGTGAGCGCGAGGCCGGTGCCCACGCAGGTCGTGCACCAGCCATGCTTGCTGTTGTACGAGAACATCCGCGGGTCCAGCTCCGGGTAGCTCGTGCCGCACACCGGGCACGCGCGCTTGACCGACAGCACCTTGACCTCGCCGACCTGCGCGGTCGAATGATCGTTGGCCATCGCATGATGCAGGCCGTCGAGCGGCGCGAGCAGATGCATCACGCCCTTGCCGAGCTCGAGCGTCTCGTCCAGGCGCTGCCTCAACTCGGCCTCGTTGTCCGGCGACACGACGAGATCGGCCACCGGCAGCTCGATCGTATGCTCGCGGAAGCGATCGAGCTTCGGCCACGGGTCCACCGTCACGAACTCGCCGTCGACGCGCAGATGCGTGTTGCCGCGCGCCTTCGCCCACTTCGCGAGATCCGTGTACACGCCCTTGCGATTGACGACGAGCGGCGCAAGCAGCCCGACGTGCTCGCCGCGGTGATCGCGCAGCAACTGCGCGGCGATCGATTCGACGGTTTGCGACGTCACCGGCGTGCCGTCATGGATGCAATGCTGAAGGCCGAGCTTCACATACAGCAGTCGCAGGAAGTGCCACACTTCGGACGTCGTCGCGACCGTGCTCTTGCGGCCGCCGCGCGACAGCCGCTGCTCGATCGCGACGGTCGGCGGAATGCCGTACACCGCGTCGACTTCGGGGCGCCCCGCCGGCTGCACGATCGAGCGCGCGTACGCGTTCAGCGATTCGAGGTAGCGGCGCTGGCCTTCGTGAAAGAGGATGTCGAACGCGAGCGTCGACTTGCCCGAGCCGGACACGCCGGTGATCACGTTGAACTTGCCGTGCGGAATATCGACGTCGAGCGCCTTCAGGTTGTGCTCGCGCGCATTGACGATCCGCACGACGTCCTCGCCTTCGATCGCCCGCCGCGCGCGCGCCGCGTTCAACGCGGCCTGCAGCGGCACGCCCTGCTCGTCGGCCTCGGCTTCGGCTTCGACGCCCATCGCGCGCTCGTACTGCAGCAGTGCCGCGCCGGTATGCGATCCGGCGCACGCTTTCACGTCGTCGGGCGTGCCCGCGCACAGCACGAGGCCGCCGCCGTCGCCGCCTTCCGGGCCGAGGTCGATCAGCCAGTCGGCCGCGCGGATCACGTCGAGATTGTGCTCGATCACGATCAGCGAATGCCCGCTCGCGAGCAGCTTGCCGAACGCCTGCATCAGCTTCGCGATGTCGTCGAAGTGCAGCCCCGTGGTCGGCTCGTCGAACATGAACAGCCGCGCACGCGCGATGCGCGCCTCTTCCGTGACGACACGGCGCCCGCCGGCGACCTTCGCCGATTCCGCGAGAAAGCCCGCGAGCTTCAGGCGCTGCGCTTCGCCGCCCGACAACGTCGGCACCGGCTGGCCGAGCTTCACGTATTCGAGCCCGACGTCGATGATCGGCTGCAGCACGCGCAGCACCTCGGCGTCGGCGGCGAAGAACGCCGCGGCTTCGCTGACGGTCAGGTCGAGCACGTCGGCAATGCTGAGCGCGCGGCCATCGCGCTCGATCCGCACCTCGAGAACCTCGGCCCGGTAGCGCTGGCCGTCGCAGTCCGGGCAGCGCAGATAGACGTCGCTCAGGAACTGCATCTCGATGTGCTCGAAGCCGGAGCCGCCGCAGGTCGGGCAGCGGCCATCGCCCGAGTTGAAGCTGAACGTGCCCGCACCGTAGCCGCGCTGCAGCGCGAGCGGCGCCTTCGCGAACAGCTTGCGGATCTCGTCGAACGCGCCGACATAGCTCGCCGGGTTCGAGCGCGTGGTCTTGCCGATCGGCGACTGATCGACGAACACGACATCGCTGACCTGCTCGGCGCCCGTGAGGCGGCGGTACGCGCCCGGCGACTCGGTCGCCTTGCCGAGGTGCCGCGCCATCGCCGGATAGAGCACGTCCTGCAGCAGCGTCGACTTGCCGGAACCCGATACGCCCGTCACGCAGACGAGGCGCTGCAACGGAATCTCGACCGTGACGTCCTGCAGGTTGTGCTCGCTCGCGCCCTCGAGCACGATCCGCGGCGTGTGCGCATCCACCGGACGGCGCGACCAGTGCGACGCGTGCGCGACATGCTTGCGGCCGCCCAGATATTCGCCCGTCAGCGTGCGGGCCGAGCGGATGTCGCCGGGCGTGCCGTCGTAGATGATCGTGCCGCCGCGCTCGCCGGGGCCGGGACCCATGTCGATCAGCCGGTCGGCCGCGAGCATCACCGACGGATCGTGTTCGACGACGACCAGCGTATTGCCCGCGTCGCGCAAGCGCTGCATCGCCTCGACGATCCGGTTCAGGTCGCGCGGATGCAGCCCGATGCTCGGCTCGTCGAGCACGAACAGCGTCTTCGTGAGCGACGTGCCGAGTGCCGTCGTCAGGTTGATCCGCTGCACCTCGCCGCCCGACAGCGTGCGGCTCTGCCGGTCGAGCGTCAGATAGCCCAACCCGACGTCGCACAGGTACTTCAGGCGCGTGCGCACCTCGGCGAGCAGCAGCTTCAGCGCATCGTCGAGCAGCGCGCTCGGCAGGCTGATGTCGTCGAAGAAGCGGCGGATGCGCTCGATCGGCAGCAGCATCAGGTCGTGCACCGTCAGGCCCGGCAGCGCCTCGAGCTGCGCGCGGGTCCAGTCGACGCCGCGCGGCATGAAGCGGCCGGCCGCCGCGAGCGCCGCGTCGGCGTTCGCTTTCGTGCCGAGTCGCCACAGCAGCGACTCCGTCTTCAGGCGCGCACCGCCGCATTCCTCGCACGGCGTGTAGCTGCGGTATTTCGACAGCAGCACGCGGATATGCATCTTGTACGCTTTCGATTCGAGGTAGCCGAAGAAGCGCTTCACGCCGTACCACTGGCTCTGCCACTTGCCGTTCCAGTCCGGCGAGCCGTTGATGACCCAGTCCCGCTCGGCAGACGTCAGCTCGGCCCACGGCGTATCGCGGCGAATGTCCGCCTTCGCCGCATAGCGCATCAGGTCGTCCTGGCATTCCTTCCACGCGGGCGTCTGCATCGGCTTGATCGCGCCGCCGCGCAGCGTCTTGCGCTCGTCCGGGATCACGAGGCCGAGATCGACGCCGATCACGCGGCCAAAGCCGCGGCAGGTTTCGCACGCGCCGTACGCCGAGTTGAACGAGAACAGCGCCGGCTGCGGATCCGCGTAGCGCAGGTCGCTGTCCGGGTTATGGAGCCCGGTGGAGAAGCGCCATACCTGCGGCTCCGCTGCTGCGTCGGTCGAATTTTCCGGTGCCTGTGCGAGCACGTAGACATTCACCCGGCCGCCGCCGCGCTTCAGCGATGCTTCGATCGCCTCGACCGCGCGCACCTTGTCGACCTGATGCAGACGGAAGCGGTCGGCCACCACGTCGAGCACCTTGCGCGGCCCGGTGGGCGACGCGATTTCGCGCTGCGCCTGCACCCGCGTATAGCCGCTTGCCGACAGCCACTGCTCGACTTCCTCGGCGGTCACGGTTTCCGGCAACTCGACCGGGAACGTCACGACGAGCCGCGGATCCTGGTCCGCCGTGCGCGCGAAGAGGTCGGCATAGATCGTCTCCGGCGTGTCGTGCCGCACCGGCTGCGCGGTCTTGCGGTCGAACAGCTCCGCCGCGCGTGCGTACAGGAGCTTCAGGTGATCGTTGAGCTCGGTCATCGTGCCGACGGTCGAGCGCGAACTGCGGACCGGATTGGTCTGGTCGATCGCAATCGCGGGCGGCACGCCGTCGACGCGGTCGACCTGCGGCCGGTCCATCCGGTCGAGAAACTGGCGCGCATACGCGCTGAACGTCTCGACATAGCGCCGCTGGCCCTCCGCGTACAGGGTGTCGAACACGAGACTCGATTTGCCGGAGCCCGACGGGCCCGTGACGACCGTCATTTCGCCGGTGCGCAGGTCGAGATCGATATTCTTGAGATTGTGCTGACGTGCTCCGCGAATGCGGATCAGATTATTGGATGACAATTTGTCTGCCCGTCGGAATGAGTTGGCCAGGGTTCACGGCGCGGTAGGCTGCGGGACGCTCGCAGGCACGGCGCCCGCGCCGTGATGCGGACATCGGTGCGGCTCGGTTTCGGACGAGTACTATACTGTATGTCCATACAGTTTTCCATGGCTGTCGCGGGGTGGCGCGGACAAGGCCTTGCTTCGGCGGCTTGGGACGGCCTTCCTGCCTGAGCTCGATCGCCGGGTCCCCGCCCGTGGCGGCATGCGCTAGGCGGGACGTCGAAGCCTGGATGGACGCTTGCAGCGCGCCACGAAAATAATCGGGCCCCAATATATGGAAGCGTGCGCCCGTTCGACTGGCTAGCCGACGCGGCGGCGGCCGAACGCGGGGCCGAGGAGCCGACCGGCATCATGTCGACGACTGGCAGGCAATCGCGCGCACCGCACGCTCACGTGATTCGCAGTCGGCCGTGATGAAGCGGGAGATGGTGTGAGGTCGTCGCGCGCGCGACACGCGCGATGAAGTGCGCGCACCAGCGAGTTGTCGCGTCGCAGATGCGCGTCCAATCACGCGGCACGGTGGTGCAAGCCGCGATCGATCAAGTAGCGTAGGACGTCAAGTGCCGGCGGCCAGACGCGGGCTCGCGCCAAGCGTCGTGAACTCCACTTCAGGCCGTGGCGACGGCAGCGCGCTTACCCAAGGATCGATGCCCTGCTGCTGCACTTCTTCGAGAAACGCAACACGCGTGCTCCAGTAGTTTGCTCGTAATTTTGCATCGATGACACGCTGCTCGGCGGCGAACAATTCCATGCGTGCAGTCACCAGCATCGACGCCGCGGTTTTTTCCGGCGTCGGGGCGTGACGCATCGCCCAACGGCTGATCCAGTTCACCATGCTGCCCCCCGTGAAGACGGACGGACCCGGATTGGGCAATCGCGATCGGCCGCGCGCCTGTCTCGATGCGTTGCGGCCGCTGCGAAACTTCACCACCCGGGTTCCACGCACCACCGACACCCCGTATCGATAGTGATCGCCGCGGCATGTGTGCGCGCGGTTTACCTATCCTATGAATACTTGCCGGTTTTCGCGATACGGGTTTGCATCCTTCGACATGTTTCATTCTTGAAACAGTGCATCGCGCGTGCGGCGGGCAGGCTGAAGGCGTCATCTTATGACTGCAGCATTTCTCGTCCTGCCAGAGTCATGGACTACGTGGTCTTGTCCGCAGCCACTTCGTCGAGCAGCGCCTTGGCTTCACGCAACTCGGCGGTGTCGAGTCCTTCCGTGAAAAAGGCATGGATCCCGGTCAGCGTCAGCCTCACGGCAGACGCTTTGCCTTGCATTCGCCACAGGCGAGCCAGGCTCAGCGACGCGCGCAGCTCGAGCGACTTCGCGCCTTGGTCGATCGCGAGTTCGATGGCCTTCTGAAAGCATGCTTGTGCCTGTTGCTGTTCCGCCGATTCGGTCACCTGACCGCCTGGACCATCGAGAATCATTTCTCCCATGAGCCGATGCAGTTCGGCTTCGTGGAAATGCTCCCCGGTTCTGTCAACCATGGCGAGCGCGTCAGTCAGCGCGCGCAATCCCGCCTGCGCTTGTCCGGCCCCCCTGTAGATCCGCGCCAACAGTGCCAGAAAATACGAGCGCGACAGCTCGGCACCGGTCGCCTGATAGGCCACGAGGCCCTGAGTCATCAACCTGCTCCCTTCTTCGGCATTCCCCTGCTCCGCCAGCGCCCAGCCTCGCATGATCGTCCCCCATGCCAGGTAGTACGGAAAGCCCTGCTCGGTCGCGAGCGTCATGGCCGCTTCCGCATACTCTTGCGCCTGTTTCGGTTCGTGCCGGAACTCGCGCAACATGGCTGCAGCGACGAGCGTGAACGCGAGGCTGAACGGGTGCGACATCCGGTGCGCGAGGGCGAGCGCCTGCTCGCTCCGCTCGACGGCGTGATCCGGAAATCCCAGGTACCACTGCGTCCACGCAGAAATGCTCAATCCGCGAATGCCGGGATCCAGGCCATAGACAAACGCATGAGCACGATGCCGTTGAGGGTCGTACAGCGTGCCAAGCGCCTTCTGGTGGGCACGAGCGGTGCCCAGGTCGCCCTGAAAGAACGAGCTCGACCCGAGTGCACTATGCGCTTCCACCAGCAAGTCGACATCCTGCGCGTCGCGTGCGAGGCGGAGCACCCGCTCGCCCAGTTCTCGTGCGGTCGCGTATTCCGCGCGAAGTGAATAGTAGGTCCGCAAGCCCAGTTGCACAGGCGCGAGCTGCGAATTCTCGCCAAGCTGTTCGCACAACGCCAGCGCACGTGTGTAGGTCGCCGCCACTTCCGCTGAAGCATAGCCGCGCGCAGCCATCAGGGCCGGGCCGAGCGCGATCTGCAACATCAGTTCGCAACGTGAGCGTTCGATCGTGTCGGGTAAGCGCGCAAGCAATTCCAGCGCCGTTCCGAGGTGTCGGATCGCCTCGACACTTGCGGAACGCTGCACCGCCTGCTGCCCCGCGCGATGCAGATACTCGACGGCTTTCTGCGAATTGCTGCTCAGGCTGTAGTGGTGCGCGAGCTCGCTGCAATACTCATTGAGACGATCGGCATAGAGCGCTTCGATGGCCTGCGCCGTGCGCTCATGCAGCACGCTGCGCTGCTCCGACAGCAACGAATTGGCGGCGACCTCCTGGGTCAGCGCGTGCTTGAACGTATATTCGACTTCCGGGAAAGCCGGCCGCTCGTAGATGAACTCCGCCGCTTCCAGGCGCGACAGCAAGCGGCGCAGTTCGTCCTCCGGTTGCGAGATGGTCTTCCGGATCAGGCTCCACGGAAATTCCTTGCCGACGATCGCCAGATGCTGCAGCAGCATCTTCTCTGCTGCCGGCAGCCGATCCATCCGGGCGGCGAGCACCCCCTGAACCGTCGTCGGAATCTGCAGCGCCGCCGGCGTCCTGGCAACGCGGTAATGGCCGGGCTCGCCGAGCAGCGCCCCCTCCTCGACCAGCGTCTGCACGACTTCTTCCATGAAGAAGGGATTGCCTTCGGTCTTTTCCAGGATGCGTTGCTTCAGCGGTATCAAGCCGGGCTCGTTACCCAGCAGCACGCCGAGCAGGTCTTGTGCCTCGGCCGAGCCCAACGGGTCGAGCCGCATCTGAACGTAGTTGTCCTTGTGCGTCCAACCGGGCCGATACTCGGGCCGGAAGTTCAGGAGCAGCAATATCCGCGCACTGGCCACCCGGTCGACGAGAAACGCGAGAAACGCTTCGGTTTCGCCGTCCAGCCATTGCAGGTCCTCGAACAGCAATTGGAGCGGCTGGTCGAGACTCTCACGTACCAGCAGCTGCTTGATCGCCTCGAACGTGCGGTCGCGCCGGATTCGCGCGTCCATGTTCGCGACGCAGGAGCCGGCGTCGCTGACGCCCAGCAGAAACAGCAGATAAGGCAGAAGGTCTTCGAGGCCGCGCTCCAGCGTCAGGACACGGCCGGTGATCTTCTCGCGGCACCGGCGCTCATCGTCCTGGGCCGTGATCTGGAAGTAGTTCCTCAACAGCTCGATCAGCGGCAAATACGCGAAGGCCTTCCCATGCGACACCGAGAACGTCTCCAGCACCAGGCAGCCGCGCTGCGAGCGCTCCTTGAACTCATGGAACAGCCGCGACTTTCCGACCCCGGCCTCGCCCACCACGCCGACGATTTGCCCGTGCCCGGCCGACGCCTCCGTCAGCGCGCCATGCAATCTCTGCAGCTCTGCCTCCCGGCCCACGAACCGGGCCAGGCCGCGGTGTGCCGCCACCTGAAGGCGCGTGCGCAGCGCGCCCAGGCCGAGCACTTCATAGACCTCGAGCGGTTCGGGGATGCCCTTGACTTGCGTGGCACCCAGGGACTTGAACTCGAAGTAGCCTTCGGCCAGCCGGCGAGTGGATTCACTGACGAGGATCGACGAGAGCGCGGCGATCGTCTGCATGCGGGACGCAATATGGATGGTGTGGCCCACCGGGTCGTAGTCCGCATGCAAGTCGTCCTTGCGGATCGAGCGCACGACCACCTCGCCCGTATGGATGCCGACGCGGATCTGGAGCGGGATGCCTTCCTGCAGACGAATCCGGTCTGCGTGGCGCCGCATCGCATCCTGCATGCGCAGCGCCGCATACAGCGCCCGCTGCGGGTGATCTTCGTGCGCGATCGGTGCGCCAAACAGCGCCAGGATTCCGTCGCCCAGCGACTTCGCGACGAACCCTTCGTAATGGTGCACCGCCTCCATCATCAGTGCGATGACAGGCGCGATCAGGCGGTGAGCATCTTCCGGATCCCGGTCATGGATCAACGCGGTCGATCCGGCCATGTCGGCGAAGAGCGCCGTGATCGTCTTGCGTTCGACTGCCGTTCCTTGCTGGGCCTCGATTGCAGCCTGCTCGGCGAGAATGCGTTCGGCCAGATGGGCCGGCGTGTAATGAATCGGGGCGGTCGGCGATCCTGGCGACGCATCGCCGACAGGTGCGCCGCACGCGTTGCAAAAGCGCGCGGTTGCACTCAGTTCGTGGCCGCAGCGTGCACAGATCCGCGCCAGCCTGGCGCCACACTGTTCGCAGAAGTTGGCTCCACCAGCGTTTTCGAAACCGCAATCCGCGCAGCGCATCGTGTCACTCGACTTCGTCGGCTCATGACGAATTAGACGCCGATTCGAATGCAGCATCAAGACAGACCCGGCGCACGTCGATCGCCCCGTCGCTACCGTTGACCGCCGGCATTCTTCCGACATGACAGACAACGGTCCAGGAACGGCGCTCCGCTCTGCAGCGGAGCACCGTATCTTCTACTCCGGCACGACAGCCGTCACTTCAATCTCCACCTTGGCGCGATCCTCTACCAGTGCGGAGACCTCGACGGCCGTCATGGCAATACTGAAGCTGCCGATCAGTTCACGAAACGCCTCGCCGATCTCCGCGTAGGCCGCCACGTAGGCCCTTTTGTCGGTCACGTACCATGTCATGCGCACGATGTGCTCGGGCCTGGCGCCCCCCTCGGCCAGCACCTCGACGATGTTGTGCAGCGCCTGGCGCACCTGGCCGGCCAGGTCATCGGTATGGAACACGCCCTGCGCATCCCAGCCGATCATGCCGGCGACGAAGATCATACGTCCGCGCGCGGACACGCCATTGGCATAGCCTTTCGGGCGCGGCCAGCCTGGAGGAAGAAGCACCTGCATACATCGATTCCTTTTGTTGTCGGACACACGCTGCGAGCGCCCGCCGCACATCGCGCGGCGCCGCAATCACCACGCGCAGTGCGCCATCATGAATGGCTACCCTCGCGCAACCGATAGCGCAGCAGCTTGCCCACTTCACTGCGCGGCAGCGAGGTACGGAACTCGATGGCGCGCGGATACTTGTACGGCGCGATCGTCTGCCTGACGAAATCCTGCAGCACCTTTACCATCCCCGCCCCCGGCTCGTGTCCGGGGCGCAGCACCACGAAGGCCTTGACGATCTGGCCGCGCTCCTCGTCCGGCACACCGATCACGCCGCATTCGGCCACGGCCGGATGCTGCATCAATGCATCCTCCACCTCAGGCGAACCGATGTTGTAGCCGGACGAGATGATCATGTCGTCGGTACGCGAGTGGTAGTGGAAGTAGCCTTCCTCGTCCAGCACGTAGGCGTCGCCGGTCAGGTTCCAGCCATCGCGCACATAGTCACGCTGGCGGTCATCGGCAAGATAGCGGCAGCCGGTCGGCCCCTGCACCGCCAGCCGGCCGACCGTGCCGGGCGGCACGGAGTCGCCGGCGTCGTCCACCACGCGCGCGACGTAGCCGGGCACTGCCTTGCCGGTGGCACCAGGGCGCACGTCGTCGTCCGCGGCGGAAATGAAGATGTGCAGCATCTCGGTCGCGCCGATGCCGTCGATCAACTCGATGCCGGTCGCGCCTTTCCACAGTGTGCGCGTGGCGACGGGCAGTGGCTCGCCGGCGGAAACGCAACGGCGCAGCGGCGTCGCGCGAAGCTCGTTCCCGCGAGCCGCGATGTTGCGATACGTCGTGGGCGCAGTAAACAGTACCGTGGCACCGAACGCGCGAATGGCGTCCACCAGATCATCGGGCGAGGCCCGTTCCAGCAACACGGTCGACGCCCCCACGCTGATCGGAAAGAGCAGCAGGCCACCCAGCCCGAACGTGAACGACATCGGCGGGCTGCCGATGAAGATGTCGTCGGAACGTGGGCGCAGCACATGCGGCGGCCAGCAAGCGCAGATGGCCATCACGTCGCGATGGAAATGCATGGTTGCCTTGGGCACGCCCGTGGTGCCGGAGGTGAAGGCGAGCAGGCACGTGTCGTCGGCTGCGGTGTCGACGTTGGCAAACGTATCGGGCTGGCGCGCCATGGCCGCTTCCAGGCCGTCGGGCGCCGCATCGTTGAAGCAGGTGATGTGCACGGGCGCTGCAGCCTTGGCGGCCGCGTCACGCAATTCGTCGATCAGCCGCGCGTCGCACAGCGCAAAGCCGATCTCGCCCTTGGCAAGAATCTGCCCAAGCTCCCTGGCGCGCAGCAACGGCATGGTGGACACTGCAATCGCGCCAACCTTCATCACCGCAAACCAGCACGCCGCCAGCATCGGGTTGTTGGGCGCGCGCAGCAGTACGCGGTTGCCCGGCACCACGCCGATCTCGTGCACGAGCACATTGGCGATGCGGTTCGCATGTTCGTGCAGGTCGGCATAGGTCCAGCGCACGCCGCCGGGTGCCTGGATACACAGACGATCGCCGTCGCCGTTGGCAATACGCCGGTCGAGCAATGCCGTCGCGCAGTTCAGTTGCGGCGGAAACTGCAGCGCCGGCAAATCGAAGCGGTAGACCGGCTGGCGTTCCGCCGGCGGCAGGCGATCGCGGGCGAAGGTATCGATATGGGCGCTGGGCATGGCGAGACCTCCGTCTCTGGCGAATATCAATGCGTCGCTGCGGGCGCGGCCTTGCGCAGCAGATCGCGCGCGATGATCAGCAACTGCACCTCGGTCGCGCCTTCGTAGATGCGCAGTGCGCGAATCTCGCGGTACAGGCGCTCGACAGGCTGCCCGCTGACGACGCCAAGTCCACCCCACATCTGCACGGCGGCGTCGATCACCTGCTGCGCGTTCTCCGTGGCAGTCATCTTGGCCATGGCGGCTTCGCGCGTGACGGCGCGCCCCTGGTCGCGCTGCCAGGCGGCGCGATAGGTCAGGAGCGCCGCACTGTCGACGGCAGTGGCCATCTGGGCGAGCCTGGCCTGCGTAAGCTGGAAATCGGCCAGCACGCCATTGAACATCTTGCGCGAGATGGCGCGCGTCAACGCTTCGTCCAGTGCGCGCCGTGCAAAGCCGAGCGCTGCGGCGGCCACTGACGTGCGAAATACATCCAGCGTGCGCATCGCCACCTTGAAGCCCTCGCCTGCCGCGCCCACGCGCTGGCTGGCGGGGATCCGGCAGTCGGTGAACCGCAGGCGTGCCAGCGGGTGCGGCGCGATCACGTCGATCCGCTCGGCAATCTCGAAACCCGGCGTGTCGGCGTCGACGATGAACGCGGAGATGCCGTGCGCGCCCGGCGCCTCGCCGGAGCGGGCGAAGACGACATAGAAATCGGCGATCCCGCCGTTGGAGATCCACGTCTTCTCGCCGTCGAGCACGTAGCTGTCGCCGTCCTCACGCGCCGCGCAGGTCATGGCGGCCACGTCGGAGCCGGCGTCGGGCTCGGACAGCGCAAAGGCAGCGATGACGTCGCCGCGTGCCACCTTGGTCAGGTAGCGCTGGCGCTGTTCAGGCGTGCCGTGCAGCGAGATGGCACCCGAACCGAGTCCCTGCATCGCAAAGGCGAAATCGGCCAGACCGGAATGGCGCGCCAGCGTTTCCCGGATCAGGCAGATCGCGCGCGTATCGATGGCCTCGCCGGTGCCGCCATGCGCCGTGCCGCCGATCGCGTGGCGCAGCCAGCCGGCCTCGCCGAGCGACTTCACCAGTGCACGGCATTCGGCATCGACATCCGGGCCGGGGTCGTGCGGGACGTGCCGGGCCGCCCAGGCATCCAGCTCGGTCGCAAGCCGGCGATGCTTGTCGTCGAAGAACGGCCACTGCAAATAGTCGACGTCGCTCATGTCAGTTGCCCTCGAAGACCGGCTTTTGCCTGGCAACAAACGCGCGATACGCACGCGAGAAATCTTCCGTCAACATGCAGATCGCCTGCGCCTGGGCCTCGGCCTCGAGTGCCTGTTCGATCGTCATGGTCCATTCCTGGTGCAGCATGGTCTTGGTGATGCCGTTGGCGAACGAGGGGCCGGCTGCCAGATCGGCCGCCAGCGCCTGGGCTTCGGCCAGCACCTCGGCGTGCCCGCAAAGGCGATTGAAGAAACCCCAGCGCTCGCCTTCCTCGCCGCTCATGGAACGGCCTGTGTAGAGCAGTTCGCTGGCACGGCCCTGGCCGATGATGCGCGGCAGGATCGCGCACGCGCCCATGTCGCAGCCGGCCAGCCCGACGCGATTGAACAGGAAGGCGACCTTGCTGCGCGCGGTACCGAGCCGCAGGTCGGACGCCATCGCCAGGATGGCGCCCGCACCGGCACACACGCCGTCGACGGCCGCGACGATGGGTTGCGGGCAGACGCGCATCGCCTTGACCAGCTCGCCCGTCATGCGTGTGAACATCAGCAGCTCGGGCGCATTCAATTGCACGAGCGGGCCGATGATCTCGTGCACATCGCCGCCGGAGCAGAAGTTGTCGCCGGCGCCGGCCAGCACGATGGCCTTGATGTCGTCGGCCCACTTGAGCTGGTGGAACAGATCGCGCAGCTCGGCGTACGAATCGAAGGTCAGCGGGTTCTTGCGCTCGGGCCGGTTGAGCGTGATGGTGGCGACATTGCCGTCAACGCGCCAGAGGAAATGGGTGGCCTGATAGCCGGCAAGCGGGCGGCGGTTGCCGGTCAGCAGGGCCGGATCGATGTGCGCGTTCATGGTTTGGAGGCGTTCAGTAACGGTTGAGTGTCGCGGGCGTCCGGCTCGCTGCGTTCCGTTTCCCGGCGCGCGAGGTGCATGCGCAGGTGGCCGAGCTGCGCGTAGAGCGCGTCCTTGTTGGCCGCCCCCAGGCCATCGAACATCTCGATCAGCCAGCGCTCGTGCTCGGCAGCCATCCCGGCGAAGTGGCGGCGCCCCTGCTCGGTCAGCAGCACGCGAAACGAGCGGCGGTCTTCCGGATCGACCTCGCGCTTCACCAGCCCCTCTTTTTCCAGCTGGTCCGTCAGACCGGTCACGTTGCCGCCGGTCACCATCAGGTAGCGCGACAGCACGTTCATGCGCAGGCCGTCCGGATGGCGGTCGAGCTGGGCCAGGTAGTCGAAGCGCGGCAGCGACGTGCCGAATCGCGTGCGCAGGCGCTGACGGATCTGTTGTTCGATCTGCGTGCTGCAGGCCAACAGGCGCAACCAGATCTTCACGTCCATGTGGTCGTCGGCCTGGGCACGCGCTTCCCGGCCAATCCATGCGTCGCCCGGCGCCTGCACCAGCTTGTGCTGACCGGAGTCGCCGCCGGGTCGCACGGCCCGCGCGGGGTTGCGCGGTTTGCGTAGCGTGCTCACATGACCTCCCCGCCGGAGACCGAGATGGCTTGCCCGGTGATCGACGCCGCGCCGTCCGAGCACAGCCACGCGACGGTATCGGCAACCTCATCCGGCGTCACCAGCCGGCCTTGCGGATTGCACTTGACCAGCTCGGCGCGTGCTTCCTCCGTGCTGCGGCCGGTGCGCAGGGCGATACGGCCGATGCTCTCGCGCACGAGGTCGGTGTCGGTGTAACCCGGGCACACCGCGTTGACGGTCACGCCACGCGTCGCCAGTTCCAGCGCCAGCGAGCGCGTCAGGCCGATCACGCCATGCTTGGCTGCTGCATAGGCAGACACGTACGCGTAGCCACGCAGCCCTGCCGTGCTCGCCACGTTCACGATGCGCCCGCGCCCGCAAGCCAGCACATCGCCCAGGGCCGCCTGCGTGCAGAGGAACGTGCCGGTCAGGTTGACAGCCAGCATGCGCTGCCAATGGTCGAGCGTGGTCCTGGCAAACGGCGCGCTTTCGGCCTGGCCGGCGTTGTTGACGAGGATCGAAATCGGCCCGAGGCCGGTGCGCGCGATGTTGAACGCAGCGGACACGCTGCCCGAGTCCGATACATCGCACGTCACCACCCGGGCGCGAGCACTGGCGGGCAACGTGGCGGCCATGGCTTCCAGTGCGGCGGCCTGCCGGCCCATCAATGTGAGCGTCGCGCCTTCGGCGGCCAGGCGCGCGGCAATGGCCGCGCCAATCCCGCGGCCGGCGCCGGTCACCACGGCATGGTGCCCTGCAAGCATCGCCATATCAGACCCCCTGCATGCGGTTGGCCTGCTCCAGCGGCGACAGCCCGGCCGCCTGCGCGGCCATCGCGCGCTCGCGTTCGAGGTTGCGCTCGAGCTGCAATTTGCCGGCGCGGTATTGCTTGGGCCACGGCATGTCGAGATAGCCGATGCGCGCTGCCTCGTTCAACGTCCAGGCCGGGTTGGCCAGATGGGGACGCGCCACGGCGCACAGGTCGGCACGGCCAGCCGCGATGATGCTGTTGACATGGTCCGCTTCCGAAATCGCACCCACGGCGATGGTGGCAATGCCCGCCTCGTTGCGCACGCGATCGGCAAATGGCGTCTGGAACATGCGGCCGTACACGGGCTGTTCCTTCTTGCTCACCTGACCCGACGAGCAGTCGATCATGTCCGCGCCCGCTGCCTTGAAGATGCGCGCGATCTCGACAGCATCGTCCGGCGTGATGCCGCCTTGCACCCAGTCGTGCGCGGAGATGCGCACCGACATCGGCCTGGTTGCAGGCCACACGGCACGCAACGCACGAAAGATTTCGAGCGGATAGCGCAGCCGGTTTTCCAGCGAACCGCCGTACTCGTCGTTGCGCTGGTTGGTCAGCGGCGAGATGAACGACGACAGCAGGTAGCCGTGCGCACAATGCAGTTCCAGCCAGTCGAACCCTGCGTCGGCAGCCAGTCTGGCGGCGTGGACGAAGTCATCTCGCACGCGGTCCATATCGTCGCGCGTCATGGCCCGGGACCATTGGCTGATGCCGTCCAGATATTGTTGCGGCGAAGCGGAGATCAACGGCCAGTTGCCCTTCGGCAGCGGCAGATCGACACCTTCCCACGCGACGCGCGCCGAGCCCTTGGCGCCGGCGTGGCCAAGCTGGATGCCGATCTTGGCATCGGTGTTGGTGTGCACGAACCGAACGATGCGCGCCCAGGCATCGCGCTGCCCGGTGTTCCACAGTCCCGGGCAACCCGGCGTGATGCGCGCGTCGGGCGACACGCAAGTCATTTCCACCATCACCAGTCCGGCACCGCCCATGGCACGCGCACCCAGGTGAACGAGGTGGTAGTCCGCCGGCATGCCGTCCACGCACGAGTACTGCGCCATGGGCGATACGACCACGCGATTCTTGAGCGTGACGCCGCGTACCGTGAATGGCGTGAACATCGGTGGCACGGGACCATGATCGGATGCGCGCCGTCCGCCCGGCAGGCCGGCCTGCGCCGCAATCCAGTCTTCGAAGGATTCGAGGTACGCCTTGTCACGCTGGCGCAGGTTTTCGTGGCTGATGCGCTGGCTGCGCGTCAGCAGCGAATAGGCGAACTGCTCGGTCGGCAGGTTGGCGTAGCGGGCGACGTTCTCGAACCATTCGGTCGAATTGCGCGCGGCGTTCTGGATGCGCAACACCTCGACGCTGCGCACCGCTTCGTAGTGTTCGAGCGCGCCCGTGAGGTCGCCGGGCTGCTGGCCAATGCAACTTGCCAGCTCGATGGCATCTTCCAGCGCCAGCTTGGTGCCCGATCCAATCGAGAAATGCGCGGTGTGCGCGGCATCGCCCATCAGTACGACCGGAGCGCGCCCGTTATGGTGCACCCAGTGCTGGCACACCACACGCGGAAAACGGATCCACTGTGCCGAACCACGCAAGTGCGCAGCATTGGACAACAGCGTGTGGCCGTCCAGGTATCTGGCGAACAGGCGCTCGCAAAAAGCGATGCCCTCCTCTTTTTCCATCGTCTCGAGACCCGCCTTGCGCCACACCTCCTCGGGCGTCTCGACGATGAAGGTGGAGGTGTCGGCATCGAAACGATACGCGTGCGCCTGGAACCAGCCGTGCTCGGTTTCCTCGAATGCGAATGTGAAGGCATCGAACAACTTGTGCGTGCCGAGCCAGACGAAACGGCAGCGGCGCCGGTCGATGTCGGGCTGATAGTGGGCAGCGTACTTGGTGCGGATACGGCTGTTCAGGCCGTCACTGGCGATGATCAGGTCGGCATCGCCATAAGCGGTGTCATCCTGCACGTCGGTCTCGAAGAGCAGCTTGACCCCTAATTCCTCGCAGCGGGCCTGCAGGATATTCAACAGCCGCTTGCGGCCGATACCGCAGAAGCCGTGGCCGCCCGAGCGCACCACCTGGCCACGGATATGGACTTCGATATCGTCCCAATGGTTGAACGCATCGAGGATCTGCGCAGCGCTCTTCGGATCGGCGCGTTGCAAATTGCCGAGCGTCTGGTCGGAGAAGACGACACCCCAGCCGAAGGTGTCATACGGCCGGTTTCGCTCGACCACGGTGATGTCGTGCGCCGGATTCCGAAGCTTCATCAGCAGACCGAAGTACAGCCCGGCCGGGCCGCCGCCGATACAGACGATCTTCATGGGAGTTCCCCGTCGGATGCACTTTTACATTAGGTATAAATAATTGAGTTGTAAAGCAATTGTCCGAGAAGAATGGCCGGGGAAAACGCTGACCCGGATCGGCGAACCCCGCTCCAGCGCGAGTGGATTCCGCTCCGGCACGGTCTGCCCTTCGCTGCCGGCCTGTCTCGCATCATCGCGTGCAACAGCCAGTTCGTCCGTCGGGACTCGCTTCCCGTCGTGACGGGCTGTACGTCAAACCGGGGTTCGGTCAGCGCCGCTCAGCTTTCCGAGTGCGCGGCCTCTCTAGCCAGCGACGCTTGCATGAGCACGGCGTCGCGCTTCGCGAGAAGATGCGCGCGCAGGATCGCCGCCATCTTCTTCCCGTCGCGCGCCTCCAGCGCGCGAATCATTTCCTCGTGATCGTGAATGGCGCTGTCCCACTTCGCGCTCTGGAAATTCGAGCGAAAGCGCAGCGCCTGCAAGCGCCGGTTCATCGTGACATAAACCTGCCGCAACGCCGTATTGCGCGCGGCTTCGTTGATCCGATCGTGAATCGCCTGATTGCGCACGTAGTAGCCGGACAGATCGTTCTGCGCGCGGCACGCGAGCATCTCGTAGTGCAGCGCCTTGATCTCGGCAAGCTCGGCGGGCGTCATGCGCTCGCACGCCAGTTCGCCCGAAAACGCTTCCAGGCCGCTCAGCAACTCGAACATCTCCCGAATCTCGGCTTCGCTCATCTGCGATACCGACGCGCCCCGGTTCGGCGAAATATCGACGAGCCCCTCGGCCGCGAGCACCTTCAGCGCCTCGCGCAAAGGCGTGCGCGAAATGCCGAGGCGCTCGCACAGCTCGCGCTCGTTCAGCTTCATGCCCGGCTCGAGCACCCCTTCGACGATGAACGTGCGCAGGTGGTCGACCACGGTGTCGTGCAAGCGTTGCCGCTCCACTTTCGGCAACAGCGGGGCGACCTTCTCGGGTGGCATACCAGGATTTTGCATTCAAATTCTCCCAAACATCATTCCGTCGCGATTTTACTGCATCTGCCACGTATCACTATATTACTGGGGTTTCCCCTAGCGAATCCATGCTTTCCACGGCTGCCTTCCTGAGCTAAAGTTTTTTGCATGCAAAATTCAAAAGAGGAAACGAACATGCTCAAGCTAGACTTTCATCCCGCCGGCCGCCACTTCCTGCAGATTCCCGGGCCGAGCCCGGTCCCCGACCGCATCCTGCGGGCGATGAGCTATCCCACCATCGACCACCGCGGGCCGGAGTTCGGCGCGCTGGGCCTGAAAGTGCTCGACGGCATCAAGCAGATTTTCAAGACCACGCAGCCGGTCGTGATCTATCCGGCGTCCGGCACCGGTGCGTGGGAAGCGGCCCTGTGCAATACGTTGAGCGCGGGCGACACCGTGCTGATGGTCGAGACCGGCCACTTCGCGACGCTGTGGAAAAAGATGGCCGAGAACCTCGGCCTGAAGCCGGAGTTTCTCGGCCTGCCGGGCATCGAAGGCTGGCGGCGCGGCGTGCAGCCGGACATGATCGAGGCGCGGCTGCGCGCCGATACGGGCCACGCGATCAAGGCCGTCTGCGTCGTGCACAACGAAACGTCGACGGGCGTGACGTCGGACATCGCGGCCGTGCGCCATGCGATCGACGCCGCGGGCCACCCGGCGCTGTTGCTCGTCGATACGATCTCGGGCCTCGCGTCGGCCGACTACCGGCATGACGAATGGGGCGTCGATGTCACGGTCTCGGGATCGCAGAAGGGCTTGATGCTGCCCCCGGGCATCAGCTTCAACGCCGTCTCGCAAAAGGCGCTCGACGCGAGCCGGAGCGCCCGGCTGCCGCGCGCGTTCTGGGGCTGGGCGGAAATCATCGAGATGAACAAGCAAGGCTACTGGCCTTACACGCCGAACACGAACCTGCTGTACGGCTTGTCCGAAGCACTCGACATGATCTTCGACGAAGGTCTCGAGAACGTCTTCGCGCGCCATCAGCGGCTTGCCGCCGCCTGCCGCGCCGCCGTCACCGCGTGGGGCCTCGAGATCCAGTGCGCGGACCCGGCGGTCTACTCGCCCGTGCTGACCGGCGTGATGATGCCCGAAGGGATCGACGCCGACGCCGTGCGCAAGCTCGTCTACGAACGTTTCGACATGTCGCTCGGCACGGGTCTCGGCAAGATCAAGGGCCGCATGTTCCGCATCGGCCATCTCGGCGAGTGCAACGACCTCACGCTCATGGCCACGCTCGCGGGTTGCGAAATGGGCTTGAAGCTCGCCGGCGTCAAGCTCGCCGCAAGCGGTGTGGCCGCTGCCATGGAGCATCTGATGCACCACGCCGCCACGCCGGCGCTGAAGGTGGCAGCATGACGGCGCCCGCGGGGTTGCTCTCCCCCGTCGAGCGTCTCGCAGGCCTGCTGGCCGAGACCCGCGGTCGCGGCGCCTTCGCGGCGCTTGACTCGCTGCCTGCGTACCTGCAGCCGGCATGCACCGACGAAGCCTACGCCGTCCAGCACGCGACGCTGCGCGCGATGCGGTCGGCTCCCGCAGGCTGGAAGATCGGCTCGAAGTCGCATGACGGCCCGATCCAGGGCGCGCCGTTGCCGGCCAGCACCGTTCACCGAAGCCCCGCCATGCTTGCGTGCGACGCGTTCGTGAAGCCCGGCCTCGAGCTCGAAATCGCCTTCGTGCTCGGGCGACGCTTCAAGGCGCTCAGCGGGCCCTGCTCCGACGATGCCGTGCTCGATGGAATCGCATCCGTGCACGCGGCGATCGAAGTGGTCGCCAGCCGCTTTTCTGCATGGCCGAACGTCGACAAGCTCTGGCAACTCGCCGATCTGCAGAATCACGGCGCGTTGATTCTCGGTGAAGGCGTGCCCTACGACCCGTGCTATCCATTCGTCGCCCCGGCGATGCACTTTACGTTCGATGGCAAGAACGTGGTCGAGGGCAAGCCCGCCAACCCTGCAGGCGATCCGCGCCGGCTGCCGGGCTGGCTCGTCAGGCACTGCCTGTCGCGCGGACTGACGCTCGAACCCGGTTGCGTGCTGACGTGCGGTTCCTATACGGGCATGTATTTTCCGGGCGAAGCCGGCGTGGCGCGGGGTGCGATCGAAGGGCTGCCCCCCGTCGAGCTGATGCTCGCCTGAGCACGTGCCGCTCCGCTACCGAGCGCCGACCCACGCTGAACCGAACCGGCCGTGAAACCCATGTCCACTCCATCCTCGCAGGGACTCGTCCGCCCGATCCATCTGATGCCCGCGTCGGCGCGCGCGGCGCTCACGCCGCTTGCCGCGCGCCTCGCGAAGGCGCTCAGGGGCGACGTGCTGTTCGAGCGCGCGGCACGCGGCCGCTATGCGACCGATGCGTCGATCTACCAGATCATGCCGATCGGCGTGGTCGTGCCGGCGGATCAGGACGATCTGCGGCGCGCGCTCGAGATCGCCCGCGACACCGGCACGCCGTTGCTTGCGCGCGGCGGCGGCACGAGCCAGTGCGGCCAGACGGTTGGCGAAGCGCTCGTCGTCGATACGAGCAAGTGGCTGAACCGCATCGTCGATTTCGATAAAGACGCGCGCACCGTGACGGTCGAGCCCGGCATCGTGCTCGATCACCTGAACGCGTGGCTCAAGCCGCATGGCCTCTGGTTTCCCGTGGACGTGTCGACCGGCGCGCAATGCACGATCGGCGGCATGGCCGGCAACAACGCCTGCGGCTCGCGCTCGCTCGAATACGGGATCATGGTTCACAACGTCGAAGCGATCGACGCCGTGCTCGCCGACGGTCACGAGGCGCGCTTCGCGGCGCTCTCGACGATGTCGGCGGACGCGCGCACGCGCCGGCTCGTCGAAGGCGTGCACCGGATCGCGGTGCGCGAGCGCGACGCGTTGCGCGAGTGCGTGCCGAAAGTGCTGCGGCGCGTGTCGGGCTACAACCTCGACCTGTTCGACTGCCAGAACCCCCGCGCGTACACGACGACCGGCGAGCCGAACCTCGCCCATCTTCTCGTGGGCTCGGAAGGCACGCTGGCCTTCAGCCGCCAACTGGTGCTCAAGCTCGCGCCGATCCCCGCGCACAAGGTGCTCGGCGTCGTGAACTTCGCGTCCTTCCACGACGCGATGGAGATGACGCAGCACATCGTGAAGCTCGGCCCGGTTGCCGTCGAACTGGTCGATCGCACGATGATCGATCTGTCGATGTCCAATCCGTCGTTCAGGCCCGTCATCGAGCAGGCGCTCGTGGGTTCGCCGCAGGCGGTGCTGCTCGTCGAGTTCGCAGGCGAGGACCACGGTGCGCAGCTTGCCCGGCTCGCGAGGCTCACCGAGCTGATGGGTGATCTCGGCCAGCCGGGCTCGGTCGTCGAGATGCCCGATGCCGCCCAACAAAAGGCGTTGTGGGACGTTCGCAAGGCCGGCCTGAATATCATGATGAGCATGAAGGGCGACGGCAAACCGGTGTCGTTCATCGAGGACTGCGCCGTGCCGCTCGAGCATCTGGCCGAATACACGCGCCGTCTCACCGAGGTGTTTCACAAGCACGGCACCGAAGGCACCTGGTATGCGCACGCCAGTGTCGGCACGCTGCACGTCAGGCCGATTCTCGACATGCGCCGCGACGGCGCGCAAAAAATGCGCGCCATCGCCGAAGAAGCGGCCGCGATGGTGCGCGAGTACAAGGGGGCGTATTCAGGCGAGCACGGCGACGGACTGTGCCGCGGCGAATGGGTCGCATGGCAGTATGGCCCTCGTATCAACGACGCATTCCGGCAAATCAAGGCGCTCTTCGATCCCGACGGCCGGATGAGCCCGAACCGCATCGTCGATCCCCCGAGGATGGACGATGCCGCGAACTTCCGCTTCGCGCCCGGCTATGGCGAACGCCCGTTGAACCCGCGGCTCGACTGGTCGCCGTGGAACGTGACGCGCGATCCGATGACGGGCGAAGAAGGCGAGCCGGGCTCGGGCGGCGACCTCACGGGCGGCCTCGCCAGGGCCGTCGAAATGTGCAACAACAACGGCCATTGCCGCAAGTTCGATGCGGGCACGATGTGCCCGAGCTATCGCGTGACGAAGGACGAAGCGCATGTCACACGCGGGCGGGCCAACACGCTGCGGCTTGCCGTTTCCGGTCAACTCGGCGCGGACGGGCTCGCCGGACAAGACGTCAAGGACGCTCTCGACCTGTGCGTGTCGTGCAAGGGCTGCAAGCGCGACTGCCCGACCGGTGTCGATATGGCGCGATTCAAGATCGAGGCGCGCGCGGCGTGGAACGGGCGCCACGGGATGCGCCTGCGTGAGCGCGTCATCGCGTTCCTGCCACGCTATGCGCCTGTCGCGAGCCGCATGTCGGCACTCGTTGCGACGCTCGAGCGCGCGCCGCTGGCGGCGGGATGGATCAAGGCGGGGCTGGGACTGGCCACACAGCGTTCGATGCCACGCTTCAAGCGTGCGTTCCTGTCGACGGCGACACAGCCTGCATCTCGCGCCGATGCAGCAAAGGAGGTGCTGCTCTTCGTCGATACCTTCAACAACTACATGGAGCCGGAGAACGCCGCCGCCGCGCGGCGCGTGCTCGAAGCGGGCGGCTATGCGGTGCGGTTCAACGTCACCGCGCCGAGCGAACGTCCGCTGTGCTGCGGCCGCACCTTCCTCGCGGCGGGACACGTCGATGCCGCGAAGGCCGAGGCCAGACGCACGCTCGATGCGCTGCTGCCCTATGTCGAGCGCGGCGTGCCGATCGTCGGCCTCGAGCCGTCGTGCCTGCTTTCGTTGCGCGACGAGTTCCTTGCGTACGGCTGGGGCGACGAAGCCATTCGTCTGTCGAAGGCCTCGTATCTGTTCGAGGAGTTCCTCGTGCGCGAGAGCCAGGCGCAGCGGCTGGACCTTCGGCTCAACGCGCTTCCTCAGACGAAGGCACTTGTGCACGGCCATTGCCACCAGAAGGCATTCGACGCGCTTCGCCCGGTGCAGACCGTGCTCGGCTGGATTCCGGGGCTGGACGTGTCGACGATCGAATCGTCCTGCTGCGGCATGGCGGGAAGTTTCGGCTATGAAGCGGAGCATTACGACGCATCGATGGCGATGGCCGAGTTGTCGTTGCTTCCGGCGGTGCGCAACGCGGGCGATGCGCTGATCGTCGCCGACGGCACGAGTTGCCGCCATCAGATCGCCGACGGCGCCATGCGCGAAGCACTGCACGTGGCACGCGTGCTCGCGATGGCTCTGATGGACAGTTGAAGCGCTTTTGCGATGCGATGAACTGAGGAACGCGAAGACGATCCGCATCGAATACAGGAGACATACATGAAACGATCCCGCAAGCCCGACATCCCCTGATTCGCGTTTGCCGGCTGCAGTGTGCTCCGGCCCCGTCGGCGCCCCCTGACGAAGCACGGGAGCCCGTTCGCTTCGAGCGCCCTTGCCGGGTTGCGCTCCGGAGCGCACCATCAAACCAAGATCAGGAGACAAGCATGTTACGTCGTGCCACGATGCGCGTGCTGTTGCTGCTGTGTGTGATGTACTTCATCACGTACGTCGATCGCGTCAATGTCAGTACCGCCGCGAGTGCGTTCGGCGCCGAACTGCATTTGTCGCATACGCAGGTCGGACTGGTGTTTTCGATGTTCGCCTACCCCTACCTCGTATTCCAGATCATCGGCGGGTGGATCGGTGACCGCTTCGGTCCGCGCCGCACGCTCGCCGTATGCGGCGTGGTGTGGGCAGGCGCCACCGTGCTGACCGGACTCGCCGGTGGCTTCGCGTCGCTTTTGGTTGCGCGGCTGCTGCTCGGGCTCGGGGAAGGCGCGACCTTCCCGACGGCGACGCGCGCGATGTCGAACTGGATGCCGGCCGAGCAGCGCGGCCTCGCGCAGGGCACGACGCACGCCGCCTCGCGGATCGGCAACGCTGTCGCGCCGCCGCTCGTCGTCTGGCTCATGGTCGCGACGGGCTGGCGCGGCGCCTTCATCGTCGCCGGCGTCGTGAGCTTTTTGTGGACGATGGTGTGGATCTGGTACTTCCGCGACAATCCGCGCGAGCATCCGCGCATCACCGACGCCGAATGCGCACGACTGTCCGCCTATTCGGGTTCCGGGCAACGCGCGTCGACCCCGTGGGGTCCGCTGCTCGTGCGCATGGCACCCGTGACGGCCGTGTACTTCTGCTACGGCTGGGTTCTGTGGCTGTTCCTGGGCTGGATTCCGCAGTACTTCCTGCACAACTATCACATGGCGCTCGGCAAGTCGGCGCTGTTCGCGTCGGGTGTGTTCTTCGCCGGCGTACTCGGCGATTGGCTCGGCGGCACGGTCACGGACGCGATCCTGCACCGAAGCGGCAATGTGCGCCTCGCGCGCAACGTGATGGTCGGCACCTGCATGCTGCTCACGCTGCTCTCGCTCGCGCCCATCATGCTGATCTCGAACATGTCGATCACGCTGGCCGCGCTGTGCCTGAGCGGCGGATTCTTCTTCAATGAGATGACGATCGGCCCGATGTGGTCCGTGCCGATGGACGTCGCGCCGAAGCATGCGGGTATCGCGAGCGGCGTCATGAATTCGGGCTCCGCGCTTGCCGCGATCATCAGTCCTGTCATCGGTGGCTGGCTGATCGACCGGACCGGCAACTGGAACCTGCCGTTCATCGTATCGATGGCGCTGATGGCAATCGGAATCGTGCTGTCGTTCACGATGCGTCCGGACCGCTCGCTCGAGATCGAGCATCGTGAAGCGACGACGGAGAGAGCCGGCAATCCGGCGTGAGACAGATCGGCTGCGCTTGCGACAAGGCAATGAGCAGCACGAAGGAGTCAGTATGAATGAGTCCGCCATCGAAATCGAGCGAGATGACACCATCGCGACCGTCGTCATCGATCGGCAGGAAAAGCTCAATGCGATGACCAGGCACATGTGGCGCGCTCGGAGAGGCCATCGAAACGCTCTCGGCCGACGACTCGCTGCGTTGTATCGTCGTGCGCGGCGCCAGCGACAAGGCGTTTTCACCGGGCAACGACATCGGCGAGTTCCGCACCGATCGGGCCAATGTGGAGCAAGCGCGGGCGTATGGCGCGATCATGCATCGCACGCTCGCGGCACTCGACGCTTGCCGCCACCCGCTCGTCGCAATGATTCACGGTGTGTGCGTCGGCGGCGGCCTCGAGATCGCGGCGATGTGCGATTTGCGCATCTGCGGCGAATCGAGCCGCTTTGGCGTGCCGATCAAGAATCTCGGGCTCGTGATGGCGCACGCGGAACTGGCGGGGCTCGTTCGGCTCGTGGGGCCAGCCGTGGCGCTCGAGATCCTGCTCGAAGGGCGCATCTTCGATGCGGCCGAAGCGCTCGCCAAGGGACTCGTGACGCGCGTCGTCCCCGACGACCAGGTCAGCGCGCACAGCTACGAGACGGCGCGCCGGATCGCCCATGGCGCGCCACTCGTCGCGCGCTGGCACAAGCGCTTCGTGAAACGCCTGCTGGATCCGACGCCGTTGTCGGCCGCAGAGCGCGACGAGGGCTTCGCCTGTTTCGGGACCGCCGATTTCCGCACGGGTTACCAGGCATTCCTCGATAAAGTCCAACCTAAATTCAACGGGTGTTGAAGTGAACCAGACCGAAACGACCGGCACGGGCCCCCTTGCCGGCATGCGCGTCATCGAGCTCGCGCATATCATGTCGGGACCGATCTGCGGGATGATGCTTGCCGATATGGGGGCGGACGTCATCAAGGTCGAGAAGATCCCCGACGGCGACGATTGCCGGCGCTTCGCGCCGATTCTCGAAGGCGGCGAATCGGCTTCGTTCATGATGGTCAACCGGAACAAGCGCGGCATCGCATTGAATCTGAAGACGGCGGGCGGACGGGCGGTGCTGCAAGCGATGCTCGCGACTGCCGACGTCGTCACCGAGAACTACCGTCGCGGCACGATGGAAAAGCTAGGCATGGGTTACGAGACGCTCAAGACCGCGAACCCCGGGCTCATCTACTGCGCGATATCGGGGTTCGGGCGCAGCGGACCGATGGCCGACAAGGGCGGGTTCGACCTGATCGCCCAGGGCATGAGCGGCCTCATGAGCATGACCGGTGAGCCGGGCCAGGCGCCGATCAAGGCAGGCTCGCCGGTGACGGACATCAACGCCGGGATCCTCGCGGCGCTCGGCATCTGCGCCGCTTATGCGGGAAAAGCGCGAACGGGGCTCGGGCAAATGGTGGACACGTCGCTTTTCGAAGCGGGTCTTCAGCAAATGTACTGGGCATTCGCCAACTACTTCGCCGACGGCACGGTGCTGCCGAAAGCGGGCTCCGCCAATCCGACGAGCGCGCCCTATCAGGCGTTTCGAACACGGGACGGCTGGATAAACATCGGTGCAGCCAACCAGAGCAACTACGAGCGGCTCGTCGACGTGCTGCAGATACCCGGGCTCGCCGACGACGAGCGTTTCCGCACGAACGCCGGGCGCATGAAGCATCGCGCGGCGCTCGTGGAGATCCTGAGTGTGCGGCTCGTCGAACGGCCCACGGACGAATGGCTCGCGCGCTTCGACGAAGCCGGCCTGCCGAGCGGGCCGGTCCTCGCAGTGCCCGAGGCTGCCGCTCACGAGCAAGCGATTGCACGCGGCATGATCGTCGAAACGGCGCATCCCGTCGCTGGACGCGTTCGAGGGCTCGGCCTGCCGATCCACTTTTCCGAGGGGTGTGAAGAGCCGTCGCGGCCGGCACCCCTCCTCGGGCAGCATACGGCGCAAGTGCTGCGCGAATACGGGTTCGACGACGAACGGATTCGAGCACTCGAGAAAGAAGGCGCGATCTTGAGACGGTTTTGATTTCGGCGCAAATTTCCGGTTAGGTCACTTTAGGGTCAGCGTAGCTTTGCTTTGAGGTGCAAACTAAATGAGTTCGAGGATCAGGGCAGGCAACGATCTCTCCATTTTTAAAATCGGGAATGTCGGCCGGGAAACCATGAACTACCTTGATGAATTCTCTGGTGCGGCGCCACCCGCGAACAGAAGCTGGTCGACGAGTTCGAGCTTCAACGGCTTGTCCGCGTCGAGCTTCTTTTTCTCGATCACGTACTTCCAGCCGTCACCATTGCCGGGGTTGCGGTAGAACGCGACGATCGCGACGTATTTCGTGTCAGCCTGCATTGGCTGCGTGAGGCTAGCTGACGCACCAGGGTTCAGCACGGACGCGATGCTCGCCTGCAGGTCCTGGGCAAGCATGGTCCGGTCGTTCTTCAACAAGTCCTCGTAGGACGCGCCATCGAACATCTTGCGATCCTTCAACTGGTACACGCGTACCGCGACCGAAGTCGCGCGGCCCGCGTCGTCGGGGTTCAATGCCTCCCGAGCGGACAGGTCGACGTTGAGCACCTTCACTTGCTTGAAGAACACCGCGTGATAAGCGCTTGACGAGGTGTCCGAGACGGTTTGCCACGCGCCGCATGCCGACAAGAGCAGGACGGACGCAGCAATTGAAATCGTGGAGCGGATGAGCATTGGCATTCTCCGGTCATGCATGTCATGGAGTCAGGTGTGGATTGGGCCCGGGCGCGGCGAACGCTTCGTAGACGCCGAGTGCGATATTGACGACACGGTCCTCTTCAGCGGGCAGCACGGTAGTCCAGCCAAGCCGAGGCGCCGGACCGCCATTTCCCACACCGATCGCTGGTTCCGGCGCGTAACGTGACGACACTTCCATGCGCAGGTGCACGTCGGCCTTGACGCCGACATACAGCTGCACATAGGCCATCAGATCGCGATGCAGCGTCCCGCCGGGCAGCAGGCCGTGCGCCTGTTCCGCATCGGCGGGCTGCAGCGTCACGCGCACCGCCCGGCTGCGATACGCCATCCGCTTGCCCAGCACATAACCGCCGCCCAGACCGTCGCGTTTCCCGCTTTCCGGCATACCCGTGGCGTCACCCGCCGAAGTGAGCGGCCGAGGTCGACCGGTCGACGTCACGACAGGCCAGAACTCGTCGACCCGCACGCCGACGTGCGGAATCGCCAACGCGACGACGCCGGCCAATCCTTCCGGCGTGCGGGTGCGCTGAATCAAGAGCCCCAGCAGTGCCAGCATCCGTGAATCGGGCAGGCCCGCACGCTTCGGCTTGTCGCCCCAGCCGAACCCGGCCAGACACAGCAGACTGCGCGAATGCGCATCGATACCGCCGGGCCGGAAATGTTCTGGATAGCGATACTTCTGCCAGGTTCGAAACAGCAGCGTGACGTACCGGTGATTGAATTGGTCGAGAAATGCTTCGACCACCTCGTGCCCTTCCTCGCGTAGCACGATCTCGTCGATCATGTGCGAAGGCATCGCTGCGTCGACGCCGTACAGACCCATGAAAGTCGTGCGTACGGTCGGCGGCGCATCAGGTCGTTCGTCGTCGAACTCGACCGACGCGACTTCGCCTGCCGGGAAGCCCATGCGTGGCCGCGGCCGGAATCGCACGGGTTCATGCTCGAGGGTATCCCGCGCACCGAACCCTGGCAGGTCAGGCACACGCACCTCGAGCAGACGGCACAGCTGCATGAAGTTCATGCGTGGTGCGCGCGCCAGCAGCGACGCGACCAGCGGGTCGAGATTGGGGAGGTCGTGCGGCTTCATAGCGGTGCCCGCCCAGCCTTGCTGCGCGGCCATTCGATCCGGGCCTGCGACGGCAGGCTGACGATTGCGAGCTTCGTGAACAGATTGATGTCGGCGTAGAGCGCGAAGAACCGATGCAGCAACTCACCGAACAACATCACGTCGCCCTCACCCGCAAACGCATGGCTGTCGAGCGTCACCTCGATCAGTACGCCCCGCTCGACCGAGCCGCCGGACACCTCCTCGATCAGCTCCTGCGACACCCACAGAATGCCCGCGAGCCTCCGACGGTTGAGTTCGTCGTCCGTCCAGTCGTAAAGCGCGAGCGCCCCGCGCAGCACTTCCGCGTTCATCATCGACAGGAAGTTCGGCGCCAGATGTGACAGCACGCGCCACTGGAAACGGTCCTCCGTTGGCGGGTACAGCGGCAGCGTCGGCGACACGAGATTGCGCACCCCGGCGACATTCTGCGTGCTGGTCGCGAGCTCGTTGAGGCTCGCTTCCCGCAGCCCCTTGCGTGGCAACAGCCCGTTCGTCCCCGTCACACGCAGCGACAGGCTTTCTTCCGGCAAGGTCTGCATCGTTTCCCACGCGTGACCACCGAGAATCACCCACGTCTCGTGAAGGCCGGAGACGCCCGGCCTCACCCGCGCGTGGAAATACCGCTCCGGTGCCTCATGGCGCAGCATACCGCCGCGATGCCGGAACGTCGCGAACGGCACGTATTCGTACCGTTCGGCCGTTTCGTGGTCGAATGCCTCGATCGCGTCGACCGAATACGTTTCGACATGCTCGCCTTGATGCCCCGCCGGCACCACGCGGTATTCGGTTTCGTGATGGTCGATCTGGATCGGCTCGGCATCCAGTTCGAACAGGTTGATCACGGGAGAGCAGAACAGTCGTACGTTCTCCGCGCTGAAGCGCTGGTCCGATGGATAAGCGTGCTTCAGCACGATCTCCAGCTCGAAACGGGTCGAGCTTTCGGGCAGCTTCGTGATATCCAGTCCGCACAGGTCGACGAACAGGAATTTCTCGCGGAATGTGAAGTACTCGAGCAGCAGCTGGTAACCCGAGAATGCCGCATCGGCCTTCGGCCACAACCGTTCTTCGATCGAGAAGCCGGCCGGCTCGATCGTGACGCCCGCGAGCGGTACCGCTTCGCCGTTGCGGATTTCCGGAATGCGCCAGTGGATGGTGTCGATCTGGCGCGTGAATGCGAGGTGCATCGCGAACGCCGTCGGCAGATCCGCGCTCAGATGCAGGCGCAACCGCGTCAGGTCCGTCTCTTTGCGGCGTGCCGAACCGTCGAGCGCGAACCCGAGGCGAATCACCGAGCGGCCGTCGTGGCGCACGGTTGGTCCAGCATGCGTGATCGCGATCGGTTGCAGCGTGACGGCTTGCGTGGTTCGGTAAACACACTGCACCGTTTTCGGTGTCGTGCCTTCGGCGCCGGCTGAGGGCGGCACGGCAATCGGTGCGGAGCGCACCGGCACGCCCGCCGGCACGACTTCGGTCTTCTGAAGCTTTTCTGCAAGCGGGACGAGCTCGACCACCGATAGCGACGGGATCATCCGCAGATAGTGCGACCATAGCAGGCTGACCAGCCCTTCCGTCAGTTCCGGCAGCTCGTCGTCGAGTTTCTGGCGAAGCCGACCGGTCAGGAACGCAAAGCCCTCGAACAGTCGCTCGACGTAGGGGTCGCGATCGCCGACGCGATCGAGGTTGAGCAGGCGTGCACGGTCGGGATGCGCCTTCGCGAATTCCTTGCCGGACTCGCGCAGGTAGCGCATTTCCGCTTCGTAGTAGCGCAGGATCGGATCGTCGTTTTCCATTGGAATTCTTGTTATGAGAGAGTCAGTGCGCGCGCCGGATCGAGCACGGTCAGTTCCGCCTGCAGTTCGCCGATGCGGCGCGCAAGCGCCGGTTTGTCGGCATCCTTGCGGTTGCTCATCGCTTTCAACGCACGAACCAGTTGTTGCTTGACCTCGAAGACCAGCGCCGGCTCCCAGCGCATCAGCGGCAGCGACCGGGATGACGTATCGAGCTCGGCCAGCAGCGCCAGTGCCGTATCCGGGCGGCCGGCGTGATCGGCAAGGCGCGCCATCACAAGCCGTTGCAGGTAGCGGTGGCGGTCGGTCCTCATGCCCGGCAGCGCTTCGAGCCACGCGAATGCGGCTTCCACGCCTTCGCGCCCGGCCAGTTCCCGCGCCTGCACCTCGATTTCCGGCCAATCGCCGGCGGCGTCGCCTGCGCTGTCGGCTGACACGGCCAGCGGCGCGACAGCCTCGCCCGCTTCGAGGTCGCGCACGACCGCGTGTCGTGCGATCCATTCGAGCGTCGTGTCGTCGGCGAACGGCGTGCCGTCGTTGAATACCAGCCGCTCGATGCCGGGCAGTCGTTCGAGGAACAGCGCGAAGTCCGCGCGTATCAGTGCGCGCCAAGTGTTGTACGGCGCGCCAACGTGGTCGAGGGCGACGTGCTGGAAGTACTGGAGGTCGAACCAAAGGTGGTTCACGCCCTCCATGAACGCGCCCTCGACGCGTTCGAGCAACTCGTGCCATTGCTTCTGCAACACGAGCCGTTTCATCTGCTGGCGCAGCTCGGCGCGTGGCGGGACGAGGCGCGTGCGGGCTGCGGCATCCGCCGGTGGCACCTCATGCAGCGTGTCCCAGCGGATGCTGCGCACGAGCCGCACCGACGGCAGGTAGCCGTTCTCCTGGTCACGTAGCCAGACCGCCATCCTGCGCGCCTGATCGAGCAGATCGCGTGTCGAGGCAATGGCGATGGACGTTGCTGAAACGGTCGCACTTGTTGTCGCGACGGTTTCCGCTTCCGTATCGCGCGACGGTTGGCCCTTGCGCTCAAAGCGGGAGACGAGCGGTTGCAGGTTCGGGCGCGCGGCTTCGGGCCACGCGCCCGTGCCGGCTACCAGCACATCGAGCGCGGCGAGCGCACGCTCGAGGTCGGCCGGCGCAAACGCGCCACGGCTGTCGAGCAGTTCGATCACGCGCGCGGTGGCCAACATTTCGAGCGCGCCCTTCTTCGCCTCGGCGCGCGCGGGCAATACGGCTTCCCCGAACCGGTCGACGAGCGCGGCCGCCAGCTCGAGCCCGTCCGCGAAACCAGCGGGGCCATCCTGACGCAGCCGGGCGAATGCGAAGTAGCCGGCCAGACGCAAATCCTTGCCGATTTCCTTGATCAACTGCTCGCAGGACCTGACGATCAGGCCATCGTCGATGCCGGAAAGCTTTTGCGTTTCCTCGCGGAGCTCGAAGAACACGTCCTCGTAGCACGGATCGCGGCCGACGCCATCGTTGCCTGCGAGCGGGAGCAGCCACGCATTCCACGCGTCGAGCCGTGCTTGCACCAGCTGCTCGGCGTCTTCGCGGGCAGGGAAAAGGCCCTTGAACAGTCCCCCCAGTTTCATTCGACCTCCGGCAATGCGCCGTGCGGAAGCGGCACCGCGGCGTGCTTTGCCGCTTCGATCATCGACCGGGGCAGCGGCAGCGGATTCGCGTCCGAGAGCTTGGGCCCCGACTTCGCCGAACCCGTCAGGAAAACCCGTGTCGGCAGCGTAAAGTTGCGCAGTTGCAGCACGTCGAGCGGACCCGCGCCCGCCTCGCTGCGCAACTGCACCCTGAGCGAAATGCCTTGGCTCATATCGGGTGTCCAGGTCAGCAGATAGCGCGCGTTGTCCTGCTGTGACACCTTCGCGCGCTCTAGCAGCCGGATCAGGCCGAACCGGCCCTGCGAGTCAAGTGCCGTACGTAAGCCACCGTGCTCGGTCTGCCATTCGATGTGGGACAGGTTTTCGAGCGACTGGCCCGGCCACTCGAATGGCACCCATTCCTGCTTTTGGTTGAAGTAGCGCAGCTCCCGCCCGGATAGCACGAATTTCATGTCGGTCACACCCGGTGTCGGCACGGCCTGCAGTTCGTACCGCACGCGCGCGTCTCCGGACGGGAACAGCACGGTCGAGACGCGCGTCAGCTTGTTCAGGCTGCTCAGGAAGCCCGGATCGATCGCCAATGCACCGTGGTCGGCACCCTGCGCGGCCACCCACCGGTCGCCTTGCCGTTCAACGACGCCGGCAAGCTGGGTCGTGATGAACTGCGCAATCACGCCGTTGTCGGGCCGCATGAAGCGCGCCATTTCAGGTAGCGACGCGTCATTGTCCGAGTCCGAGAACGGATAGCGGCCGCCGAACGTCTTGTTCCAGTCAGCCACGATCGCGGTGCGCCAGATTTCGTTCAGGCTCGACGCGGCCGGCTGCACGACGACCTGCCACGCCTGGTCAAACGGCGCCCGAAAAAGCTCACCGAAGCCGGCCCATTGCTCGCCGAGGCTCGCGGCCACGCGGCTCGCATAGTCGCGGCTGTCCGAAATATCGGACGTCTTGCCTTGCAGGACCGACTGAGCGGCAAGACGTGCGATCGCGTCCGGGTCGGCGCCGGAGACGATCTGCGATGCCTTGAGACGCATTGCGGTGACCCGTTCGAGGTAGCGCGCGAGACTGAGGTCCCCCGTCGCAGCCAGTTGAGCGGCGGCCTTGCCGTTGGCTGAGGCGCTGGATACCAGATCGCTGCCGGTCAGGCGCAGGATCGGTCCAAAGGCTGCGGCGAGCGGCGCAAGCTGCGGCTGCGCCCGTTTCGACGGATCTTTCTCGTCCGCACCGACAAGCTGCTGTGCCTTGTTGATCAAGCTATCGGAAAGTGACTGCGCGTTCGCGCCCGCGCCCGCCTGATAAACGACGGCGTTCATCAGCGCGACGAGCGGCGAGCGTTGCGGGTCGCCCAGCAGCGTCAGCTGGTCGGCCGTGGCCGACAGCGTCGGCGCGGATTGCCACCGCAGGCTGTTGAGGAACAGCGCCCAAGCACGTGCGTAATCATCGAAGTAGCGCTGGCGCAGCTCGGCTTTCAGCGTTGACGGCGACTGGTTGCTGGTCTTGGCGTCCGACAGCACCCAGTCGCCGGACACGTCGCGCTGCGCGCTGGCGTCATCGATCGCCTTCGAGATCCGTTCGTCCCACGCGGTGCGCGTAAATATGCCTGGGATGGCTGAAGTCGTGTTGAACAGGCCGCGGCTCGTGGTGTCACCGAGCAACGTGGCAAGCGACACCGGGGGGTACTTCGGCGATGCCTCGTCAATAATCTGCTGATACAGCGCATCCTTGGAATTCTGAATGCCGCGCACACCAATGACCGTTTGGCGGGCTGACGCGATCAGGTTGCCGTCGGGCACGATCGCAAGCGCGGTGGCATTCGACGCAGTGTCACGGTCAAGATGGTTCGCGAAGAACGCGATTGCGTGCAGACGCAGATCTTCCCAAGTGCCTGACGACAACGGCGAATTGACGGGACGTGCGGGCGCGGCCGTCGCGACAAGTTGCGGCGTCAGAAAGGCAGCCACGGCCAGCTCGGGCTTCGAGAGCATCAGGTAGGCCTTGAGCGTGTCGTAGGCGGCCTGGATCTGCGCATTGCCACCGCTGGCGATTTCGGCATCCGACAGCGACGCAAGCTGGTGCAGGCGCGCCTCGAGCTTCTGGCGGATCGGGGCCACGAGGATGCGGCTCGCCGCATTGGCGTAGCCTGGCCATAGCGCGTCGAGCAGTGCGCTGTCACGGTTCAAGCCAAACCGCGCCGTCCACGGTGCGCCGTCACGCTGCTGGACTTCCAGCGTATCGATCTGGCGGTCAAGGCCATCGAGCGCTTGCAAGGCCTGCGTGCGATCCTCGACAGTGGACAGCTGCGCGACCGTATCGGCCGCGTTCTGGATCGTTGCACGGTTGACGAATCCCGACAGCATCGTGCCGCCGATCCAGCAGCCGACAAGGCCGGTCGTGATCCAAGCGGCTGTCGTCGACAGCGAGAAGCCAACGCGGCGGCCGTGGATTCTGCGGCTATGCGCGGCGACGGTCTGCCAGATCGTTCGATGTTGAGGCCCGACTGCCGGCTCGTCGTCGTTCGCGTCGACGGGCAGTGGCGGCGCCAGCTCACGCTCCTTGAACAGTGGTGCGAAAAGAAGCCCGTGGACCGCGTGCCGCCATACACGGGACTGGGAAGTTTGCAGTACCAGACCGGACAGCGCGCTACGAAGGTTCGAAATATGCTGCGACAGCTCGGCGGGATAGCGGTCGTCTGCATTCTTCGTCAGGCGTACGACACCGGCATCCGCCAGATTGCAGGTGAGGCCTTGCAATGACATGTCGATCTCATCCGCGCTTACGCGCGCGTTGGACCATGTGAAGCCGATCGCCTCGTCGGGACTCGACGTTTCGCTGCCGAAATCGGTGACGTTGAGCAGATACGCAGGCGCGGCCCAGCGCAGGGCACGGGCATGGCGCGCGAGCCGTTGGGCGAGCCCGTCGGTCTCGAATGGTGTATTGGCCGAACTGCGGTTACGGGTCACTGCCACAATCGCGTCGACCGGGCGACGGCGGCGCAGGCGGCGGATCTGGTCGAGCCATTCGGTCTCGAGCGTGTCGCGGGTTTGCCTGGCGTACAGCAGGATCGTATCGCCGGTGATCAAATATCCCGTGTCGACGAGTCCCGGCGCCAGACGCTTCACCAGCGGTAAGTCGCCGGCGACGAGTACCCATCGTTCGCGATAGCGCCAGCGCCAGCCGTGGCGGTCATGCAGAAAATTTCGGAGCGCAGCAATCCGGTCGACTTGTCGTGGTGACTCGTCCGAATTGTCGCGGTTAACGGAGGCTGCGCGTTTGCCGGTGTCGTAACGGGCAAACCAACGGGAAGCTCTCAGCGAGGCAATCCAAAGCAGCACAAGCTCGAAGTACTTGAGCAGCAGGAACACCATCAGCAAGACGCAAAACAAGGAAAGCTCGATGATGATCCGGGTATCGCGAGACCATCCGTGATGAGGCCCCTCCACCCATAACGCGATACTGAGCGCCAGGAAGACGATGACTGCAGCGATGCCAATGAAGAGGCCGGCCGGTCGAGTCTTGTTGTCGTTCTTGTTACCGTTCATGTCTGCTTTCTACATATGAGGGCGATCAGTTCTTTACCTTCGCCACACAGCACAATTTGCGGGTCACCCGTTGTCCGGGCACTTTCTGCGGCAAGGGCGACGGCCAACCACGGCCCCGCGCCCGAACAGTCGCCCACCGAGGTCTCGAGCCTGATCCATCGTGTCTCATCAGGGAATGACGCGGCTTGCCGAACCGCGCTCGCGCTGTCACTGGTCAGACCATGCGCCCACACCGTGCGCAGCCGGTCGAGCAAGGATTGCCCCCAACGGGCGGCAAGCTCAAGCGTCGAGGTGGCGGCATCAAACGTGCCTTTGGCAGGGCGATGCAGCCGTAGCCCGACGGGCATGGCCGGTGACGTAAGGCGCGGGTGCCCAATGAGCAGGGCGACGCCGGCCTCCGCAACGCCATCAGACAGGACGGCACTGATTGCATCGCGAAGCTCGATGGCAACCAGCAGGTAGGCCGTATTGACATCTCGATTGTCAAGCCACGCGTCCGTCCGGAAGAGAGGAATCGGGTGTTCATCCTGCACGACGTCCACCTTCAATGCAGGCACTCGTTCAGCGAACACTTGCCGTACGCGGGTCTCGACGGCCTCGGATTTCAGCCTGGACCGATGATGCAGCTCGACTTGAAGCTTCGTTCGCGGCGGAAGAGTGCTGAGTTGCGGCAGGAGACGGTCGATCAGGCGTTCGAGCAGCCACGTACACACGGCACGATGGCGAGCATGTTCAGCGAGTTCGTTACCCGGCTGAAAAAGCATCTCGGGGATGTCAAGCCAACGTGCATTGACTTCGCTATCCGCGACTGCGCCGCTCGGCCTGAGTTGCGCCAGTTCAGCTCCTGTCAGTATCCCTTCGAGCGAGTTTTCCGCATCGTTCGCGGCGAAGCACCAGGCATGGCCCAGTATCGCCAGCGGACTGCCCGCCATGGCGTGACACCGCTGCTCCGCCTCATCGCTGACGCGGTTAGTAGCAATCGCCTGATTGCGACGGGCGTAGCCATACCCGAGCCAAGCGAATAGCAGGAAAGCCCAGGCCAGGAAGGGATAACCGACGACGCGAAACCAGAACCGCATCGTATTCGTCGGACGGTCAGTCGGCCAGAATGCAATCGTCAGCCCCGCCCCCGCTCCCACGACGAGCACCAGCAGGACCGTCCAGACGATCATCGACGCCCTAGGCGGAAGCGGCACCCTCACCCGCGGCGGAACGCGATTGAAATCGACAGGCATCGCTTACCGAACCTGCGCCCCGGTGGACGAGGCAACGAGGACGGCTCCGCAGCGCGTGTGATCGCCATCGCGGGAAAGTGGTGTGGTGCCGTCCTTCATCCTGCCGCTGCCTTCGACGATTTCGTTGTCGCCGTGGATCGGGCACGAGACCTTGTCGCCAATGCGCGCGGCCCGGCGACCCTTCACCTTGATGCGATCCGAGCCAGTCAGGATCTTGCCGCCGTGGCTCGTTGCGTCACCTTCATATGCGAAATTTTTCATTTGGCGCTTCCAATTTATCTCGTGAACTTCAAAAACATTCGCAATTAACTTTACCGCTCAAATCGCACACATAAATCAATCCTCAATTTACACTCTTTGCCCGACGTTCAGTTTCAAGCGCTGCGCACATTAACCACATCCTTTGGGGAGCCAAAGAATTAGAGCGACATTGTTGTATGCAATCAAGCGTTCTGGATAACCAATAGCGCCGCCGTTCACTGCCTTCGATACGGCACGAACATTGCCGGAATCCGCAATTCCAATCACATTTTTACTGGTGGCTACCTGTGGAACACGCATTCACATCTTCACAACGAATCCATCGATCGATAATATTTCCGTTCTTCTGACGATACCTTGACACCACAAACCCCTTCGACAAACTAGAGCCATTCACCAATACTGAGTCACCTTGCACAAGGTAGGCTCTGGTAACTGATGATTTCTCCGGCATTGCATATAGATATGCCCTCTTTGAAATCACTGCATGTCCGACCCAGGTGCCCGACTCAACTGGCGCCACGTGGATAGATGTGCCATTCCGGTCGCCAGTCAGGATCTTCTTCAGCTTTGCGGCGTTTTCGGTGTCTCCATCCCTCTGTAATTGGACAAGTAATTTCGAATAAGCATTTCTGTTCCCTGAAACTGGTGGATCGCATGCAAGCAGATTGTCAATTGTGGTACCTTCCGTCAGATATGCTAGGATTGGCGGCTGTGAAATTTGATATCCGCTTTTGTGTTTCGACGAATAAGCGGCATAGATGTCGGCTGCATTAGGTGGATTATCGAAGATCGACTCAATGTTGACGGACCACTGGTGAGGCGGGCGCCACTCTCCACCACAGACTGCATCTTGCGCCACATGCACAACGCAACCGTCCTTCATACGTACGAAGGCACACAGATACTCGGAATGTACAGACGCACCGCTGGAATCATCGAGATCTCCTTCAGCAGAAAAATTCACGATTGGGTACTGTTTGTCCGGAGACAGACTGTTCGTGCCCGGCTCGTAAAATTTCAATCCCTCATCGAAAGGGGCAAACATCGTGCCATCTGGCCGCTTAAAGCGAAGCGATCGGTAGGCGTCGTGCCCGCGATTGGTATACTGTAGAACACTTGATTCACCCGACATACTTACCTGGGCCTGAACGCAGGCAGACAGTACTGCCAAGAACAAAAATATGGATCTACGAATCATTTTGAGTTTTACAGCATCCCGCGAAGGTGGTTGTAACGTTCTACAGCAGAGTTCATATGGCGTGATGGGCCATAGATCTGAATAAGTTCGGCTTCATACTGCGATCTGCTGTCACCCCATTGCGTCGGGTCTGTGCCCAATGCCGTGTGCCGTGCCCGAAGTGTATTAATCGATGTTCCAAGATCTTTAGAGACATTACCGGGTGCGTTGACGTCTTGATCAAGAACAAGCGCGCGACCTAACCGAGATAGAAAGAAGTCACTTACTGAATTGCTATAGCCGCTCGACTTCTTAGCGATGGCAATGTGCAAACGACCAATGAAATCCACAACCTGCTTCTTCTGATATCAATTCACCTTCTTTGTCCGCCCTTCAATTTCAAGCGCGGAACACATTAACCACATCTCTAGCGGGTTCGCACCTCCAGAGAAATTAACTTGACACCATCCTGCTGTAACTTTTCCAACTGTAGCCCGATCTCCTTCGATCAGATATTTTCTTGTCTTGTCACTAGTGTTCGGTAATTCGAACAGGTAGCTTTTAAACTTCACTCGGACAGGAATGTTGCCGTTCCCACTCATCAGCGATGCGAAAGGAGATTCTATTGCCCGCCGAACATCCAGTCTTGACAGGTAAGGGAATTTGTATACCATTTTCGCCCCATCTGATATGAAGCTATAACCCGTCCCAAACCAATCGGAAGCGCGCTCATTACGACGCAAGACGTTCCCGGTCAGATCAAAAACATCGACAGAGTAGAACTTGCCAGATGAATTTGGTTCCGCGAGAGAGTCTCGCACTTCCACTGAGTGGATTACGAAGATTTTTTCTCGGTAATTTTGATCAATTTTCAATGAAAATGCGTCGACAATTTCGCCGGGTGTATCGTCATAGAGCAGCCCACGACCTTCGGCCTTTAAAGGGGAATTTCCATCGGCGATATAATACAAGGAAATCGCCTCGTTGCCGACCTGCGCCCCAGTCTTAGGATCCAATACCTGCTCTCGAACAAAGCAGATTATTCCGCTCTCTATGCTCAGCGGCGGGTAACTCTGTGCGCCGTGAATATCGGCACACGTATTCTTCGCGCATGCCGAACCGCTCATAAGAGCGATCGCCAAGAAAATATAATTCTTAATCATCAGTGCACCCCGATGAAAAATATTGATTGAATATGGCAGAAATCTCTCTTTTGAACTGCTGTCGTTCAGAAAGACCTTTGTATCCGGGGTTTATTGGGTGAGTAACCTTCTTGACGCCGCCATCTCCGACGGCCGTTGGATTGTCAGCAATCGAACCAATGCCCCTGTCACTCCAGAACCATAATCCAGTCTCTATAATCACTCTGGGGTTATTTTCGACAAGCTCTGGCTGACTATCAATAGGATAGCCAATCGCTTGCGCGCAGCGCTTGTAGGTTTCGTAATGGGTCAAGTGAAGCAGGCCGCGACCACGAAAGTCTTTTCCGGGTTGTTCGTTGGCCCCAAAGCAGTGTTCACCATAAGCGGCATCATTTGCAATCAGATGATTTTGAATCCATGCAATCTTTGCCAAAGGAGTTGGAAAGGTCATATTTTTACGAGCAAAACCGTTGTTGATAGCAGTGGGGGCCATGCCATACAGTCTTTGCCCGGTGTAGCTTGCATAGTTGAGCGACTCTCTGAATGCTGTAAAGCGCTGCGTCTCGTGCTTGGCCTGCGCTAAGAGATGCTTCACTTGGCGGCAGCTATTTACACCATATTCCGGGAATAATTCAACTGAAGCGCGGGTCATTTCGACGACAAAGTTGGCATCAGCGCCGGGGGCAATTTTTCTCAAGAACTCTGTGGTTAATGTGACTATCGCAGCGCATCTCTTGCACACAAGATTCTTGCTGGAGAAATTTGCTGCGATGGCAATTGGGTTAACATGATGTACATCTGGACCCGGAAAGCCCTGCACCCTGGCCTTCACGTCATCCCACCACGCGAGCTTCTCAATCCGCTTCTGCTCTTCCTCGTGCTGCGGCTTGGGTCCCGTCTGCTTCTCCAGCTCTGCAATTAGCTGCGTCCACTTTGATGGATTGGCCCACTCGCTTTCGTGCTTGACGATCAGCCGGGACGCCGCCTGCATCAGCCACGGATAGCCGCCACGCTCGGTCTGCGATAGCGTGCATAGTTCATCTGCTGCCTGCTTGCCATCGCCTTTCTTGAACAGGGCGTCGTACACCCTGAGCATCAAAGGGCTAAGCTTCGAACGCGAAGCGAGGTCAACAGCATTCGCATCGCTCGCATAATCAACCCACTTCGGGGTTGTCGCAAAGATCGTGTGCGCGGGATCATGGGCATCCGCCAGGCATTCAAAGTCGATCCACTTCTGCGCGAATTCTCGCGTCACCCTCCCTGGCGTGTGGTTGAAGTCGCACACCCAACCGTCGATCGGTTGACCTTGTGCATTCACGCCGTCAACGTGCCACCAGCTCACCGGGTAACCCGGATCGGGATGCGGATGCGGCTCGGGGATCCGCCGATTCGGTTCACGCGCCAGTTCGGCGAGCGAATACACCTGAACCGCGTCCGTCTTTCTCGACTGCGGATCAGCGCCTGGAACGAACTTGTTATCCTGGGTACGTTGATACAGCACCGTGCCCGGCGCGATCCGCAGGATTGTTGGCTCGGATGGCAGGCCCAGTGCCGCCCAGTCCGCCTTGTGCGGACCGTGCTGGTTGACCCATGCGCGACCCTGTTCGAGGAACGACTGGATGCCGTCGTCGCAGTACACCTCGATGTGCGCCATCCGGGTTCCGGACGTGCATTGGTTCAGCGAGTCGTAGCGGCCGAGGTGGCCAATCAGGTCGCCTGCCTTGACCGGAATGCCGCCTCCATCGCCTTGCGGATCACCCTTTGTGCACGTCTGATTCGTCGTCACGATCACGCGGTCGAACATCGAGTCCGCGATGACCTCTTCGACGACCGGTCCGCCATTTTCCTGGCCCATAGAAATCCAGCCGCCAACTGCAAGGGACGGCTCGACGTAGCCGCCGGCTTCGGGCGGGTACAGCGAAGCTCCGAGCAGGTCCGTCACCTTGCCCCACTCCCGTCCGTGCACTTTCTCCTTCCTGCCGAGGCTCACACTTGCGGCCTGCGGCAGGATGCCAATCGGCGTGCCATTGGGGGTCTTGCGAACCCTCAGCCCCTGCTGCGACGGATCAGCGGCCTGTCCGTTGCGACCCGGCGAGGGTTTATCCTGCGCATACTGCGTCACCTGCCATTGCCGCGGCCAGTAAGACGGCTTGTCACGCTTCGGGAAGTTCGCGTAGTCCTCCCAGGACATCAGGTGCATGTACAGGCTGTAGAACGTCAGCTTCGTGCCTTGGGGGAACTCCATCTTGTGCCGCACCAGCGCGAAGCCCGTGCTATACGGCGCCTGAACGGGCGATCCACTACCGGCTTCGGCGATCTCGCTAAGCGGGTATATCTTGTTGGCGCGAAACGCGATCAGCTCACCGTCGGCGATGCAGCGCATTCCCGCTTCGAGATCCAGCGACTGCCCGGCGCCGGCCTCCGTGATGTGGATGCCACCGTGCCACACCCCCTTGCGGCTGACGAGATACGCGCCTGACGGCTCGCGTTCGGCCAGCAGCCGGTAAATCTCGTGCTCGTCGGTGAACTGGGCGGAGGCCTCCGACTGGCCGCGTCCCTTCCGAAGAAACGGAAAGGCGAACGGCAACGGCTTCAGCTTGGCTGGCGCCGGCGTAGGCGACTGCGGCTTCTTCGGTGCAGGTTGGCTTGTCATTATTGAGCGTTATTCAGAAAATCCGAAGTTCGTTGCGTCCTTCACGTCGTTCAACGGCGCCGTGGACCACGTCGGGAATTTGAAGCTGCCACCGTCGGCGTCGTCGATTTTCAGGTTGCCCTTGACCTCGATTTCTCCGGCCGGACTGCCGAGAATGATCTTGCCGCCCGAGAGCTTGATGTAGGCGCCGGCCCCATCGCCGAGCGTGACACCTTTGCGGCCCGTGATGATCACTTCTCCATCTGAGGAACTGGCTGTCATGTCCTGCATCGACATCAGTTCCATCGTGTCGGACTGCGCCTGGAGCTGGACTTTCCCCTTCGCGGCGAAGATCCGAATCCCGAGCCTCGCCGCGAATAACGAGATCGCTTCGCCGGCCGCGACTGCGATACGCTTCATGACACCGATGTCGAGCCCGTCTCCGGCAGTGACAAACATTTGCTTGCGGGCAGCAAGCTGCATCTGCTGACCACTGGCGAGCCCGACGCCATCGGGGGCTGTCGCGACGATGACGGGTTTTTGAAGTCGCTTGAGCTTTTGCTGGATCAGCACGCGCTGTTGATCGATGTCAGCCTGCAACGCCTTTGCAGCGTTCGCCGAGTCATTAAGCGTATGCAGGATCTGCTCGGCCTGTTCGAGCGTCATGTCCGCATCCTGCATCGCGAGGTGCTGGCCTGCACCGCCTGGCTGCCCTTCGGCGGTAACCAACACGCCCTTTGCACCCCGAACAGCAACCGGCCCGTCGGTGCGCAATTCCGCGCCGTGCCCGCGCTCCTTGCGATCACCGTCGACCAAGTGCCCGAGATTGAGCTCGCTGTCCTGAAACGGCGTCATCAGGTGGATGTGCTCGACACCTTCCTTGTCCTCCATCCGCTGCGTGTTGCCTGCCGCGGTCACAATGAGGTTCCGGGTGTGATTCAGGTTGTTGACGAGGTCCGGATGCAGGTTGTCGTGCATCGCCCCGATGATCACGGGACGGTTCGGGTCGCCCCCCGTGTGGATGATCGCCACCTCCGCGCCGTCAATCAGCGGGAAATGGTGGCCGTAGTTGTCGCCGCTGTATGGCTTGGCGAACCGCACCGGCCGGCTTGTGCCACCTGGACTCCACTCGTCGAGGTCGAACGGCAGCTTGATCACATACCAACCTTGTTCGGTCAGGTACGCGTACTTGTAGTTTCCGGGCGACGTGATGCGCGCCGGCAGGATGCCGTCGATGACCGGATGCGAAATCGAGGCCGTCGACGTGCGCCACACGCGGTCGGAAGGAATCCCCTCGAAAGTCACCCAATACGACTGGTCGCGGCCGCCTTGTGACTCCACCGATGTGACGAAGATCCCGTGCTTCGCGTCGGACGGATTTGGATCGAGCCGCATGACTTCACCCGCCTCCAACCAGAACGGGTTGCCGCTACCCTTGAAGGTGATCTGCGTCGCCAGGAACTCCTCGTGCCGCAGACGAGCGACGCGCTTACCCTCTTCCGGCGTCTCATAGTGCTCGCCCCAGCGGTAATCGACACCGGTCGTCGTCTTGTCATCGCGCGCGGCGTTTTCCTCGACCAGCAGCGACACACCGGCTTGCCGATGGTTGTAGTCGTGCAGACGCACGGCTTCCGGCACGCGCCGGGTCCGCTTTTCGAGCGTCTTGATCGCGTCCGTACCGGAGCTCTCGAGCCCGGAGTCGCGCCGGTACGACACGGTGCGTTGCTTTCGCGCATAGGCGTCCAGATCGTCGCCGAACACGAGCACCGCGTGATCCTTCTTCTGCTCCCACCGGAACCAGATCCCTTCGTCCGCGCACAGGCGCTGGATAAAGGCAAACGTCGTCTCGTGATACTGGGTGACGTACTCGTGCCGCTTGTACTGGCCACGCAGCTGAAACAGGAAGTCGACCCCGGCCCGGTAGCCGTAATGACGCAGCGTGTCGGTAACGATCTCCTCGACCGACTGCTTCTGAAACAGCCGGCTCGTTACACCTCGATTCAGGTCGGCGAGCTTCGGCTCGAGCCGAACCCGATAGTGCGTCTGATCGGCCGACGTGCTGAACTCGTCGAACTGCGTGACGATGCCGTGGACCGAATACGCCGGCGGCATCTTGCTGAATTGCTCCGCGTTCTCGCCGAACATCCTGCGCAGATAGTCCATGTTCGGATCGACCGGGGCGACGATGAATTTCGCGGGGCGACCGACTACCTGGTCCATCGGGATACCGGAAATCGGACTCGTGAACTCGATATCGTAGCGGTACAACTCGCTCACCGCGTCCCGGCCCGTGAATCGGAGGACGGACGTCGGCGCGGGATGCGGCGCCAGCTTCAATTCATAAGCTTGCGACGGCAATATCATCGACATGGTTTTCTCTCAGGTGCAGGCACACAACCACACCGCCGGGAGCGCCATCAGTGCCCCGGCGGATCATGCTTGGAACGTCAGATCAGCTCTTGGCCTTCGGCATCTGCGACACCAGCGACAGGCCAATGTCCATGCCTTCGACCTGGAAGTGCGGGATGATGAACAGCTTGATGCGGAAGAAGCCCGGATTGTCTTCGATGTCCTCGACCGTCACCTTCGCCTCGCGCAGCGGGTGCGACGCCTGCAGCTCGTCGCCCGGATCCTTCATCTCGGTCACGAGCCCCTTGATCCAGTTGTTCAGCTCGAGCTCAAGCAGACGCCGGTCCTTGGTCGTGCCGATGTTCTCGCGCTGGATCAGCTTCAGGTAATGCGCGACGCGCGACAGCAGGAAGATGTACGGCAGGCGCGCGTTGATGCGGCTGTTGGCCGTCGCTTCCTTGGTCTCGTACAGCGCCGGCTTCTGCGTCGAGCTGGCCGAGAAGAAGCACGCGAAGTCGTGATTCTTGTAGAACGACAGCGGGATGAAGCCGAGATTCGCGAATTCGAACTCGCGCGTCTCCGGAATCAGCACTTCGGTCGGGATCTTCGGCTGCACGCCGGTGCCGAGGTCGTACAGGTGGACCGGCAGGTCTTCGACCTTGCCGCCTGCCTGCGGGCCGCGGATCTGCACACACCAGCCGTTGTTCACGAAGCTGCGCACCATGTTGGCCGCGAACGCGAACGACGCGTTGACCCACAGATACTTGTCGTGATCGGGGCCCTTCACCGCCTCTTCGTAGTTGAAGGCACGAACCGGCGTCGTATCCTTGCCGTACGGCAGGCGGCCGAGCACGCGCGGCATCGTCAGGCCGACGTAGCGCGCATCGTCCGTGTCGCGGAAGCTCTTCCACTTGATGTATTCGGCGCGATCGAAGTAGTTGCCGATGTCCTGAATGGCCGCGACCTCCTCCATCGACTTCTTGCCGAAGAACGCCGCACCGACCGCGCCGATGAACGGCATGTGCGCGGCGGCCGCCACCTTCGAGATGTTGCGCAGCAGTGCCACGTCCTGCGGCGAATGCGTGAACTCGAAGTCGCTGACCATCGCGCTGATCGGCTGCCCGCCCGGCGTGTCGTATTCCTCGATGTAGGTCAGGCGATACAGGCCGCTCTGGATCAGTTCCGGCGTGTCCTCGAAATCGCGCTGCAGCGCATCCTTCGATACGTCCAGCACTTCGATGCGAGCGTTCTTGCGGAAGTCGGTGCGCGAGACGAGCATCTTCAGGCCGCGCCAGCGACCTTCCAGGGCCTGGAAGTCCGGCGTATGCATCACAGCGTCGAGCTGGTGGCTGATCTGGCGATCGAGTTGCCCGATGTAGAAGTCGAGCAGCGATTTGTCGAGACGGTCGACCGGCTTGCTTTCCTTCGCGATGAGGTTGAGCAGCGCGTCCATCCCGCGCGCAACGCGCTCGTCGGCCGACGCTTCCGACAGCGTGTCGTTATCGCGAAACGCTTCGAGCGGCCGCGCTTCCGCGACCGGCTTCAGGTTGATCTTGTTGCACAGCGCGGCGTAAACGCTGTCATTCTCGAGCACGACCGTTTCCGATGCGCGCTGACTCGCTTCATTCTGTTTCATGGCTCTCTCAGTCCCGTTTCGTATGGCTGCGTGGTTGCGGGAGGCGGTGACGGCCCTCTTCGGCCGGCCGCGCTCAGGCATGACCTTCCTGTTGCGTAGCGGCCGTCACGATCTGCGCCAGCTCGCCACGCAGCTTGTCGGTGAGGCGCTTGTCCTTCAGAATCTTCTCGAACTCACGGCGGAACGTGCCGTTGTCGAGCAAATTCGACTTGAGGTCGCGCAACAGATTGCGCATCGCCAACATCGCTTGCAGCTCCGGGATCTGGCGAGCAACCTGCTCCGGCTCGAAATCCTTCATCGAGCGGAATGAGAGATTCACCGGCAGTTCCGAACCATCGCCAGCCAGGGTGTTTTCCGCGGCAATCGTGAGATCCGGCGCGTAGTCAGCCAGGACGGCATCGAAGTTGTTCTTGTCGATATTGACCTTCTTTCGCTCGGCCAGCGGCGCCTGCTCGCGACCCGCGCTGAAGTCGCCGGCGACGAGCAGCTTCAACGGCAGCTCGACATTCTTCTGGGCCCCGCCCGTATGCAGATCCAGGGTAATTGATACGCGACTCTTCGGAATTTCTCTCTGGAAGCTATCCATTTGCAATCCTTAATTGTTAATGGTCAAGCATTGGGCAGGCGCACGACGCATTCGGCACGATGCTCACCCGTTCCATGCAACGCACACTTATGCAATGCGCGGCGTGCCCGGATCGATGCTTCATCGTGCGGTCTCCGTTCGTACGGCGAAATCGCATGGCACTTATACACGGTAAACCCGACGCGCGTCAAAGCGTGTCGCGCCATCGATACGCCATTTAAATGTCACGAACCGTCAAATCTTAAATAACCTTACACATTCCACAACCTCACTCCTTATCCAAATAAAGAATATATCGACCACGAAAGATCGTTTCCATCCACGCGCCATCAACGCCAAACCCTTATATAGCCTTGCTTTGCGAGACTTGACGATTGTTGCGTTGCAATTTTCACAGTGGCGTTCCGGACAATCTCAAAAACAAACCATCTCGAAATAATCGGCTTTTGGATTTGACGTTTTCGCACACCCTTCGATACAGTCATTAGTAAACCAAACTACTTGGATTTAGCGGTATTGGTTGCGCCTTTCGTAGAAGATCGTGTATAGGTTACGCCGTTGCACCGAATAACGAACAATCGCACCACACGAGAGATCATGCGAATCGAGAAGCCACTTTGGCACGAGGGCCTCATCCTGACGCAGCAGCATTTTCAGCAACAGGACCGATGGGCTGAATTTGCACTACGTCAGTACGTATCTGCGGCAATTGCAGAGCCGTGGGGAACGCTTGCCGTCGACGTCGACGAAGAAGCGCTGGCCACGGGCCGCCTGAAACTCACCCGCCTGAGACTGTGCTTTCCGGATGGCACCCCGGTCGATACGAGCATCGCCGATGCGCTGCCTTCTGCGCGTGATCTGACGCAAGGCGTGCCGGCGGACGTTCAGAGCGTCGTCGTGCTCGCAGCACTGGCGTTGCCGGATGCGAACGGCAGCAACTGCCGTTTCGACGAAACCTCGCTTGCCCGCCCGCGGCGCTCATACCGTGAATTCGTGAAGGTCGCGGACCTGAATGGAACCGGCGTGACCGAGATCGCCGCGGAACGGCATGCGGTAAGGCTCTTGTTCGACTTCGAGTCGCATGCCGACGACACGACCTGCGCGATCACGCGACTGACGCGTGGATCGAGCGGCCAGTTCCAGATCGATCAGCGGTTCGTACCGCCTTGCCTCACGCTCGGCAGCCATTCGTTGCACCTCGAACGGGTCAATCGCTTGACGGACATCCTGCACGCCAAGAGCCTCGCGCTCGGTGCTCGCCGTAGCGAGCGCATCGAGCAGGTCGCCGAATACGGCGTGGCAGACGTGCAGCTCTTCTGGCTGCTTCACTGCATCCATGCGGCGTGGCCGGAGCTGCGGCTGTTCTCGACGCATCCGAGCCGGCCTCCGGAGCATCTGTACGCCACGCTGGCACAACTGGCCAGCGCGTTGATGACTTTCTCGACAGGCGCCCAGCTGACCGACATTCCGGCGTACGACCACGCGCGGGCCGACGAGGTGTTTGCGAAGCTCGAGTCGACAATCCGAGAACTGCTCGACGCGATCATTCCGTCCCGGGTTGTCTCGATCGGCCTCACGCGCAAAGGGCCGACCACCTGGACCGGCGAGTTCCTCGATGAGCGAATCGTCGCAGACGCCGCAGACTGGTACCTGTCGGTCAACGCGCCGATTCCCGCGTTCGAGCTTGTTGAAACGTTTCCGCGGCTGTGCAAGATCGGAGCGCCTGACGACGTCGAGCACATCATCAATTCCGCACTGCTCGGCATTCCGCTCAAGGCCGTGCAGCGGGTGCCGGCCGCAATCCCGGTGCGTCTGGACAACCACTACTTCGCGCTGGACTCGACCAGTACCGTACACGGGAAGATGCTCGCCGCGCGGGCCTGCCAGATCTACCTTCCCGCGTCGGTACCGGACGCCTCGCTCGAACTCTACGCGGTGCTGCGCTCATGAACGCCCTGAATCCCAACCGAAACGAGACTGCCCTGATGCAGAGTGCGGCGGGCGCCGGCATCCCGACCGTCGACGGGATTCGCGATCTGCTCCGCGACACGGCGCTGCTCGTGACGACACTCGGCTCGGGTGGGCAGACGCAGGACCCGGTCGCGTTGCGCGGACGGTGCAAGCAGCTTGTCGAACAGTTCGCAAGCGACCTGGAGGGACGAGGCTTTCCGGACGATGTACGCAACGAGGCGCTGGTCGCACAGTGCGGTCTGCTCGATGAGGCAGCACTGCGACATCTGCCGAGCGACGCCCGGTCCGGATGGGAGAACAGGCCCCTGCAGGTGGAGCAGTTCAACCTGCATGAAGCGGGCGAGCGCGTGTTCGAGCGGCTCGACGCCCGCATGCGCGAGCCGTCGCCGTCGGTCGCGCTGCTCGAATGCTACTCGGCGATCCTCGAGATGGGATTCGTCGGCCGGTACGCTCGCGAGGGCGAAGCGAAGCGCGCTGCGTTGATTGCGTCACTCAACGCCAAACTGGAAACGCTGCGCTCGACCTCGGATCGACCGTTCATCGCGGATCGTGCCGGACGGCGGCTTTCCGATTGGTTTTACCGCCTTTCCCCATGGGCGATCGCCGGACTCGCCTGCGTTGCCGCGGCGGTTGTATGGGGCGTCTGGTCCACGGCGCTCGACGTGCAGCTCGCGCATCTTGTGACAGCAAAGGCTGCTCGCCCGTGAAATCCGACCTGCCTGTTCTCTCCGCGGCGTCGACGTGGACGCCTGATCGCGGTCACGAAGGGCTCGGCTATCCGTCCCGGGTCATGGTCGCATTCGCAGCCGCGCTGGCACTCGCGGTTATCTGGCTGGTGTTGCCGCTCGGTCCGGGCGTCATCTGGACGCTCGCGGTAATCATCGGCCTCGTGGCGCTCGCGCTGATGGGGTGGCGCACACAGCGGCTTTCCCGCGCGCGTGAGCAGAGTACGAGCGTGCTTGCCGCGCTGGGTGCCGCGACGGCGGACATTCCGGTGAACCTGCGCACGCGCATGCCGCTCGTGCTGGTAACCGGTGATGGTCTGCCCGCGCTGTTCGACCGGATTGGCGAAACCCGGCACGTGCACGTCGGCGACGGCGGCATCTGGCTGCGCGCCGATCGTCCGCAGGATCTGCCGCGACTGGCCGTAGCGGTCAGGCAATGGCGTGACGGCCGGGCCCCGGATGGCGTCGTTCTGTCGGTCGCGCCGGCGTTGCACACGGGAGTGGACGTGCTGATGCAAAATCTGCGCGTCATTCGGCAGGCAGTCGCCGATGCCGCCCGGATGCTGGGCACGCGATTACCCGGGTACGTGGCGGTCTATCAGCGGCTTACCACCGGCCCGGTCGATCTCACGACGCCGGAGTGGTACGGCGCTTCCTCGGCCGCCCACCTGACGGACGCCGATCGTCTCGAACCCGTGATCCGGGCGGCGGAGGATGCGGTCCAGCGTGCACCCGGCGATCGCGTGGCCGCGACGCGTGCAGCCGCCCTTGCGTCGGTCATGGGCTGGACGCAGCGCGTCGTGCTCGGCGCGCTCGCGGACCAACTGCAGCCGGCGACGCCGTGGGCGTTGTTCGGCGCCGGCTGGATCGACTGCGGACCCGCAAGCGGACCGGACGCGCCGTGGGAACGCGACGTCGAAATGCAGACTCGCGTGACACGTGCAAGCTCCGCCGCCTCGCCGACGCCGTGGCCACTCCCGCAGCCGCTGATTGAGGCGATGCCCCGACGATACTGGATGTCACCTCGCTTGGCAGCCGTGGCGCACGCGCTCGCTCTGCTCGCTTGCGCCGCCGCCGTCGCGTTCTGGGGCGCGGCCAGGAACAACGAAACCCTGCTGACCCGAATGGGTGCCGATCTCGGCCGCTATTCGACGATCCCGGCCGATCACGACGCCGCGAAACGTGATGCGCTGCAGGCATTGGTGGCCGATCGTGATCAGCTTGACCGGTATGCGCGCACGGGCATCCCGCTGCGTCTGTCGTTCGGCATGTACCGAGGTGCGCAGTTGATGCCGGCGCTGAACGATGCGATCGCATCGTATGTGCCACCTCCGCCGCCGCCCGCTGTCGTCACCCTCGACAGCATGTCGCTGTTCGACAGCGGTCGCGCGCAGTTGAAGCCCGGCTCGAACCGCGCAATGGTCGGCGCGCTCGACATGATCAAGTCACATCCCGACAAGCGAATTCTCGTTGCCGGCTACACCGACAACGTGGGCAATCCGGACAGCAACCTGAAGCTCTCCACGGCACGCGCGGAGGCCGTGCGCGACTGGCTGATCGATGCCTCGGGCATTCCGGCGACGCAGTTTGCGATCCAGGGCTACGGCATGACGCGTCCGATCGCGAGCAACGACATGCCGGACGGCCGTGCGAAGAACCGCCGCGTGGAAATTACGCTGGTGCCGGATCTCCCCGACCATCAGGACTTGGCCAAGTAAAGAGCAGACTTTAGCCCCTGAAGCATTTCGCTTCGGGATTCTGAAGCTCGGGGGCTGGCTCCGGGCTATCTTAGTAGTACGTACAGAGGAGTGAAGCAATGGCAATTCCGGCCTATATGTGGCTCAAGGACGATGGCGGCGCCGACATCAAGGGTTCGGTGACGGTTCAAGGCCGTGAAGGCAGCGTCGAACTCGTCGCGTTCGACCACGGCGTGCACATCCCGACCGACGGCAACACCGGCAAGCTGACGGGCACGCGTGTGCACAAGCCCATCACGCTGACGAAGGAAACGGACGCGGCGACGCCGTATCTGTACAAGGCGGTGACGAGCGGCCAGACGCTCAAGTCGGTCGAGATCAAGTGGTACAGGATCGACGATGCCGGCAAGGAGAAGGAGTACTTCAACACGAAGCTCGACAACGTCAAGATCGTCGCTGTGAATCCGGTGATGTACGACATCAAGAACCCGGACTACGAAAAGCACAACCACCTCGAAAACGTCGAGCTGCGCTACGAAACGATCACGTGGTCGTACAAGGACGGCAACATCATCCACAAAGACACCTGGAACGAGCGTTCCTGATCCTTATCGTATGGTCGGAACCGCCGGGCCCTCTGGCGGTTCCTTTGCCAGCCTGACCTGTTCTGGCTGGCCTCTTTCTACCCGGGAGCGAGCCGCGCCGATGATTGCGGCTCGCGCCTTTCCGTACTCAGGCATCGACATGACTCCGCGCGACACTACTCACCTGCTCCGTCGGCTGAATCCGCACTGCGCCAAGGCGCTCGAAGCGGCCGTGAGCCTATGCCAGACGCGTCTCGCGGACGAAATTACGGTCGAGCACTGGCTGCTCAAGCTGATCGAGGCGGCGGACGGCGACATTCCGGCGATTCTGCGGCACTACGGGATCAACATCGGCACCGTCTGGGATGCGCTGATCGCCGCGATCGAACACCTTCCCCGCAACCTGCGCGGCAAGCCCGCCCTCTCCCCGCAACTGGCGACCATGCTGCAGGATGCGTGGATGCACGCGTCGTCGGAGACGGATGAGGCAACCATCCGGTCCGGCAACCTGCTGCAGGCGATTGTCGATACGCCCCATGTGCTGCGTGCGCAGAACGCCTGGCCGCTGCTGTCCATCAGCAGCGCGCAGGTCCAGCGGCTCCTGCCTCGCCTCGCCCATCGGTCGTGCGAGAGCCGGCTCGGTGAAGGCAGCGAAGCCGGAGCGGATGACAATGCGACGGTCCCGGCCGGAGACACCCCCAAAGAGACGGCCGCACGCGTTGCGACAACGACGCCTGCGCCCCGGCGAACCACTGAAGGCGACACCCTCGCCCGTTTTGCGATCGATCTGACCGACAAGGCCCGCCGCGGCGACATCGACCCCGTGTTCGGCCGCGATCGCGAGATCCAGCAGATGGTCGATGTGCTCGCGCGCCGGCGCAAGAACAATCCGATCCTCGTTGGTGAGCCGGGCGTCGGCAAAACCGCACTCGTCGAAGGCCTCGCGCTGCGCGTCGCCGAGGGGAGCGTGCCCAACGTCATTCGTGACGTACGCATTCTCACGCTCGATCTCGGTCTGCTGCAGGCCGGCGCCGGTGTGAAGGGCGAATTCGAGCAGCGCCTCAAGAACGTGATCGACGAAGTGCAGGCCTCACCCATGCCGATCCTGCTCTTCATCGACGAAGCCCACACGCTGATCGGCGCGGGCAACGCCGCCGGCGGCGCTGACGCCGCCAACCTGCTCAAACCCGCGCTCGCGCGCGGCGAACTGCGCACGATCGCGGCAACGACGTGGTCGGAGTACAAGGAATTCTTCGAGCGCGACGCAGCGCTCGAGCGCCGCTTCCAGATCATCAAGGTCGACGAACCCGACGATGATGCGGCTTGCCTGATGCTGCGCGGCCTGAAGAACCGCTATGCGAAGTACCACAACGTGCACATCCGCGACGAGGCGCTCGTCGCGGCCGTCAAGCTGTCGCGCCGCTACATCCCGGCCCGGCAACTGCCGGATAAGGCCGTCGATCTGATTGACACGGCCGCCGCGCGCGTGCGCATGGGCCTGGAATCGCCGCCGGCAGAACTGCAGCGTGCACGCGCCGCGGTCTCCGCGCTCGAACTGGAACAGGCGACGCTCGACTCGGACGCGCGGGCCGGCGTCGACGATGTTGCGGCCCGGCGCGCGGCGCTGGAAAGCGCGTTGACCGAGGCCCGCAATATCCTGACAAGCTTGCAGGCCCGCTATGTCGGCGAACTCGAACTGGTCCGTCTCGTCCACCAGCATCGGGCCGAGATCAGTGAAGGCAGCTCAGCGTCCGACCGCGACCCGCTCGACGACGCCAAACGCCGGCTTGCCGATCGGCAAGGCAAGACGCCGCTGGTCTTCGTGGACGTCGACGCATCGGCGATCGCGCGCGTCGTCGCGGAATGGACGGGTGTGCCGGTCGGCAACCTGATGGAAGACGAACTGCAGAGCCTGCTGACCCTTGAACAGCAGTTGGCCAAGCGCGTGGTCGCTCAGGACGACGCGCTGGCTGCGCTCGCGGAGAGCCTGCGCACCGCGAAGGCAGGTCTCAAGAATGAACATGCACCACTCGGCGTATTTCTGCTCGCGGGAACATCGGGCGTCGGCAAGACCGAAACGGCGCTGGCCCTGGCCGACCTGCTGTTCGGCGGGGAGGCGGCGCTCACGACGATCAACATGTCGGAATATCAGGAGTCGCACACGGTCTCGCAACTGAAGGGCTCCCCGCCCGGCTATGTCGGCTACGGCCGCGGCGGCATCCTGACCGAAGCCGTGCGGCAGCGTCCATACAGCGTCGTGCTGCTCGACGAGGTCGAGAAGGCCCACCGCGACGTGCTGGACATGTTCTATCAGGTGTTCGACCGCGGCATGATGCGCGACGGCGAAGGGCGGGAAATCGATTTCCGCAACTGCGTGATCCTGATGACCTCCAATCTCGGCAGCGCCCGGATCGACGAGGTCACCGCCGATAATCCGGACATCGCGCAGGCGGCGCTGCTCGACGCGATTCACCCGCAGCTTGTCGCGCACTTCCAGACCGCGCTGCTCGCGCGCTTCCAGTCGCTCGTCTATCGGCCGCTTGACGCCGTCGCGCTTGCGTCGATCGTGCGGCTCAAGTTGGCAAGGATCGCCGAGCGCCTGCGCCGGCAGCACGACGTCGAGCTGGCGTGCGACGCGTCGCTGATCGCAGCGATGGCCGAGCTTTGCCTCGCGCGCGAGTCCGGCGCGCGCAACGTCGATGTGTTCCTCAACCAGCGCATCCTGCCCACCGTATCCCGTGAACTGCTCGCGCGCATGGCGGCCGGCGCCGCGCCCGCGAAGATCGTGTTGTCGAGCTCGGCCGAGGGCAACTTGACGATCGATTTCGTCGATCGGGACGACGTTGCAGCCGGGACGACAGAGCCCGCCCCCGTCGTAGCGTAACGGACAGAGGAAGACCATGCAGGCGGGGCCTTCCCTTTACGACATGTTGCTCGGCCAGATCGGCGGTGAGCCGCTTGACGCCTACGACGACCGGATGCTGGAATGCATGAGCGTGCAGCAGAACGTGCAGCGCATCCTGAACACGCGCGCCGGCGCACTCAAGCATCTGCCCGATTACGGCCTGCCGGACCTGACGAACATCTATAAGGCGCTGCCCGCCTCGGCCCACATGCTGAAGCAGCAGATGGAAGCGACTCTCTTGACATATGAGCCACGCATCCGCTCGATCGACGTCGACATCCTCGAGAACGACGATCCGGGCGTGCTGGTGAGTTTCGAGATGACGTGCCATCTGAAGAAGGCCGGACTCGTGCGGTTCGGCACGTACTTCGAGCCGCCCGGCCGTATGTGGGTGAAACGCAGAATTCCGGAGCGCGGCTAATTCGACGACCGTTCGTGGGGACCCATGTGGACCGCCATTCTGCGTGGCGTCGCCGCACGCGGCCGGCCGGATCAATCGCCGTTATCGTTTGCGCCCGACAATGTCCCGCACGCGCATCATGACGCCCGGTGAGAACCCTTCGGGCCGGTGCGCACGCGAGTCATGCGCCCGGCGCGGCGCACCGAGCATCGGTCTCGGAACAAAGTCGCGTGGTGCGCGGTCACGTCGTTGACCGGTCGATTGCGAGTACGCTTCCGCGCAACAGCCCGCGCGTTGCCCGACCGGCCGCCCAGTGCCAAACGGACCCGAGCAAGCTGTTGGTCGAGATCGGACAGGCTAGCCGGCGTGGTGCCGAACGCGTCCGCCACGCCGCGCTGCCGCAACGCCGCAACATTCCGGCCCTTCATCGCGCCAGTGCCTGCCTCGCTTGCCCGGCCATCGGGCGTTTCAGCGCGTTGAGTCGATGCTGTACTGCAACGTCATAAATTGCATGCAAAATCCATTCCTGAAAATAGCCAGCCCAGCTCCCGGCGTTGGTCGCAGGGCCTGAATTTTCATCAAAAGCCTTATCCAGCGGGCAACAAACATCGAATCAGGGTTTACGACACGTTGCGAGCGCCCTCAAAGTCATCATATAACATGATCGTGTTTTGAATACAAAATGCATAGTGCGAGTGTCCGTGCGGGCTGGCCCGTTGCGGGCCGAGATGAAGTGCTGCCAAGGAGACAGTAGCGATGCGGATCTATCAGTTCATCAACAAGGTGCCGGGCGGGATGATGGTGGTCCCCCTTTTTGTCGGAATGCTGGTCAATACCTTCATTCCGAACGCGCTGAAGATCGGCGGGTTCACCCAGGCGCTGACCAACCAGGGGTATCCGACGATTCTCGCGATGTACCTGTTCACCGTCGGCACCAAGATGACCTTGCGAGCGGCGCCCAGCATGCTCAAGCGCGGCTTCGGCATCCTGTTTGCGAAGGTGGGCATTGCCGTGCTGATTGCCCTCGCCATTGCCAGCTTCTTTCATGGGAGTGTCCTGGGTCTCAGCACGCTCGCCGTTCTGGCCGCGATGAACGACACGAACGGCGGCATGTTTCTCGCACTGACCAGCACCTTCGGCAACAAGGAAGATTCCGGCACTTACGTCGCACAGAGCATCGAGACGGGGCCGTTCGTCACCATGATCGTCCTGGTCGGCGCGGGTCTGGCGAATATCCCGTGGCTGACCATGTTGTCGGTCATTGCACCGATCTTTGCGGGCGCGATCTTCGGCAATCTCGACAGCGAGCTGCGCGATTTCTTCGGCAAGCACGAACCGCTGATCGTCCCGTTCATGGCCTTCACGCTCGGCCAGGGGATCAATCTGAAATCGGTATTCGCGGCAGGCATGCCGGGCATCGTGCTCGGGATGGCGGTATTTGCCATTACCGGCATCGTCTGCGTTCTTGCCGACCGGGTGCTGGGTGGCTCGGGCGTGGCGGGCGCGGCTGCGTCGAGCACCGCCGGCAACGCCGCAGGCACGCCACAGGCGATTGCGATGGCCGATCACTCTTTTGCCGCGATCGCCCCGGCCGCCACCATCCAGGTGGCCGCATCCGTGATCGTAACCGCGGTGCTGACGCCGATCCTGACCGCCTGGGTATTCCGGAGAGCGCAAAAGAAACAGGCGCTGCTGAATGGGCAGGCTGCTGTCCATGAAGACGCGCGACGCGATGACGAGCGTGACGCTCTGTCGCTGATCGGTTCCATCGACAAATGAACGAAGGACACACGCAGTGGACAACCTGAATCTCGAACTGGTGCAGGCGCTTCTCGCATACGCAGCCGACAACGCGAGCAACGCATTCGACAAGCCGATATGCATCGCGGTATGCGACGGTCACGGCTTTCTGGCCGGCTTTCTCCGGATGGACGACGCACCCGTGCGCAGCATCCAGATCTCGCAGCAAAAAGCCTATACGTGCGTCCGCATGGGCGTGACGACCGTCGCGCTGCTCGACCGGCTGCGGCAGGAAAACATTCCGCTCAGCTACTTCTGCGATCCGTTGCTGACTGCGTTGCCTGGCGGCGCAGTGTTGACCGACCGGCACGGGCGTGTGAGCGGTGCAATCGGCGTCAGCGGCCTCGCGCCTGCCGACGACCAGGCCATGGCCGATGAACTCGCCCGTTTCGGCGCTCGATACGCGTCGCCGGATGAGGCGCGGCAACGAAGTTGAGTCAGATCCTTACGAAGAGAGCACCCATGAAACGAGCCAATATTTATGTCACACGCATGATTCCGCAGCAAAGCATCGATGATCTGCGCCAGTTCCATGAAGTGGAGGTGAATCCGCATGATCGTGCGCTCACGCGTGACGAACTTCTGCGGGCAGTGCGGGGCCGCGACGCCGTGATTACGCTGCTGACCGACACGATCGATGACGACGTGATCGATGCAGCCGGTCCGCAGTGCAGGATCTTCGCGAACTACGCAGTCGGATTCAACAACTTCGACCTCGAGGCAGCCACCCGGCGCGGCGTGATCTTGACCAACACGCCAGGCGTGCTCGACGACGCCACCGCCACGCATGCATGGGCGCTGTTGCTTGCGAGCGCGCGACGCATCTCCGAATCCGAACGCTACGTGCGCGACGGCAAATGGCAAGGCTGGGCGCCGATGGCCTTTCTCGGCCAGGACGTCGACAACAAGACGCTCGGCATCGCCGGCATGGGGCGAATCGGAGCGAAATTCGCGCGCAAGGCAGCCGCGTTCGACATGAAGGTGATCTACACGGACGCCCGGCGCAATGCGGAAATCGAACGTCAGGTGGGCGCGACCTTCGTCGACAAGCAATCGCTGTTGCGGGAATCCGATTATCTGTCCCTGCACCTGCCGCTCACACCCGACACGCACCACTACATCGGCGCGCCGGAATTGGCGCAAATGAAGCGAACGGCGATTCTGATCAATGCCGCCCGCGGGCCGCTCGTCGACGAAAAGGCGCTCGTCGCCGCGCTGCGCGACAAAGTGATCTTCGGGGCCGCGCTCGATGTCTTCGAGAACGAGCCCAGTCTCGAAAGCGGATTGGCCGATCTCGACAACGTGGTGCTGGTGCCGCATATCGCGTCGGCGACGACCGAAACCCGCATCGCGATGGGCAAGATTGCGACCGGCAACGTCATCAGCGTACTCAACGGCGGGAAACCGCAGACCTGCGTCAATCCCGAAGTGCTGCTCTAGGCCATGCGGCGATGCGTTGCCGATATCGGCAACGCAAAACACTCATTGAAAAGGTAATGTGATGGCAAACGTTGGATTTATCGGACTGGGTATCATGGGCGCGCCGATGGCGGCCAATCTGCAGCAAGGCGGCCATCGATTGTTCGTGCACGATCGGAATCGACCTCCCGCGGAATTGATCGAGAAAGGCGCAACGCCGTGCGAGTCCGGTCGTGAAGTCGCGCGACACGCTGACATCGTTATCGTGATGGTGCCCGACACGCCGCACGTCGAAGCCGTGCTGTTCGACGAAAATGGCGTGGCGAGCGGGCTCGGTCCCGGGAAGATCGTGGTCGACATGAGTTCGATCTCGCCGATCGCGACGAAAGCGTTCGCCAGAAAGATCAATGACCTGGGCAGCCAGTACCTGGACGCTCCGGTTTCCGGCGGCGAAGTCGGTGCCAGGGCCGCTTCGCTGACCATCATGGTCGGCGGCCCCGAAGCCGCGTTCGAGAAGGTCAAGCCGCTGTTCCAGCTGATGGGCAAGAACATCACGCTGATCGGCGGCAACGGCGATGGGCAAACGACCAAGGTTGCCAACCAGATCATCGTCGCCTTGAACATCCAGGCCGTCGCGGAAGCGCTGCTGTTTGCGTCGAAGGCCGGCGCCGATCCTGCCAAGGTGCGACAGGCCTTGATGGGCGGCTTCGCGGCGTCGCGCATCCTCGAAGTCCATGGTGAGCGGATGGTCAAGCGCACTTTCGAACCGGGTTTCCGGATCGAGCTTCATCAGAAGGATCTCAACCTCGCATTGCAGGGCGCCAAGGCACTTGGGGTTTCCCTGCCTCATACCGCCTCTGCACAGGAGCTGATGAATGCATGCGCCGCACACGGCATGAGCAAGCTCGACCACTCGGCGCTGTGCCGGGCAATCGAATTGCTTTCCATGCACGAGATAGCCGGCGCCTGATTCACCTGCGGTCCGCGATCCAGCGCGCTCCGGCGTCACCCTATCGCCTTGTCGAGAAATCATGAAGAGAAGCCACCTTGCCGCCACGATCGCGGTCCTTTCCGCATTGGCCACGCCCGCTTTCGCTGTGGGTTTCAACGTCGAAGAGACGACGATTCCACAACTGGAGCAGGCGTTCCACGATCATCGCCTGACCTGTCATGCGCTCGTCCGGACGTACCTTGACCGGATCAGCGCTTACAACGAACAGGGGCCGAAGCTCAATGCGATCCTCACGCTGAACCACGACGCCCTCGCCACCGCCGACAGGCTCGATGCGGCCTTCTCGGAGAAGGGCCCGGTCGGACCGCTGCACTGCGTGCCTGTCGTGCTGAAGGACAACTACAACACGGCCGACTTGCCGACGACGGGCGGCTCGCTGTCGCTCGAGGGTGCGCGGCCTGCCACGGATGCATTCGTGGTGGCCCGCTTGCGCGCAGCCGGCGCCGTGATTCTGGCGAAAACGAACATGCACGAGTTCGCGCTCGCGGGCACCACGGTGAGTTCGCTCGGCGGCCAGACACTGAACCCCTACGATCTCACGCGCACGCCCGGCGGTTCGAGCGGGGGCACGGGCGCGGCGGTCGCCGCCAACCTGGCGATGGCCGGCACGGGTTCCGACACGGCGAACTCCGTGCGCTCGCCGGCCTCCGCCGATTCGCTTGTCGGCCTGCGTCCGACACATGGCCTGCTGAGCTTGAGCGGCATCATGCCGGTGTCGAGCACGCAGGACGCGATCGGTCCGCTCGGCCGCCATGTCGTCGATGTCGCCGCCATGCTGCAGACCATGGCGGCGGCCGACCCTGCCGATCCCGCCACCGAAGGCCATCCGCATCCGAACTACGTGGCTTCGCTGCGCGCGGACGCGCTACGGGGCAAGCGGATCGGTGTGTTGCGCGTGATGTTCGGCTCCGCGCCCGAGCATCGGCCCGTGAATGACGTCATGGAGCAGGCGCTCGCCCAAGTGAAGAAGGCCGGTGCGACGCTCGTCGATATCGACGCGCCCGAACTCGGATCGGACAAGCTCATCGCCGATAACGACGTGCAGAAATACGAGTTCGCGACAGTCATGAATCACTACCTCGCGACGACCATGCCGAACGCCCCGCTGAAGACGGTCCGGCAGATCTACGCGAGCGGCCGGTTCAACCACGCGACGCTCGACAGTTTCCTGAAGACCTCCGTCTCCTACCGCGACGGCATGGCGGAACCGGACTACAAGCTTCGACTGGAGCGTGACGCCAGGACGCGCGCCGTGCTGGCGAAGGTCATGGCCGACAACCACCTCGATGCGATCGTCTATCCGCTGCAAAAGCGGCTCGTCGTGCCCTTGACGGAGCTCAATCAGGCCGATCGCAACGGCATTCTCGCGTCCGTGACGGGCTTCCCGGCCGTCACGGTTCCGGCCGGATTCTCGGCCCCGACACCCACCGCCCCGCTTGGCGTGCCGGTCGGCATGGATATCCTCGGCAAACCGTGGCGCGAGGCAGCGCTGCTGTCGATCGCCTACTCGTTCGAGCAGGCGACGCATGTCCGCCGTCCGCCGCAAAGCGCACCGCCGCTCGCGTCGGGAATGTAAACCGGACGCGTCGTGTTGCGGCGCGCGGCCGATAAGCGGAAGATAGCAACGCGCCAGCCGGCCTCGTGGCGCCGCCAAAATCGGCCCGGATTTACCCTGACGAGCAATGGAAATTTATCAGCTGCGGTCCTTTCTTTCGGTAATGCGTGTCGGGCATTTGACGCGCGCGGCGGAGCAGCTGCATTTGACGCAGTCTGCCGTGTCGAAGCAGATCAAGGCACTCGAAGACGAGCTGGGGCTGACCTTGTTCAATCGATCTCCGTCAGGCATGACATTGACGCCTGCGGGGAAACGCCTGGCGCCGCTTGCCCAACGCACGGTCGACGCTGCCACCGAGATGGCCAACCTGGCCCGCTCGATCCAGGGCCATCTCACCGGCACATTGAAGCTCGGAACGATCATCGACCCGGAATCCATCAGGCTGGGAGAGCTGTTGCGCGAGATGCGGCAGCACCATCCTCAGGTCGAGGTGGTTCTCGAGCACGGAATTTCGGGCTCCGTGCTGCAGCGCGTGAAAGACGGCGAACTGGACGCCTGCTTCTATCTCGGCACGGTCGACGACGCGGATCTCACCGTCATCCGATTGAGCATCGAAACCTACCTGGTGGCCGGCCCTGCGGAATGGCGTGACCGTTTGACGCGATCTTCCTGGGCGGAACTGGCGGCCATGCCCTGGATCGGCACGCCAGCAGGCAGCTCGCAAACGGCGCTCGTCGACAAAGTCATGAAGCAGCGCGGACTCTCGAGGCAAACAGTCGTCCAGGCCGACCAGGAATCCTCGATGATCGAACTCGTGAACGCGGGCGTCGGCTTGTGCCTTGTCCGCGAACGGCTCGCGCGGGAAATCGGTCCCGACATGAATATCGTGTTCTGGGCGGGCGACAAGCTGCACTGCCCCCTCGCACTCGTTGCTCGCAGCGATCATGCGAGCCGCGCGCACATGTCCGCGTTGTTCGAAACGACGTTCAACGTATGGCCGTCGGCTGTCTACCAGTAACCCGCAACTCGGGCAGCAACCGGCGACTCGCCGATGCGCATGCGTCCGGCGCCATTCCTGCCAGTCATGACCCCGTTGAAAAACCGCCATTAGACGCGATTCGAAGCCAACGCTACAGTAGCTCACCGCCCTACTTTGGAACAGGAGCTACTTCGATATGCGACGCCAGCGACGTGGAAAGATTATCGCAACGCTCGGGCCGGCGAGCTCCGATCGAGCGACGATTCGAGCGCTGTTCGATGCGGGCGCCGACGTATTCCGGCTGAATTTCAGTCACGGCACGCATGAGCAGCATAAGGAACGGCTTTCGATCATTCGTGATATCGAGCGGGAAGTCGGCCGTCCGATTGCCGTTCTGCTGGATTTGCAAGGGCCGAAGCTGCGGATCGGGACGTTCTCCGACGGCCCGGTGACGCTTGTTCCAGGCACGCGCTTTCGCCTCGATCTCGCGAGTGCGCCCGGTGACGGCTCCCGCGTGCAGCTCCCTCATCCGGAGATCTTTGCGGCATTGAGCCCCGGACACGAGTTGCTGCTCGACGACGGCAAGCTCCGCTTGCGAGTCGAGCATTGCGGCGCCGACTTCGCGGAAACGGTTGTCGTCGTCGGCGGTCGGCTGTCCGAGCGCAAGGGTGTCAACGTGCCTTCGGTCGTATTGCCGATATCGGCGCTGACGCAAAAGGACCGTGCCGACCTCGAGTTCGGCCTCGACCTCGGCGTGGACTGGGTTGCACTATCGTTCGTGCAACGACCAACGGATCTCGAGGAAGTGCGTGAGATCGTAAAGGGTCGCGCCGCTGTCATGTCGAAGCTGGAGAAGCCCGCGGCAATCGACTGTCTCGATGCGATCGTCGAGCAATCGGATGCCGTCATGGTGGCGCGTGGCGACCTCGGTGTCGAATTGCCCGCCGAGAAGGTGCCCAGCATCCAGAAGCGGATCGTGCGAGCCTGCCGCAGGGCTGGCAAGCCCGTGGTCGTGGCCACGCAGATGCTCGAATCGATGATCGCTTCGCCCGTGCCGACACGCGCCGAAGCATCGGACGTCGCGACGGCCGTCTACGACGGAGCCGATGCAGTGATGCTCTCCGCCGAATCCGCATCGGGCAAGTACCCGCGGGAAGCGGTAGCCGTGATGGATGCGATCGTCTCCGAGGTCGAAACCGATCCCCACTGCACCGTGGCGGTTCACGAGTCCTGCTTCTCGCCGGAAGCAACCGTAGCCGATGCGGTTTGCGCTTCGCTGCGGCAAACAGCCGACTTGCTGGGCGTCGCATCGATCGTCACCTTCACGCGCTCCGGCTTTACCAGCCTGCGTGCATCGCGGGAGCGTCCGGCGACACCCATCGTGAGCGTCACGCCGAACATCCAGACCGCGCGCCGCCTCGCGCTCGCATGGGGTGTGCATTCCGTGCATGTCAAGTACGACCTGAACGATATGCCCGGCATGGTCGAGGTGGCTTCTGCCATCGCGCGCGATCAAGGCTATGCGGCGCCGGGGTCGCTCATCGTAATCGCTGCGGGAATGCCGTTTGGCAGAGCCGGCACGACAAATCTGTTCCATATCACCCAAGCCTGAAGAACTCATGTGCGCGGCGTCGTCGACCCAGTTATTTCCGGAGTCCTGCATTTTGATGATCGCGCATGTCCGTTCAACGGAAATTTTCGATTCCAGCGGTAGTCCGACAGTGGCAGCGACAGTTTTATTGGAATCGGGCAAGCATCCGGACTCTGTACCGGTTCGAGAATTGGGGGAGACAACATGAAAATCGTCATTGCACCGGATTCTTTCAAGGAAAGTCTTGGCGCACTCGACGTTGCGGATGCGATTGAAGCGGGCTTCAGAGAAGTGTTTCCCGATGCCTGCTACGTCAAAGTCCCGGTCGCAGACGGTGGTGAAGGGACCGTTCAGGCATTGATCGATGCGACGGGCGGCACGCGCCGCACTGTCGATGTTGTCGGACCGCTCGGCGCTCGGATCGCGGCTTCTTACGGTTACACCGCACAATCCGGGCTCGCGGTCATCGAAATGGCGGCGGCGAGCGGCCTCGGCCTGGTCCCGCCGCCAATGCGCGATCCCCGCATCACGACCACGTTCGGCACGGGGCAACTCATGATCGATGCGCTCGACGCCGGCGCGCGGCGATTCGTGATCGGTATCGGCGGCAGCGCAACAAACGATGGCGGCGCCGGCCTGATACAGGCACTCGGTGTGCGCCTTCTCGACGCTACCGGCAATGAGATAGGTTACGGCGGGGCGGAATTGGCACGGCTCGCGAAGATCGACGCGAGCGGTCTCGACAAGCGCATCGCGCAATGTCAGATCGACGTAGCCTGCGATGTGACCAATCCTCTGGTCGGTCCACGTGGCGCCTCGGCGATCTATGGACCACAAAAAGGCGCAACGACAGAAATGGTCGAGCAACTCGACCAATGTCTTCGCAATTTCGCATCCGTGCTTCGTCGCGACCTCGGCCAGGACATCGCTGCCGTTCCCGGTACCGGTGCAGGTGGGGGCATCGGCGCAGCACTGCTCGCCGTGCTGAATGCGCGGCTGCGCCCCGGATGCGAGGTCGTGACGGACGCCATCGATCTGGTCGGCACGCTCTCGGACGCGGACCTCGTGATCACGGGCGAAGGACGCATGGATTCGCAAACGATCAACGGGAAGACACCCATTGGCGTCGCGCGCGTGGCGGCCGTACGTGGCATTCCCGTGATCGGCCTGGCAGGCTCGTTGTCGCATGACTCGGATGCCGTCCACGCGCATGGAATCGACGCGTTGTTCAGCGCGGTTCGCCGCCCCTGTTCAGTCGAGGATGCGTTACGGGATGCGGCGTTCAACGTGCGCAGCGCGGCACGCAACGTCGCCGCGGTTTTGCGTATGGGAATGCAGGTCGGCGTCCGCATTCCATGAAGTGCCGACAGCCGGGCCATTTGACCGCCACTTCGTGAAGTCTCATGCCGGATCGGCAACGAACGCTCGATACCTCACGTGCTCGCTCACTGCCGAGCGCGCAGCGCTGCTTCGACAAACGCGTTCGTATAGGTCCGGTCGACCTTCACCGACGCATAGGCCGGCGTGGCCGCGGTGAGCACCTGCCACTCCTTCATCGCGCCGTCGTCCGGCATGCGTCCGTCGTTTGCGAACATCGGGATCTCTTCCTTCAGCACCTTCAGGTATGCGGCTCGGTCCTTGCCGACGATCTCCGGCGGAATCACGGCCATGATCTGCTCGGGCGCATGCGTGCCGATGTACTGCAGCGTGCGCACGAACGCGTCCGCCAGATGCTGCGCGATCTCCGGATGCGCGCGAACGCGCGCGCTCGACATGTACACCGTGCTCGACGGAAACAGCGTGCCGAGCGCCTGGCGCGTGCCGTCGACCGACGTCAGGTCCGCGAATACCGTGGCCACGCCTTTCGACTCGTAGATGTCGCCGTCGGGTGTCGGCGCGACGACAAAATCGGCCGCGCCGTTGCGCAGCGCGTCGACGTTCCTGTCCTTGCCATCGGTCCCGAGCCGCGTGTAGTCGCCGATCGCGTGACCGCCGGCAAGCACGAGCGCGTTCGCGACCGTGCTCTTCGACGAGCCGGCGCCGCCCGCGATGAAGCGCGCGCCCTTGAGGTCGGCCACGTTCCGGTACTTCTCCTTCGCCTGGTTCGCGACGAGCACCTTCGCGCCCGGCGTCACGCCCAGCGTGACGACCGCCTCCGTGTCGATGCCGTGAGCCTGGTTGACGACGTTGTGATGGTAGTAGGCGACCACCGCATCGACACGCCCGTCCTTCAGCATGTCGGCGGTCGATACGTCGTCGCGTATGTTCATCACCGTGACGGTTGCGTTGCCGTCGTTCAGGTAGCCGAGACGCTCGGCCAGCACGACCGGGAAGTTGCGGATCGCCTTGATCTCGTCGACCAGCAGGACGATGCGTTGTGGCGGCACGTCGGCCGCAGGCGCGGCGGAGTCGGCGGCCCATGCGTGGCCGGCCAGCAGACATGCGGATACGAAAGCGAGGGGGAGCTTTTTCATTGGAAGTTCCATCGAAGCGAATGCTTCATTGATTCACGGCGACAGGATCGGCGATCACCACCTGTTCCTCGGTCCGCACGTTCTTCTTGCTGTCGCTGATCGCCTTCCATTCCGGATTGCTCTTCAGCCGCTCGCGCACCTTCGCGACCACCGCCTCGCGCGCGCTGAGCGCAGCCTCGTCCTTGTATTGCAGGACCACCATCGCGGTCCAGGGCCGGCCCGCCGGAAACTGGCTCGTAAAGAGCGAATAGCCGGACAGCACGCCTTCGTCCATCCATCCGTTGAACTGTGGAATCACGTAGCTGTCCGCGTACTGCTCGTACTCACCCGCCGACACCAGCGTCTTGTACGGAATCACGACGTACACGGCGTTCGGCGATGGCTTGCCGGGCATGTCCGCGCGCTTCGTATCGACCGGCGTCGTGCGGATCGCGGTCGTCACCGCCAGCGCCTTGCCGGACAGCGCCGCCGGTTGCGCCTGCTCGACCGTGCGCCAGCGGTACAGATCGTCCGGCGACGCGAACGTCAGCACGGCCATCGCATCCCAGTTGCCGGAATCCGCATAGCGGTTGAACAGCAGGCTGTATTGGCGGATCCGCCCGTCGCGTTTCCACCGCGCGAGTTCGCGCGCGGTCGACTGTGCCAGTTCGTGCCGCAGCGCCGGCCGGTTCGCGGGTGCCGTCTGGTACGTGATGATCAGCGACAGCGCGTCGGTGTCTGACGGCGCAGCGACGCTGGCTGCGCCGGTCGCGCCGGCATGCAGCGCGCCCGCCAGCGCGACGGCGGTGGCCATGGCGCGGCCGAATGCCCGGATCGAGATGGGTTTCATGATGGTCTTTGTCGAAAGCGTGTTGCGGATGAAGGTCGGCACGTCAGAAATCGATCTTGGCGAGCATCTTGACGCTGCGGTCCATGCCGGTGCCGAGCGTGCCGGTCTGCACGGAGTTCCAGTAGCGCTTGTTGAACAGGTTGTCGACGGCGACCTTGAAATCGACATGCTTGCCGCCGATGCGCGTCGAGTAGCTCGCGCCGAGCGAGTAGATCGTGTAACCCGGGATGTAACCCTGGTCCTGCGGGTTGACCGGGCGCTTCGTGACGAACGACGCGCGCACCGTCAGCGACAGGCCCGGCAGCCAGGACGGGCGATGCGTCAGCGCGACGTTGCCGATCCACTTCGGCGTGTTTTCCGGCGTGAGGCCCTTGATCGTCATGTCATTCGTCGGGTTCTGCACCGCGTGCAGGTACTGGATCGCCTCGGACAGCGACCACTGGCGCGTGATGTCCTGCGTCAGCACCGCTTCCGCGCCCCGGTACTCGATCGTGCCGTCGTTCGCGAAGATCTGCGTGACCGAATTCGTCACCGCGTTCGCGCGCTTGATGTCGAACACGGACGCGCTGACCTGCAGCCACCGGAAGTAATGGTCGCGCACGCCGAACTCGTACTGCGTCGACACGGCCGGCGCAAGGATCTGATACGCGTTCTTGGCGTTCGCGGGCGCGACGCCGCCGTCCTCGAGCCCCTTCATGTAGCTCGCGAACAGCGTGGTCGTCGGCAGCACGTCGTAGAGGATGCCGAATGCCGGCGATCCGACCCACGTCGCCGACGACACGACGCCGTCGTTCGCGGTGGACCGGCTGCCGCGGAACCCGAGCAGGAATTTCCACTTCGACCCGATGCCGACCATGTCGTATGTATAAAGGCCCGTATCCGCGTTGACTTGCTTCGGCAGCGACGTATCCGGCTTCGTCGGCACCGGCGCGGGCAACGCGATCGGATCGAAGATGTTGACGCGCACCGGCAGCACGATCGTGTTCTGCGCGGGCGTCTCGGCGATCCGCTCGCTGCGCGACACGCCGAACGTGATGTCGTGCGTGAGCGGACCGGTCGCGAACTGGCCGAGCAGTTCCGCGCGCTTGTACTTGTTGAAGTAGACCTGCGTCACCTCGCTGACGGTCGGGATGCCGCCCGCACCGGTGAACACGTTGTATCCGCCGATTCGCGTCGTAAAGCGAGAGCGATCCGAATCCGACTGGCCGATCTCGAAGAGCGCCTTCCAGCCCGGCGCGATGTCGTAGTCGACACGCCCCTGCACGTTCGTCGTCTTCGCCGAGAAGACTGCCCACGGGCCCGACAGCAGGTTGCGCGGATCGGGCACACTCGGCAGCGTAATGTGCCCCTTGACCGCCGTCGGCAGGCTGATGCTGCCCTGCTCGACGACTTCCTTCCGAAACGTCTCGACGTCGAACTGGAAGTGCAGGCGATTGGTGACCTGCCAGTCGGCGCCGACACTGCCGAACCAGCCGCGTCCGGACGCGCCGTGCACGCCGTTCTCGAGGTGCGTATCGGACGCGTTCACGCGCAGGCCGAACTGCTTCTCGCTGCCGAAGCGATGGCTGACGTCCGCCGCGACGCCGATCTGCCCGAACGAATTGCCGAGCACCGCGAGCGACGCGACGTCCTTGTCCATCGGCGCGTGCTTCGTCACCATGTTGATGATGCCGGCCGGGCTCGCGACGCCGAACATCAGCGCGTTCGCGCCCTTCAGCGTCTCGACGCGCTCCTTGTTCTCTGCCGGCACCGACATCACGTTCGCGGTCGGCAAGCCGCCGTTGAGCCGGTAGTTTGCGAACAGGTTGACCTTGATGCCACGAATGCTCGCCGCGTCGGCCGGGCTGCCCGACGAGTTGGTCGGCGTGACGCCGGCCTGGTTCTTGACCGCATCCGTCACGCCTTCCTGCGCGGTCTGCAGCGTCGCGGCGCCCATCACTTCCTTGGTCATCGGCAGCGATTCCTTGTTGCCGAGCGCCACGTCGTTGAGCTGCGCCGCGACCACCGAAGTCGCCGGTTCGAGCCGCTTCGGCTCGTACAGTGCGGCGGCGTCGGGGATCCGCTCGCGCAGCTCGTGGCGGATCGCCTCGGCCTTCTTCACGAGCGTGGCCTGCTCGTCGCCCGCGCGGTACGGCATCACGACGGCGAGCGCGCCGACCGTGCGGCCCGACGCATCCTGCAGCGGCAGTTCCACCTCGAGGCGATCGCCGTCGCGGCCGACTGCGAGATGCGTCTTGCCGGTCTCGATGACGTCGCGGTCGTCCGCGTCGGCGGCTTTGCCGATGCGGCCGATGTTCGACGCGACGATCGGATAGTCGCCGCTGGCGCCCGGACGCGCAACGTGCATCGCGATCACCATCACGTCGCGGCGCTTGCGGATCACGTCGTCGACGAGCGTCTGCGCGTACGGGTTGGCCGGAATGCCCGTGTTCGTCAGCACGGGATCGAACAGCTCGTTGCCGTAGCGGATCTGCCGGCTCAGCTCGTCGCGGATCACCGCGCCTGCGCGGATCAGCGCATCCTTGTCGAGCCCCGATCCGGGCGGATATGGAAACGTCACTTCGATCTCGCCGATCACCTTGCGCGTGACGTCCAGCAACGGCAGGTGCACCTCGACGTTCTGGTCGGCGCGCCTGTTCACTTCGACGAACGGCGTGCCGGTCTTGACCACGTCGAGATCGTCGCGGTCCGATTTCATGCCGATCCGCTTCGCGGACTTCGCTGCGACGATGATGCTTTCCGACTCGCCGGGCGGACGCATGTGCAGGTCCAGCTCGACGAGCTCCGGATGCAACGCGACCGTGCGTTCCACCAACAGCTGCGCATAGTTCTTCGCCTGCCCGGGCTGCGACACCTGGGCATCCACGCGCGGGCCGCCGTCGGCCTGCGCGTGGAGCGCGGGGGAAAACACGGCCATGACGGCCATTGCCACCATCGTCTTTCTGATCACGGTCTCCTCCAGGTTGCTTTTGATATCGGTATTCGGTCCGGTCGCGACGGGCGCCCGGTCAGATGTCCAGCACGAGCAGGTCGCCCTTCGCGCGCGAGCAACAGGGCGTGAAGTGCCGGTGCCGCTCCCGCTGCGTGTCGGTCAGCACGCAGTCGAGGTGCTCGACCTCGCCCGCGATCACGCGCGTGACGCAGGTGCCGCAGACACCCTGCTCGCACGACGTCGGGATCCTGACGCCGTGCTCGGCCAGCGACGCGGTGACGGTCTTGTGCCCGGGAACGCGGTACACCTTGCCCGTGCTGGCGAGCTGGACGTCGAACGCATGCGTCGATGCCGGCTTCTGCGCTTGCGACGCGAAGCGCTCACAGTGCAATTGCCGTTCCGGCCAGCCGCGTTGCCGCGCCGCGTACAGCACCCTGTCGATGAAGCCGGCCGGGCCGCACACATAAAGATGGGTGCGCGGCGACTGGCTGTCGAGCACGCGCTCGATGTCGAAGTGCTGTTCGGGGCGTCCGTCGCTGAAGTGGCAGCGCACGCGGCCCGCGAACGACGCCCTCGCGAGCCGCGGCAGGAACGCCGCGCGCGAGCGCGAACGCACGCAATAATGCACCTCGAAATCGGCGCCGCGCCGTGCGAGCCGCTCCGCCATCGCGACGATCGGCGTGATGCCGATGCCGCCCGCGACCAGCAGCGAGCGCGGCGCGGATTCGTCGAGCGCAAAGTGATTGCCCGGCACGCCGATCTCGAGCAGGTCGCCTTCGCGAACGCGGTCGTGCATCGCCGCCGACCCGCCGCGCGAGCATTCGACGCGCAGCACGGCGATCAGGTAGCGATGGCGCTCGCGCGGATCGTTGCACAGCGAATACTGGCGCACGAGGCCGTCGCCGAGATGCACGTCGATATGCGCGCCGGCCGTGAACGGCGGCAGCTTGCGTCCGGCCGGGGCGGTCAGCTCGAACGCACACACGCCGTCGGCCTCGATCGTCTTGCTCGTGACGCGCACGGTCATGCGTGCCTGGTTCGATGCCGTGCGCTGCGTGCGGCGCAGGAAGTTCCGGATGCCCGTGAATGCGAGCAGCGGCACGCACAGCGCGGCGGCCAGCAGGAGCAGCTGTCCGAACACGCCGCCGACCGCGCCCGTGTGCCACGACAGCGCCCAGAAATACAGCTTGTGCCCGACGCTGCTGTCCCGATACGGCACGAACCGCAGCACCTTGCCCGTATACGCGTCCATGAACAGCATCGTGCGGGCGTTCGGATGGGGGGCGTCGCGATCGATCAGGTACATCTCGACGGGGTCGCGCGGTTTCTCGGGGATATGCAGCAGTGCATCCTGCGGATCGGGCGACAGCGACTGCGCGGTGCGCCAGAAGCTTTCGAGCGGCCGGTGCGTCGCGCCATGCGCAGGCACGGCCGACTTCGGCGGTTTCGCGGGCGCCGGCGAGCCCGCGATCGTGTAGATGCCGTGCGCGTACCAGTCGAATGCCCACGGCAGCCCGGTCAGCACCATCGACAGCAGCACCACGCTTGCGTACGCGCCAGCCGTCCGGTGCAGGCGATACGCGGACACCGCGCCGCGCGCGCCGGACCGGAGCGTGAATGCATGGCGCCAGCCGTAGCGCGTGCGCGGCCACCAGAGCGCGACCCCGCCGGCGATGAGCAACAGGCCGAACAGCATCGCGCTCGTACCGGTAATCAGGCTGCCGTTCCGCATGAAGCGGAATCGATGGATCTGCTCGATCGTGCCGAGCAGGCCGCCATAGCGCGAGCGCTCACCGAGTACGTCACCGGTACACGGATTGACATAGACGAAGTACTGGTCGGTGAAACGTACCATCGCGGACGGCATGCGCTGCGCATCGCGCTTGCCTGCGACGAGCCGGATGTAATCGAGCGTCGCACGCGGCCGCGACGCGGCGGCGTTCGCGGCCAGCGTATCGAGCGGCACGCGCGCCATGCAAGCCGGCACCGTCAGCAGATCGCGATTGAGCACGGGCTCGAGGTCGGGGCGGAACACGATCGATGCGCCGGTGATCGCCATCAGCAGGATCACGAGCCCGACGGTCATGCCGCACCAGCGATGGACCTGCAGAACGAGCCGATGGATTTCAGGTGTCATGGGGTAGCCAAGGCGACGACGTTGCATGGTCATCATCTTTGTCGGCAAACCTGAATGAAAGCTGAATTTGCGGGGATATCGGGGAAAGTCCCGATTCACCGCGTGTCGTCGAAATCGCCGCGCCACGCGCACGCACCGCGATCCTGAATCGGGCATGAACGCTACCTGAATTCGCGTTCAGGTTGATCAGGAAAACCCCGCCCCGGCCCACGCTTCGCTTGTCACGAAGAACAGCCTGCGCTAGCCTGAAACCACCGTCGACAGGCAGTTTCATCATGAAGATCCTCATCCTGGAAGACCAGCGCAAGCTCGGCCTGTTTCTCAAGCAGGCGCTGACCGAGCGCGCATACACGGTGACGTGGGTGGAGAACTGCGCACAGGCGCGCGAGGCGCTATGCGAGTCGAGCTACGACGTGATCGTGCTCGACCTGGGCCTGCCAGACGGCGACGGCCTCGACCTGCTGCGCGAATGGCGCGCGGCCGGCTTCAACGAGCCCGTGCTGATCCTGAGCGCGCGCGATGCCGTCGAGGATCGCGTGAAGGGGCTCGACGTCGGCGCCGACGACTACCTGCCGAAGCCGTTCAGCCTCGAGGAGCTGCTCGCGCGCATGCGCTCGCTGCTGCGCCGCCAGTCGTCCGTCAAGGAGACCGTGCTGCAGCACCAGGGCATCAAGCTCGACCTGCTGAGCCGCACCGTCCACCTGAACGGCAAGCCGATCGACCTGACGAGCCGCGAGTTCGCGCTGCTGGAAATCTTCCTGCAGAATCCCGGCCGCATCCTGACGCGCACGCTCATCGCCGAGAAGATCTGGGAATCGCATTACGACGTCGACACCAACCTGCTCGACGTCTACATGAGCCGGCTGCGGGGCAAGTTCGAGGCGCCGCTCGGCAAGCCGCTGTTCAAGACGGTGCGCGGCGTCGGCTACCAACTGATATGAAATCCATCGGCGCGCGTCTCGCGATCTGCTACGTCCTCGCGTCGACCGTCACGTTCGCATCGCTGTTCCTGGCCGGGCGCTACTTCATCGAAGGCCATGCCATTCATGCGCTGGACCTGCTCAATCGTTCGGAATTCGAACAGATCCGCGCAAGCATCGCACCGCTCGGCGCGACGCCGTCGGAGGCGGAGTGGCGCCAGCGCGTGCAAGCGATGACGAGCGACAACCTGGAGCTGTTCTTCATCGAGATCTATGGGCCCGGCGGCACGGTCGTGTTTCGTTCGCCGGGGCTGCGCGGGCACGACATCGTGCCCGCGTCCAAGCAGCAGGCCTTCAATGCCAATGTCGAAGGCCTGGGCGAGCTGCGTGCCGGCACCTTCGCGCTCGGTCCCTATACGGCCGCGATCGCGACGTCGAAGCGCCATGTGCGCGTGGTGATGAGCGCGTACGAACGCACGTTCTACGGGCTGCTGGTCGTGATGATCGCGGTCAGCAGCGTGATCGGCTACGGTCTGAGCCGGATGGCACTGCGGCCGCTGCGGCTGATCCAGGACACGGCCGACCGCATTCGCTCCGACAACCTGAGCGAGCGCATCCCGGTGTCCCGTGCGCGCGACGAAATCTCGGACCTCGCGCGCCTGCTCAACCAGATGTTCGACCGCCTCGAGAATTCGTTCGACCAGATCCGCCGGTTTACCGCCGAAGCGTCGCACGAGTTGAAGACGCCGCTGACGCTGGTGCGTCTGCAGGCCGAAAAGCTCGTCGTCGACGGCCAGCTCACGCCAGCGCAGGAACAGGCGGTGCAGATCCAGATCAAGGAACTGGCGCAGCTCAACCGCATCATCGAGGATCTGCTGTTCCTGTCACGTGCCGACGCGCGCGCGATCAGTCTCGATCTGCGACAGCAGGATCCGGAGCCGTTCCTGCAAGGCTTCGCACAGGACGCCCACGTGCTCGCCGAATATCGCGAGCAGCGCTTCTTCCTCACGCATCACGGCCACGGCCTCGTCGCGATCGAGCCGAAGTGGATCCGGCAGGTGCTGCTGAACCTCCTCAGCAACGCCCTCGCCGCTTCGCCGGCCGGCAGCCGCGTCACGTTGCGCTCGACACTGATGAACCAGTGCTGGCAGGTGTGCGTGGAGGACGAAGGGCCCGGCGTCGCGGCCGAACAGCGCGAACACATCTTCGAGCGCTTCGTGCGCGTCAATCGCCCGGGCAACGAGGACAAGGGCAGCGGCCTCGGCCTCGCCATCTGCCGCAGCATCGTGGAACTGCACGGCGGCCGCATCTTCGCGGAGGCCGGGCCGGGCGGCCGCGGGCTGTCCGTCATCTTCGACATTCCCGCGGAGACGGCGCCCGAGCATGCCGGCAACGTCCCGGCCAGCACGGCATTTCACCCCACTGGCGCCACGTGAGCGCACCGCGTGCACGCGTCAGAGGTCGCGCTGATAGCCGACGTAATAGGAAAAGCGGTTGGTGTCGCTCACGTGCGTGATGCCTCGCCCGAACGAGAACAGGATGCGGTCGTGCTCGGTCAGCCCGTAGATGCCGCCGAGGTTGAAGCCGACTGCCGACGGGTCGTCCACGCTCATCGCCCCCGTGTAGAACACTTCGCCGCCGAGCTGAAGCCGGTCGCCGAACTTGCGCAACGCGGCCCAGCCGGCAGTCCAGTAGCCCTTCTGCCCCGCATGATGGTTGACGACGTATCCGCCGCCGCCGAACGTGGTCCAGTCGCCGATCGATTTCTGCATCCACAGCGGCAGCAGCACGTGCGCGTGCCCGTCACCGAGGCCGAGGCGATCGTTGCCGGTCGGCAGCGTGACGCTCGGCGCGAAGGCGGCCTGCGGGCGCCAGCCCGCGTCGTCCTCGGTGATGAAGCGGTACTTCGCGCCGAGCTCGGTATCGCCGAAGCCGTAATGCGTGCGGTCGCCGCTGTCGCGCATGAACGCCATCCCGGCATTGACGCTGACCTGCAGGTTGTCCAGCAGCCCGTAATTGACCTCGATACCCGGCAGCAGGCCAGCATGACTTCCCTGCCGCACGGTGCCCGATGCGGCGGCATCGATTTCGAAATGCCCGCGCTCGACCGGCTCGGGATCGTCGGTCACGAACGGCGGGCCGGCAAGCGCGGCATGACTGGCCAGGCACGCGCCGACGGCGAGCACCGCGTTGACGAGACGCGCGCGGCGCTGCGTGCGGCGCGCGGCCGGATCACGGGTGAATGGCATGAGGCGGAATCTCCAGATCAAAATGTGAGCTGCGCCGCGGGCGAACGCCCGCGGTCACGCAGGAACGCGATAGATCAGATGAAAGACAGGCGGGACAGGAAGAAGCGCGGCGCCGAGGTGGCCGCGCGAAGGGAGATACCGGGCTGGTCCTTCACGCGCAGCCAGCCCGGCGCGCGGCACTCAATGGCCGGCGTCGGAGAATTGCGGCGGCCGCCACTTGAGGAGCCTGTTCTCGAGCTGCGTGAGCACGAACTCCGCACCCAGCGCGACGACGGCGAGCACGATCATCGCGGCGAACACGCCGGCCGCGTTGAACGCGCCCTGCGCGGTCGAGATCAGCAACCCGATGCCTTGCTTCGAGCCGAGGAATTCGCCGACCACGGCGCCGACCAGCGCGAACCCGAAGCTCACGTGGAGGCTCGCGAGGATCCAGCTCATCGCGGCCGGCAACACGACCGTCAGCGTGACGTCGCGTTTCGACGCGCCGAGGATGTGCGCGTTCGCGATCAGGTTGCGGTCGGCCTCGCGCACGCCCTGGAATGCGTTGGCAAACACCACGAAGAACACCATCACGACCGCCAGCGCGACCTTCGACGCCATGCCGAGCCCCAGCGCGATGATGAACACCGAGCCGAGCACCACGCGCGGGATCGAATTCGCGATCTTGATGTAGATGCTGAACACGTCAGCGAGCAGCTTGTTGCGGCCCAGCGCGATCCCGGCAATCACGCCGCCCACGCTGCCGATCAGGAAGCCGAGCGCAGTCTCCTCGAGGGTCACGAGCACCTGCACCCACAACGGCCCTTGCGACGTTCCCTCGGTCAGCCACTGCCAGATCTGCGCAACGATCAGCGACGGCGTCGAGAAGAAAAACGGATCGATCCAGCCGATACGTCCGGCGAGCTCCCAGCCGCCCAGCGTCACGACCAGCACCGCGAGCCGCAGCACATGCACGAGCGTCTGGCGCCGGCGCATGGTCGCCTGGGCCCGCACTTCCACCTGCCGCAGCTCGAGCTCGTTCGAGGCGGCGCCTGTCATCGGGGTATTCATGCTGTTCCTCAACGCGCCCGCGGGCGCTCAGATGTGGACCTCGTCGCGCAGATCGTTCCAGATCTGGCGCGACAGTTCGATAAAGCGCGGGGAATAGCGCGATTCCGCCACGTCGCGCGGGCGCGGCAGGTCGATTTCGTAGGATGTCTTCACGGTCGCGGGGCCCGACGTCAGCACGAACACCTTGTCCGCGAGCGCGATGGCCTCCTCGATGTCGTGCGTGACGAACACCACCGACGCACCGTTCACGCTCCACAGATGCAGCAGTTCGTCCTGCATCAGCGTGCGCGTCTGCACGTCGAGCGCCGAGAACGGCTCGTCCATCAGCAGGATCTCCGGCTCGTTGATGAAGGTTTGCGCGAGCGCCACGCGCTTGCGCATGCCGCCGGAAAGCTGGTGCGGGTAGTGATGCTCGAAACGCGCGAGGCCGACACGGCGAATCCACTCCATCGCGCGGTCATACGCCTGCGCCTTGTTCTCGCCGCGATACAGCGGGCCGGCCGCGACGTTGTCGAGCACGCTCTTCCACGGGAACACCGCGTCGGACTGAAACACGAAGCCGATCCGGCGGTCGATGCCGGTGACGGGCTCGCCCCAGATCCTGACAGCGCCGGCGCTCGGCGTGGCGAGGCCCGTGATCAGGCTGAGCGTGGTGGATTTGCCGCAGCCGGTCGGGCCTACGACGGCGCAGAATTCGCCCTTGGCGACGCGCATGCTGAAATTCTGCAGCGCCATGATCGCCTTGCCTTCGGGGCTGACGAAGCGGCGGCTGACGCGATCGAGTTCGATGGCCGGGACGTCGGCCGAGACGTCGGCCAACTCGGCAGCGGAATTCGGCATGGTTGCCGGGGAAGCTGGGGCTGTCATGGGGTTGCCACCTCTAGAACCGGGTTGGAATCGACTAAGTGCCCGCTGCGGCCCGCTGCCGGGCCGCAGCGGCGCACGCGGTTACTTGACCTGCACGGCGTTGACGAACTCCGTCGTGTAGGTCTTCGCCAGGTCGATCTTGTGGCCGGCCACGGCCCTGTCGAATGACGACAGCACCTTCAGCACGGTCGGGGGGCCCGACTCCGGCATGCGGCCGTCCGCGATGAACGTCACCTTGCCGGCCGCCAGCGCCTTCACGTACATCGCGCGGTCGCCCGCGTAGTAGTCGGCCGGCATCTGCGCGGTGATCTCGTCGGCGCTGTGCGTGTTGATATAGCGCAGGGTCTTGACGAACGCGTTGGCGAGCTTCTGCACCGTCGCCTTGTGCGACTGCACCCAGCCGTTCTCCATGTAGAGGCTCGCGGCCGGGTAGAGACCCCCGAGCCACTTCTGCGTGCTTTCCGGCGAGCGCAGGTCGACGAGCACCTTCGCGTCGCCGCCGTTGACGAGCCGCGACACGGTCGGCTCGGTCGTCATGCCGCCGTCGATCTTGCCCTGCTTGATCGCGGCGATGAACGTGTTGCCGGCGCCGACCGGCAGCGATGTCATCTCCGACGTCTTCACGCCGTGCGACACGCCGAGGTATTGCGTGAGGAAGTTGGTCGACGAGCCGAGCCCCGTCACGCCGAGCGTCAGGCCGCGGAAATCGGCCGGCGACTTGACCTTGCCGGCGAGCTTCGTCGAGATCAGCTCGACTTCGCCGGGCGTGTGACTGAACTGCACGACGGACTGGATGTACTTGCCCTTCGCCTGCAGGTCGATCGTGTGGTCGTAGAAGCCGACGACGCCCTGCACCGCGCCGGCGATCAGTTCGTTCTCGGCATCGACGCCGGCCGCCTCGTTGACGAGCTCGACGTCGAGGCCCTGCTCCTTGAAAAAGCCGAGCCGCTCGGCGAGCTTGGCCGGCAGGTAGATCTGCTTTTCCATGCCGCCGACCATCAGCGTGATCTTGTCGTCGGCTTGTGCAGCCGGGGCCAGCGTACCAAGTGCCAATGCGCCGAGGGCGATGCGCAGGACAGTGCGTTTCATGGGGTGTCTCCTCCTGGGTCGATAGGTGTGGCGTACCGCCTGCCATGCACTTGCGCTTTCCCGAGCGGCGCACATGGGTTCACGGAACGGTTTCAGTTATACGGGGCGACCTTAAAATCAGGCTGAACGGAAAATGAATCTCTTTTCAGGGATGGACCGGCGCGGCCCGCGGCGGGACGGCCGCGCATGACGGTCATTTGAGCTTCGCGAGCTCTTCGCGCGCTTCGGCCGCGGTCAGCGGAAAGTACGCCGAATAGCGCACCGGCTCCTGGCCCTCGCGGCTCAGGATGTAGCGCAGGAATGCCTTCACCGGCGGCGCCAGCGGCTGGTTCAGGCGGATGTACATGTAGCGCGTGAGCGGGTACCGGCCGCTTGCCGCGTTCTCCGCGTCGAGTGCGACGAACGGCTCGCCCGCACCGCGCGCGACCGCCAGCGTCTTGAGCCCGGGGATACCTTCCTCGAGCCCGCCGAAGCCGATCGCGCCCGGATCGCGGGCGATCGCGCGCGCGGTAGCGTCGATCGATCCCTCGTGCACGGCGGCGTTCCACGCGCCGCCGTGCAGCACCATGAACTGCATCGACATCGCATTGGGCGCGACGTGCGGCGGCATGTAGATCGTGATCGGTCGGTCGGCCCACTCGCCGGTCAGGCCGAGCTGGCCCCAACGCGTGATGCCCGGGTTGCGCTGCAGGATCGACGCGAGCTGCGCGAGCGTGATGCCGTCGAGCGGGTTGTCCGGATGCACGAAGATCGCCTGCGCGGTGGTCCGTTGCGGCGTGTCGAAGCCGCCTCGCGCGACGCGGATTTCGAGCGGCTCCGCGCGATGCCGGATCTGCGCGTAGGCAGCCCGTTCGTCCGGCCACAGCTCGCGGCCCATCGGCGCCATCTCGGTGTCGCCGGCGAGCAGCGCATGAAAGCCGTTCAGCGTCCCGAGATGCTCCCACCGGCCACCCTTGCGCACGCCGGCCTGCACCTGCGTGAACGCGTCGATCCACGTGTCCATCAGCGACTTCATGCCGTCGCTGCCGATGCTCTCGATCGCGCCGTGCAGGCCGGGCACCGGGCGATAGCCGGGCAGCGCCGCGTCGAGCGGCGGCAGGAAGCCGTCGAGCTTCGCGCGTTCCTGCGTGGCGCCCGCTGCATCGAGCGGCGCGAAGCCTTTTTGCGCGGCGACGATCGCCTGCCCGTCGCCGCTCAGCGCGAACGTCAGGAAGGCCTTGATCTTCGGCGGCAGCGGCGCACCGGGACGCCGGTTCACCGCGAGATAAGCCGCGTGCCCGTCGAGCGTCGCGACACGCACGAGCAGCGGCGACTTCATCATGTCGCCGGCGAACTGGTGCGCATACGGCTGCAGTTCCGCCGGCAACGGTTCGCGCGCGAGCGGCGCGATGTCGGCGTCGCCGAACATCAGCGCGCCGAACGCGGTTGCGCTGCCCGCATGCCGCCAGTGCGGCCCGCGCCGGATGCCCGGCTGGCGCTGCTCGAAGGCCGCCAGCCACGCGTCGAGCAGCGGGCCCATCGCGTCGTCGCCGACACTGTCGAGCGTTCCACTCAGATGGGCCTGCGGTTGATAGGCCGGCAGGCCGGCAGCGCTGTCGGCCGCCGGCGCGACACACGGCACCGCGAGCGCCAGGCATGCGGCGAGCATGAGGCCGCGACCGGCACCGCGCGCGCCCGACCGTACCGAACGCGCGTCCTGCATGCGGGATGGATGCGGCGGCGGCCGCATCGACGGCAATGCGCGCCGCGAGAAGAAATCGAAAGCAAGCACGGGTGTCTCCTGCCTGTAATGGGAGATCGCTCAACGGCACGGCTTCCGGTCAGGAACGCCACCCCGCCGTCGCGCGTGGAGAAAGCCGACCCAACGTTACGGCCAGACGCTGAAGCGAACCTGAACCGATGCTGAATATTCGTTCATCTTCGGCGCGGGCATTTCATGAACGGATTTTCAGGATGTCTTCAGACTGCGTTCATCCGGCGACACTATCGTTGGACACGACGCATCGGCACGTACCCCGGTTTCCGCGGGCTCGAGCCGGCCGCACAATAGCGCCGTAGCCGTACGAGGCCCGCTTGAATAAAGGAGGAGACACCACGTGAATCGAATCGAACCCCGTTCCGCGACCGGCCCGCTCGCGCCTTCCGGCCGCCTGCGCCGGCTGGCCGCTTCCGCGGCGGCCACGGCCTTCGCGGCGTCCTGGACGATGGGCGCGGCAGCGGCCGACGCGCCGATGGTCGAGTGGGTCGTGCCCGCGCTGAAGACGACGACCCCGCAGACCAAGGAGCAGGCCGACGAAGGCATGAAGGTCGGCCGTGCGCTGCTCGAGCCGGAAATCCTGCAGCCGCGGCTCGACGCCGCGCTGCCCGACTATCGGCCGCGCACCGACGTCAAGCTCTCGGGCACGTTCGCAGGTGCGGCTTCCGACGTGCTGCCGTCGCTCGTCAATCGCTGGATCGAAGGCTTCAGGAAGTACTACCCGGACGTCGACATCCACATTTCCCCGCCGTACGCGGGCAGTCTCGGCGCGAAAGAGCTGGTCAAGGAGAAGCTCGACTTCGTGTTCGTCTCGCGCGAGCTGAAGCCGGACGACGTCACCGACTTCAAGGCCAGGTTCGGCTACGACCCGCTCAGCGTGCCGATCTCCGGCGGCTCGTACCGGCATTTCGGCTTCCTCGACGCGATCGGCTTCTTCGTCAACAAGGACAATCCGATCGAGAAGCTGAGCTACGCGCAGATCGACGCGCTCTACTCGCGCACGCACCTGCGCGGCGGCAAGCCGATCAAGACCTGGGGCGATCTCGGGCTGACCGGCGAATGGGCCGACAAGCCCGTGCATGTCTATGCGATCAAGCCGTGGAACGGCTTCGAGGAATTCGTCCGGCAGCGCGTGTTGAGCGCCGACGGCAAGCGCGGCGAGTGGCGCGAGGACATCCACTACGACAAGCTGGTGTTCCCGCTCGCGAAGAACGTCGCCGACGATCGCTACGGCATCGGCTTCTCGGGAATCGCGTACATCGACGCGCCGGTCAAGATGCTGCCGCTCGGCGCGTCGGACAGCGGCCCGTATGTCGCGCCGACGTACGAGAACGTCGCACTGGCGACCTATCCGCTGAGCCGCCTGATCTACTTCAACACCAACAAGGCGCCCGGCAAGCCGCTCAATCCGGCCATCGCCGAATTCTTGCGCTACGTGCTGAGCAGGCAGGGACAGCAGGCGGTGCTCGACCACGCGATGTATGTGCCTCTGCGCGCGCAGCAGGCCGAAACCTCGCGCGCGATGCTCGCCAACTGACGCCACACGCCCCGGTCGTCCGCCCATCCGGCGCCGCCCGCCCTTCCTGCCGGGCGGCGCCGTCCCCAGGAGTCTTTACATGCACCGCTCTCCCAGAGCCGCCGCGGCGGCGCTGCTGCTCGCGCTCGCCTGGTCGGCGCACGCCGACACGCCCGCCGCGCCGTACGCGCAGCAACTCGTCGATACCACGCTGTCCGCGCATCCCGAGCTGACGATTCTCGCGTTGCATGTCACGCCGCCCGCCGCCGGCGACAACGTCATCATCGCGTCGAACATCGGCCGCATCGGCAAGCCGGCCGATGCCGACGACCTCGCCGTGCTCGACAGTGGCCAGCCGCGCGTCGAGGTGACGAAGACCGGCGACCTGTCGGTCGAGTTGCCGATGCGCGACGCCGGCGGCAAGACCATCGGCGTCATCGGCTCGACGTTCCGCTACGCGCCGGGCATCGATCGCGCGGTGATCGTGCATCGCGCCGAGCAGGTTCGCGACGAGCTGGCCGGACGCACGCCATCGCTCGCCGCGCTGTTCCAGCCGGCGCGATGACACTCGCCGGTCGCGCCTGGCCGGTCACACCTTGCCGGTCACACCTCGCCGGCCAGACCTCGCCGGCCGCACCTCGCCGGCACACCTGGCCGGCCGCACCTGGCCGGCCGCACCTGGCCGGCCGCCTGAAATTTCATTCAGAAAGCCTTCAGGTCGCGTTTAACTTCGTGGCCCACCATGGTGACAAGGCGGAAGGACCGTCGCGCACGCGGCGCGACGGCACCACCGCCGACAAGCCGAGCGGGCCCGGGCACGCCAGCACGCAATACCTTCATCGCCCCGCAGAGGGCAACCATACGAATCCACCTTGGCTTCGGTTCAATCAGGAGACACTCATGAAACAGACGCAGAAGATCGGCGGGTTGCGCAAGACCGCGGCGGCATCGGCCGCGGCGATGATCGGCCTGGGGATGCTGGGCGCACTGACCTCGCCGCCGGCATTCGCGCTGAAATACGCGGCAGTGGAGCACCATCTCAAGGTCGATCCGTCAATACCGAGCTGGCACCCGGGCGAAGTCCAGTCGGTGCCGGAGGAGGAGCTGCGGCTGGTCGGCGCGGACGTGATGGACGAGATCACGCTCGGCTGGATCAAGATGTATCGCAAGGCCTACCCCCACCTGAGCGTCACGATGGAGGCCAAGGCGTCAGGCTCTGGCGGCCCGGCACTGACCAACGACACGGCGGACCTGGCGCCGGTCGGTCGCGAATTGCTGCCGGCCGAGGAAAAGGCGTTCGTCGACAAGTACGGCTACAAGCCACTCGCGATCCGCGTCGCCACGGGCAGCGTCGGCTCGCTCGGCAAGACCGCGACGTCGGTCATCCTGGTCGACAAGGACAATCCGATCAAGGGCCTGACGATGGCGCAACTCGACGCGATCTATTCGAAAACGCGCAATCGCGGCCACGCCGACATCAACACATGGGGCGACCTCGGCCTCGGCGGCGAATGGGCGGACCGGCCGATTCACCTGTACGGCCTGAAACCGGTCAACGGCATCGAATACTTCCTCAGGATCAACCTGCTGGAGGGCGGCGATTACAAGGACAACATCCAGTTCGTGAAGGGCAAGGGCTTCACGCACGCGTTCACGGTGGCCGCCGAAGACATGGCCACGCATCCGGGCGGGCTCACGTATGCGCTGCTCGCGAACGTCACGCCCAACGTGAAGGTCGTGCCGCTGGCGGCCAGCGAGGGTGGGCCGTACCTCGCGCCGACGCTGCAGAACGTCTACACGCACAAGTATCCGCTCTCGCGCTATGTGTACATCTTCGTCAACAAGAAGCCGGGCGAGCCGCTGCAGCCGAAGATCAAGGAATTCCTGAAGCTGGTGCTGAGCCGGCAGGGGCAGGACGTGGTCGCCAGGGAAGGCGTCTATATCCCGCTGACGCCGGCCGTGGTGAAGGAAGAACTGGCGAAGCTCGACAGCGCCGATTGATCCTTCGACGCGGGCGCGCATCGGCCGCCTGCGTCGTTCGCGCCGGCCGCCTTCCCCATGAGCAGCATCCGCGAGGCTTCAATGAAGTGGTCCACGAGGAATGGCCGCCACGACTGGGTCGGCATCGTGCTCTGCACGGCGGGCGTGCTGTCGCTGTTCATGGCGCTTCACGCTGCTTGCGCGGCGACCGGAACCGACCCGAGACCGGTTGCGGATGCGGAATCGGGTTCGCCCGTTGCGTCGCAGAAGGCGGCCGCCCCCTGAAGCTGAATTTGCATTCAGATCGCGTTAACGCTGGTTCAAGGTGACGCCCCTACACTCGATTTCACCTGCTTCGACAACGCCCGCCGGGCCAAGAGAGGAGACACATGAAGACCCTGACCAAGACCCTGATCGCCGCGACGCTCGGCGTGATGACGGCATCCGTGCTGTACGCCGCCGACCCGGCACCGCACCCGCGGAACTGGACGCCGCCGACGACGAAGATCTTTGCGCAGACGCTGTCCGAGCAGATCATGAGCCAGCATCCGGAGCTCCTCAGCGTGACGTTTCACGGCGTCCCGCCGGGCATGACCGAGAACTACACGATGTTCGCTGGCTCCTACCTCGACCGCATCGGCAACGCCGACGACCCGGACGACATCGACATCTCGAAGAAGGGCATCACGATCGTCGACCCGCGCTGGCACCGTCCCAACGATACCGTCAAGAAGTTCGTGATGATGCTGCCGCTGCGCGACGCGAGCGGCCAGAACGTCGGCGAGATCGTGCTCGCATACAAGAACGACGGCGCGAACGCGAAGGGCGAAAAGGCCTTCTTCCTGGCGTCGACGGCACTGCGCGATGCGCTGCAGAAGCAGATCCCGACCTACGGCGCGTTGTTCGAACCCGCGAAATAAGCGTCGCACGGTCCGCCGTGCGCATGCGAGGCGTCCCTCTCCACGTGACGGGGTGGATGCCTCCCTCATCGATTCATCCCTGTTCTGGAGGCTGAACATGCGTTTGCGAATTTCCGCGATCGTGTCGCTGGCGGCGCTCGCGTCCGCAGCCTTGTGCGCGACGATGCTGCCGGCAGCCGATGCCGCGACACTCGCGGCCGACGCCGCCGGCGCGGCGGGCGAGCCGTTGCGGCTGATCGGCAGCACGGCGCTGCCCGACTACAAAGGCGATTTCGACCATTTCGCCGCCGACGTCGCCGGCGGGCGGCTGTTCCTCGCCGGCGAGGACGGCGGCACGCTCGAAGTGTTCGACCTCGGCAGCGGCAAGCATCTGCGCACGGTCAAGGGCTTCGACCAGCCGCACGCGATCCTGTACCTGCCGGACCTGAACCGGCTGATCGTCACGGACAGCGGCGCCGGCATGACGCGCATCGTCGACGGCGCGAGCTATCGCATCACCGGCTCGATCCCGCTCACCGTCGGCGCGGACTCGATGCGCTACGATCCGTCGCGCCGCCACATGTACGTCGTCACCGGCGGCAAGAACGCAGACCCGAAGATGCAGCAGACGGTGGTGTCGGAGGTCGATCCGCGCACCGGGCGCCACGTCGGCGACGTGACGTTCGACACCGACTTCACCGAGGCGATGGCGGCCGAGCAGCATGGCCACCGCCTGTTCGTCAACGTGACGGGCAAGAGCACGCTGGCCGTCGTCGACAAGACGACACGCGACGTGATTGCCCGCTGGCCGGTCCAGGGTGCCGAGCTGAATGCACCGATCGCGTTCGACGAGGCGCATCAACGGCTGTTCGTCGGCACACGCAAGCCGTTCAAGCTGCTGGTGCTCGATGCCACCAACGGCAACACGCTGGCGTCGTTCGATGCGCCGCAGCGCACCAACGAGGTCATTTTCGACGAAGTCAACCGTCGCATCTACCTGGCTGGCGACGATTACGTCGGCGTGATCCAGCAGAAGGATGCGGACCACTACGAGGAGATCGCGCACGTGCCGACGGCCAAGGGTGCCAAGACGGCGATTCTCGTGCCTGCGCGCAGGTGCCTTTATGTGGCGGTCTCGCCTGGCGATTCAGGCGGCGGCGGAAAATTGCTGCGATTCGATGTGCAACCGAACGGGAGCGTGAAAACGGTTGCCGGGAGGTAGATGCTCGCTGCGAGTCATGTTGCGCAGGGTTGGAGACGCTCGAGCACGACCCATTGGCGAGAAGGCAAAAAATGGAGGATAACGCGCTATCGCCTGCACGCTTCCTCCATTTTGATGCCGCCTTAATACCTGCCGCTGCTGAAGGGCACGCATCTGCTCGACGCCGCGCCATCACGCGCTCACTTCGATACGATTCACGACACCTTCGATCGCATCCAGGCACCACGCGTCCTGTTCGGCCATCAGCCGTTCCGCATCTGTCGGGACCCAGCCCGCCAGGGTGATCTGGTGATTCTTCACGCTGACGGTGATCTGGTCGGCTCGCACGCGGGGATCCGTTTCCAGCACGAGATGCATCACTTCGGAAATTTCCTCGTCGCCGTCGGCTTCGGCGGGTACCAGTTCCAGCAGGTTCACCACATCGCGGCAGCTGCCTGCCCACCACGCAATCACGCCAGCAAGGCGCCGGTGAGACAGGCTGATCACCTGCCCTGTCAGTCTCACGACACCGCCTTCGACCGTCACCTCGATCGCGCCGCTGCCCTCGTTACCGGCCTGATCCATGGTGCCGCGCAGCACCTCGAGCTGCCCTTTGACGCGTGCGCAAATCACGCAGTTGCGAAAATCGACCGCTTGCGCGAGCCGCTCGCAAACGCGCGTGCGCAGTTCGCCGTCGCCCATCGGCGGATGGGCCGCCACACGGAGCTGATCGACAAGCGGCATCCCGCCGCTGTGCGCGTGGGTCAGCGAGAGCAGGCGCTTCTTCGATGCGATATCCGGCACATCGCCCGACACGGTCAACGCGTTGCCGTCAAAGCTCATGTGAATGGGATGATTGTGTAACTTCAGGTGAGATTCGTGTTCAAAGGCCGCCATCACCTGCTTCAAGACCGTATCGCTGCGTTGCATGATCTGCCTCGCGCAAAGGTTGAATGAAGCAGCGCCGTCGGTCCCGGACTGAAAAGGCGTGTGCTGCATCCGGCGGTCGCTGTATCGTCAATTATAGGAACCGTGCCGAAGACGCCGTGCCGGCCGCTCGCTTCGACATCGATCTGTTCGCCGCGCGACTCGCGCAAGCGTCGGCATCGGCGGCCGCGCAGCATTCCGCACTGCTGTCGTTCGGCCAATCGGCGCGAGTACGGCCACCATTGCTCCCCATGGATGTCCTCGACGCGCATCGCGAGCGCCACACCCCATTTCATGTTGGGTGAGAGAAGACAGCCGCCACGGAGATTGTTTGGGAAAACCAGACATCGTGGTTCTTCAATCTTGCCCGGCGGGCCATGTCAAATGGCGACAGCAAGATAAAATTCCGTTTGTTTTCATGATGTTATGCCACCCTCTGCGCACATGAACCGGTACTGGCACGTCCTATGCGTTTGTAGCAGCGAGCGCAACGAAAAGTGCTCTTTTTCAAACTGCAGCAAACTCAAGGAGATATATCATGTCCGCACTGATGATCAACGACCTGTCCCGCGCCCAGGAACTCAGCCGCAAGGAAATGGCTTCCGTCAGCGGTGGCAGCGTGTTCCAGAACCTCGGGATCAACAACATCGCAACCGGTAGCGGCTTCTCGTTCGCCAGCCCCAATACCATCACGGCCCCGGTGACTCAGGTCGACGCATCGACGCACGTGGATCTCACCAGCGTGACCAATTCGATCAACAACCTCGGCGGCCTCGTTGTCGGGAAGCTGGGCCTGTAAGTTTCACCATCCTTCCTCTCAGTCATAGCCGTATGCGATAGCCTTGTACCGAAGTTCTCGAGACCGCCGCGGGTTTGCCCTCGCGGCGTTTAAAAGCCCGCCAGGCCGTGCTTGCTTGGCGGGCTTCTTTGCATGTGCCAAAACGAAGCCAGCATCGACAGGGAGATTGGCTGACGAGCCGTCAGTTGCGCAGCCCGCCACGATCAACGGCGGGCCAGATCCCGAAGCGCTTTTGGCCCCCCGCCCCCCTACACGCGGATCCGCTCCACGTCATCGAGGTTGATGGCGTCGCGACGCCAGTCATGGAACTGCGTGGTCGCGTCGATGCGTGGTTGACCATCGCCGCGGCGTTCTCGAGCGTCCCGCCGTTCTGCAGGTACGCGACTGATTCCAGTTGCGCGAAGCGCACGACTTCCGATCTCTGCATCGATTCCGGTTGCGGCCGCCCGTTGGCGCACCATCGCGTGGGCGCTCCCACATCCGCCGCTGCTGCACATGGATGTCCTCGACGCGCATCGCGAGCGACACGCCCGATTTCATGTTGGGTGAGACAAGACAGCTACCGGAGAAATTGTTTGGGAGAACCAGACATCGTGGATCTTCAATCTTGCCCGGCAAGCCATGTGCAATGTCGCCAACCAGATTGAATTGTGTTTGTTTTCATCAGGTTAGAAACAAATCTGTGCACATGATCCGGAGCTGGCACGTCCCATGCGTTAGTAGCTGCGAGCGCAACGAAACGTGCTCCTTTCCAAACCGTAGCAAACTCAAGGAGATTTACCATGTCCGCACTGATGATCAACGACCTGTCCCGCGCCCAGGAACTCAGCCGCAAGGAAATGGCTTCCGTAAGCGGTGGTAGCGTGTTCCAAAACGCGGGGATCAACAACATCGCAACCGGCAGCGGCTTCTCGTTCGCCAGCCCCAATACCATCACGGCCCCGGTGACTCAGGTCGATGCATCGTCGCACCAGAATGTCCTCGGCGTGACCAATTCGATCAACAACCTCGGCGGCGAGGTTCTTGCGAAGCTGGGCCTGTAAGTTTCACCATCCTTCCTCGCAGTCATAGCCGTGTGCGATAGCTTTGTACCGCTCCAGGCCGCCGCGAGCTTGCCCTCGCGGCGTTTAAACCCCGCCGAGCCGTGCTCGCTCGGCGGGCTTCTTTGCATGGATAAAAACGCAGCCAGCGTTTTCTCGCCAGCACTCACGGCGCATGAACCGCTGAGCGGCAGTCCGATCGACGAACCGGATCGCGCCACCCGATATCCAGCCCCGCATGCGTGTAACTCTGTGCCAGCACGGCCCGGTTGCGCTCGTAGCTTTGTGTCACCCAGTCGCAGTACAGCGCGGCCAGCACGCTCGCCCGATCGGGATGACGCGTGACCTCGACGGCCATTGCTCCCGCGCGCAGGCCGGAAGCGATCGCAAAACGCAAACCGTCTCCTGTCGCCGGGTCGAGATAGCCCGCCGCATCGCCGCACACGATATAGCCCGGTCCCGCAGCCTCGCGCAGGCACTGCCAGCGCCCGCACTCGCGCCACACCGGTCCGACGGGCGCTGTATCCGCTGGCCATGCGATATCGCCATCGCGCAGCGTCGATAGCGACGTCCAGATCTGAAACGTGGACGTCGCTCTCAACCAGAGCCAGCCACCATGCGCGATGTGCCAGTACGTGCCGATGCGCGCCTCGTGCGCACGCGCGTAGCCGCGGCGAAGCCAGAACGGCGAAGAGTCGGTCGTCACAACGAGCCGAATCGCGCGACGCAGCCATCTGCTGATGCCGGTCGCGTCGATCACGACGCGCGCGCCGACGTCGCCGTCGCCGTGCGTGATGCCGACAACCGTTCCGTGTTCGACACGCGAGACAAGTCCGCCGGCGGGCACACGCGAATAGCGAACCCCTGCGGCCAACGCTTCGGCGCGCAAGCCGTCGTCGAGGCGGCTGCGTATGACCGCACGTCCCCGCTGCGCATCGGCCTCGCCATCGAGCCAGGTATCCGGTTGCCGGGCCAGAGCCGGCGCCAGTCGATCGAGCAGCACGAGCGCGGCACCGGACATGCATTCCGGCGCGGCGCGCGAACGCCCGCGACCCAGCATGCACACGTTGCCGCCCGCTCTCGCCGCAGCGATCGCGGCAGCACATCCGGCAGGCCCGTCGCCGACGACGAGCACGTCAAATGCATTCATCGAGATCGCTCAGTAAAGCGTGAGCGCGCCAGGCCCCGGTGCGCTGCGCAGCACGTGCCCGACCACCCGAGCCTCGGTCGCATCGCAACGGATCGCCTGCCCGTAGCGCACGCGCAGTCGTCCCGGCGTGTGCTGCGCCGTCGCCGCATCATCGGCAGGAACAACAAAAAGAAAGCGATAGCGCCGAGCCACGCCCGGAGCGTCCGCGTCGCCGGCGTCGCGAAGCACCCGTGCGGAGACCAGCCACAGCTTCGTCCGCGAAGGCGTTTGCCCGTTGTCGCATGCGGCGACGGCATGGCGCAACGCACTGATCCGCCGAATCAGCTCGGCAGAATCGACGTGCTCGAATGCGCCGTACAGCATCTCGCCGTGCAGTGCGCTTGCGACGTAATCCGAGCGTTCGATATCCGCGTAATCCACGCTGCCGTCGGGCGTCAGGTAAGGGCCGTATTCGCCGTCCCATCCGCGCCGCGTATTCGACTCGTCGCCACGCGTGACCAGCGGATGACACGGATGCAAGCCGAGTTCATGGTCAAGCATCGGGATGGCGGTCGGCGCGTCGGTCCGATTGAAGGTTCTCGACGCATCCGGACTCACGGCAGGCCAGAAGCTGTTCGAGGCCGCGCAAAGCTTGATGTCTTCGGCGAACGGGCTGCCCAATCCGAAGGTAGCGAGGAAGATGCCCCGCCGGTTGCCCGCATAGGTGACGTCCCAGCCGGGCGCAAAGACACCCGAGGACGCGTCCGACAGAAACGAGGTCATGCGCGGCGTATGCACTTGCGTGTCCCGCCGACGCGGTGCGCGTGCCGCCAGGCTGAACGCGACAGCGACCGTCTCGTCGTTCGGCGAAAACGCCTGCGTTTTCCTGAACGGATCGATGTGGCCGGGATTGGCCGCGAGACGCTCGGCGCTGAGCGATATCGGCGAGCCGCTTCTGAACTGCGACTTCGGATCGATCTGCCGGTCCGTGAACCAGCGCTGCAGTTCCGCCTGGTCGGCGTACGGATAGAAATCCGGCGCGGCGACGACCGAATAGGCCGGGAGCACAGCGTGTTCGGCCAGCTCGGCGATGCTGATCGTCACGACCCCTTCGCTGCAGTGATCCAGAAACAGCTGCGCGCGGTAGCCGCCTTTGCTGACTGCCCCGAGAAAATCCTGCCGGTCGACGGGATGTGCGCGCATATCCGTGCAGGTGCCGTCCTCATGCGCCTTGTGGCGGATGTTGATGAACTCCGGCGCGTTGCGGGGTTCGGGAAATCGAAGCCATCCGGGTGCGAAATGCGGGAAATATTGCTGCCGCACGTCGTCGATCGCGGCCAGCACCAGCTTCCACAGGTTCGTGACGATTCTCATCGTCGTGAAGCGCCGGTTGGCGAGCGGTACCAGTCGCCATTGAGCCGGCACCCGAAAGCCGCGCACCCCGAAGCTGGCAGCCGTCACGTGCTCGATCAGCGGTCGCGCGGCCGGCATCAACAGCACGGCCGCGCCCGAGCGCTTCAGTGTGACTGCCGGTGCGTCCGGACCGGCTGGCGGTGCCGCGCCCGGTTCCTGACAGCAGAGCGCATACGGTGCGTCGTCCAGATCGCCCGATGGTGACGGCCGCACGCCCCAGCGCGCCTCGACGGCCCGCTTCAGCTTCTCGCCGACATGGCGGTGGCCATAATTCAACGTCAACCGGAGTCCGGGCAGGCATCCCTCGGGAAACAGCTTGCGCACGGGTTCGATGAAGGTCCGCTGATCGTCGCCCGACTGCTTGCCTTCGATCAGCGCGAGCGTGCCGGGACCGACGACCCGGCGGACGAGGAACGCGCCGTAGCGCGCCGGCATCGTGCGGACATGCTCGATCCCGTCCTGCACGTGCGGCACGAAGCCGCGGGTCTGCTCGTCATAGCATGCATCGATGTCGCCATTGCGTGCAATGCCGAGTCGTGAGAACACGCGGTCCGCATGCTGCTGATGTCCGGTACGGCGCGCCGGCCGGTACTGGTACGCCAGCACCGCGATGTCCAGCGTCTGCCAGTCGGGCGGCAACGGCGCCAGCGAATCGATGTAGTTCTCCAGCAAATCGATCGCTTCGAGACGCACGCCACCGTCCGGCGACGGGCACTCGGACAGGGCAAGCATGTGATAGATCAGGCTACGCGCGGGGTCGCCGGGCTCGATCGCCCGCTCGGTGGTCGGGCAGAGATCGTGAATGCGGGGATCGTCCCAATCGATCGGCAGTGGCCGGCGCAGCCGATTCGCCGTCTCCTCGGGCGTGCCCGAATCGGACAGGTCGAGACCATGACGTTTGAACGCTTCTCGCCACGGCGCCGACAGCTCAAGCAGCAACGCGTGAACCTCGTCGACAAGCATCAACGACCTCCGGTTGGTGGTGCGTTCGAAGCGGTTGGCACGATGCGCTTCGCGTCCCGCAAGCCCGGCAGATTCATCCGGCCGCAGCAGGACGCGTTTTCAGCATGCGTTTCAAACGCGCATCACATTCTGGTTCTCAGTCGCCGATATCAGTGACTAATATAGGTGATTGCAGCAGCAATAAAATGTCTGATTGTGTTTGAAACAATGCATTCTCGAGGCGCGTGGCCTGATTCGTTGAAGGCGCAGTGACTCGGTCAACACATGTCGGCGAGCCACATCATGTTGAAGCGCAGAACCTTCCTGTTGGGCAGTGCGGGCGCGCTGGTGATCGGCTGGGCATGGTGGCGCCCCGACGACCGGCTGGACATCCCCCCTCAACTGGAGGTGTCGCCCGTCGGTGTGCCGCTGAACGGCTGGGTGATGATCAGTTCGACTAACGACGTGACGATCGTCATGAGCAAATCCGAAATGGGCCAGGGGATACATACGGGCGCGGCCATGTTGCTGGCGGAAGAGCTCGATGCGGACTGGCCCCGGGTCCGCATCGTCATGTCTCCACTCGACACGATCTACAAGGACCGTGAAAGCCTCGCCGACGGCCTTCCGTTTCGTCCCGATGACGACGGCCTGCTTGCTCGCGGCGCGGAGGCGTTTGTGCGCCGAGGAGCACGCTATTTGGGTTCGATGGTGACGGGCGGATCGACGAGCATGATCGATCTGTGGGGGCCCATGCGCGAAGCGGGCGCCACGGCCCGCGTCATGCTGTGCGGCGCGGCAGCGAAGCTTTGGGGCGTGCCCGTCGCGGAATGCGAGACGAAAGCCGGCCTGGTGCTGCATCGATCGGGACGCTCGGCGACGTATGGCGAACTCGTCCAGCTCGCACAGGACATGCCGCACCCGACGCACGTCGATCTGAAGGACCCGAAGACGTTCAAGCTCGTCGGGAAACGGTTGGGTCGCATCGAGGCGCCCTCGAAGCTCGATGGCAGCGCGCGCTATGGCATCGATGCGCTTCCGGACAAGCTCCTGTATGCGAGCGTCACGATGTGTCCGACACTCGGCGGAAAGGCGCTGGATTTCGACAAGTCCAGGGTCGCCAGCATGAAAGGCGTGACCGGCATCTTCAGGATCGAGCCATACAACGGCGGAACGGGAGGCGTTGCGGTCATTGCGGACAATCCGTTCATCGCCATGCGGACGTTGTGCCAGTTGCCGATCACATGGGACCACGGGCCGGCTGCCGGCGTGAATACCGGGGACGTTCTCACGACGTTGACGCACGCCCTCGACGGCGACGCGGGCCGCCACGTCTTCTACGCCGCCGGCGACGCGGATGCGGTGCTGAGCCGCGCGAAGCCGTTCGTCGCGCAGTACGAAGCGCCCTATCTGGCTCACGGCCCGCTGGAACCCATGAATTGCACGGTGCTGGTCGACGACAACTCGGCCGCGATCTGGGTCGGCACGCAGGTTCCGATGGCGGCACGCAAGGCAGTTGCGGCGCTGCTGGGTCTGGACGAAGACAAGGTGGTCGTGAATCAGCAATTGATCGGCGGGGCGTTCGGCCGCCGGCTCGAAGTCGACTTCATCACGCAGGCCGCCGCCATCGCGCGCAATGCGAAGGGGCGGCCCGTGCAGACGATCTGGTCGCGCCCGCAGGACATGACGCACGACTTCTACCGCCCGGCCTGCGTGGCGAGATACAGCGGCGCCCTCGATGCGAGCGGCAGGCTGGTCGCATGGAAAGGCATATCGGCGAGCCAGTCGGTCAGCGCGCAGGCAATGCCCCGTACCTTTGGCATGCCGAGCATCGCTGTGAAGCTGCTGCCCGATGCCACGATGGCGGAAGGCGCATTCGACCAGCCCTATGAATGCGACAACATTCTCGTCCAGCACAATACGGTGACGCTCCCGGTTCCGGTCGGCTACTGGCGCTCCGTCGGGCACTCGCATCAGGCATTCTTCGTCGAGAGCTTCATCGACGAGATGGCTGTGCTTGCACGGAAAGACCCGATCCAGTTTCGCCTCGACATGCTGAAGCAGCCGGCGCACCAGCGCCATGCGGCCGTGTTGCGGGCGCTCGTCGCGCTGTCCGGCTGGCGTTCGCCGCTCGCATGGCGTGACAAGACCGGCGTGCGGCACGCGCGCGGCATCGCGCTGCACGAAGCGTTCGGCAGCGTGGTCGCGCAAGTCGCCGAAGTCCGGCAGGAAGGTGACGGCTTTCGCGTGACGCGCGTGGTCTGCGTGATCGACTGCGGGCTGGCCGTGAATCCGAACCTCGTCGAGCAGCAGATGGAAAGCGGGATCATCTTCGGGCTGTCGGCCGCGCTTGAGCAGGCGATCACGATCGAGAACGGACAAGTCGCACAGCGTTATTTCGACAGCTACCCGCTGGTCAACATGGAAACGTGTCCCGAGATCGTCACGCAAGTCGTGGCAGGCGGGACCGAGCCGCACGGCGTCGGCGAAGCGGGCGCGCCGCCGATTGCAGCGGCCGTGGCGAATGCGCTGTACGCGCTCACGGGTGTGCGCCATCGCACGCTGCCGCTCGTCAAGCCGCCCCCGCCCGATCCAGGAGACGACCGATGGTGTCAGTCCGTATCAACGGGGAAACCGCTCATCTCGATGCCGAGCCCGACACCCCGCTGCTCTGGGTGATTCGGTGCGAACGGAAGCTGACCGGCACGAAGTTCGGCTGTGGCGTCGGGATCTGCGGTGCATGCACGGTGCTGCTGAACGATCAGGCCGTGCCGTCCTGCCAGCTCCCGGTCGGTACGCTGAACGGCGCGCGCATCACGACCGTCGAAGGACTGGACAGCCTTGAAGCGCGAGCACTGAAGGACGCGTGGATCGCCGTCGACGTCGTGCAATGCGGTTATTGCCAGAGCGCGCAACTGGTCGCGGCCACTGCCCTGCTCATGCGCTGCCCTCGCCCCGACGACCGCCAGATCGACGAGGCCATGAAGAGCATCGCATGCCGATGCGGCACGTTTCCCCGCATCCGCAAGGCCATTCACAAGGCGGCGGAATCGCTAGGCCGCTGACGAGTGCGGATCCGGCCGATCATTTACCGCCGGCATGCGTCGTGATCTGGACGAAATCGGCTGCAACGTGGTCCGCGCCGTACTTGGCCTCGAACAGTTTCAGTTGCCGATCGACTGCCGCGAGATAGGCCGCGCGCGGCTCGGATGGCGGGCGAATCCCGTCGAACAGCGGCGCCGGCGTGACGAGAAGCACGATCATCTCGGTCCCGAACGGCTTGCCGATCACCCAGTCGCCCATGCTGCCGATCGTGGCGGAGTAATTCGGCGGCGCCTGGTTGTCGCGTTCGTGGCTGCTTGGCACGAGATGCACGACGCTTCCGTTCAGCACGTAATAATCGACGTTCACGTACGAGTCGTAACCGGGTGTCGTGATGTCGATGACCAGCGGGTTGCCTTCCGCGAGACGCGCATCAGGCGGCCGCGTGCGGATCGACGCGGTGTGTGACGACGCCCGATTCGATCGCCAGTACGGGGCGAGCGCGCTCACGACCTCGCAATTGTGGGCATCGACCGGATGCACATCGAGATTCGCCGTCTGCCCGCCCGGCATGCCGCTGAGCGCGGTTCGCAACCGCCCGATACCGACACCGGATTCCACATAACCCCGCACCTGCAGCACATGATCCTGCACGGAGGCATCCAGCGCCGAACAAGGAAGACGCGCCAGCGCAGCCATCACGGATGCCAGCGAGATCGCCGGCGCCGGCGGCGGCTCGCTGGCAGCAGCGGGAACGGCGTTCGCGGCGGCCACGGGCGCGCTGCCGGCAGCGGCGCCCGTCTTCGCGGCATTCCCTCCGCCTGCGGGCGCGTGCGCGAGCGTGTCCGCTGCGGAGGGCCGTTCGCCGCTGCGCGAAAGTAACTGGTAGCCGTACCAGAGCACGGCGATCACCGCCAGCGCGCAGACGCCCACGGCCGCCCCGATGCGTGCGCCCGGTGCCGGCGCGGGACGCTTGTGCACGCCCATGCCGTCCAGGAACAGGTTGACGCCAGGCGTGCGCGTCGCACGGTCGAACGACAACGCGGCGCTCAAGGTTCGCCATTGCGTGCGATCGAGACCGGGCGGGCGCTCGGGCCGCAAGTGGTCGTGACGCGCCTGGGTGGCCGACAGCCGATTGAACGGATGGTGTCCGGTCAGCAATTCGTAGGTGACGCAGGCGAGCGCGTAGACGTCGTCGCGCGGATCCGGTTCGCGATGCTCGAACATCTCCGGGCTCGCGTAGGCCGGCGTGATGCCGCCGAGGCTCGCCGGGTCGAACACGGTCACGTCGGGATCCTCGTCGCGCCGCTGGAATGCGCGAGCAATCCCGAAGTCGATCACCTTCACTTCGCCCCTGTCGGTGAGAAACACATTGGCGGGCTTGAAATCACAGTGGACGAAGCCGCGTTCATGCGCGTACGCCAGCGCATGGCCCATGCCGGCGATGATCGGCAATGCGGCATCGAGCGGCATGCCCGCAAAGCCCGGCGCACGCAGCACCTTGCTGAGCGGCTTGCCCGACAGATACTCCATCGTGAGGTAGACGAGCGGGCCGTCCCGATCGAAGTCGTAGACGGTGACGATGTTGCGATGGGCGAGCGTCTGCGCCTTGCGGGCTTCACGCTGAAGCGCGATCAGCGATGTCGGCTGGCCGCGAAACTGCACGTTGAGCACCTTGATCGCGATGTGCGGCTTGCGATCCGACGCCTCCAGCTTGCGGAGGTCGAGCGCCTTGTACACGGTACCCATCCCGCCGACGCCGAGGCACTCCTCCAGCACGAAGCGTCCGTTCAGCGTATCGCCGATGCCCTTCACGCGCTCGCCTTCGACGAACAGCGCGCCGCTCGACGGGCCGGGCGGGGTACCTGGCTGAGCACCGGCCTGGAGCGGGCTCTCCTGGACCCGGGTTGCGTCGCCAGCGGATGCCGTCCTGTCGCGACACCGTTCGATGCGCCTCAGCACTTCCGCATAGATCTCGTCGGCCAGCGGCTGCGTGGTTTGCGTCTGGTCGAGAACTTCGCGCAGTTGCGCGCAATTGACCTGATCGGTCGCCAGCACCCGGTCGATCTCCGAGAAGAACGCCTCCTGAGACAGCGCCCCGCTCTGGAATGTCTGAATCAGCTGCGCAAAGCTCATCATTCGTATGCCGTCTACTCAGCTTCAGCTTGCCGACCCGCTTCGGCGCCTCACGGCGCCACCAGGGCAAGGAACGTCCATTGGCGCACCGACGCAGCGCAACGTATCGGTGATGCACCGGACATCAACGAACTCGCGGCCACGCCATCGTCAGACGAATTCGACTGCGCGCCGCACCGGCCGCCTCCCTTCTGACAGGATGTCTAACAAATCATACTAGTCTGCGGTAACGCCCTGCGCAATCGGTGCCGGAACTAGATTTCCGGCAGATCCGTGGCGAGCCGGCCCCAGGGTTTCGCCGTTCACGCCGCCTGCGCCGCGTCGTCCATTTTCCAGCGCGCGCGGCCGTGCCGCGAACCTATACTGGACAGATCCCCGGTACGCCGGCGCATCGCAGAATGCTGCGTGGCGGCCCTTCTCCCATCCGATTTCGCGGAGCAAACCATGGGCGTGCTCGTCATCAACGATCTTCCCGAAAGCGTCGACCTCGACCGGCAGGCGATGGCCGCCATCACGGGTGGCGCGATGGTCCGCGCGCATCAGACGATGCTCGCGCCGCAGCCTTTCCCGTATCTGCACACGGACGTGCACGGCGCTGCGTTGACGCGCACGCCGGTGGCCGAAGCAGCGGCATCCCCGGCGCGTCCGACGCTGTTGCGTTGACGGGCACACGGCGCTGGGCTCGGCGCGCACGGTCAGGCCGCTCGCGTCGTCATCGCGAGCCGCCGATCGGCCGGTGGGAACACGCACCACGAGCCGTCGTCGTGACGAAAGAAAAAGATCGCGATCGTGCCGGCCGGATGCGCGGCCTCGACGCAGACATAGCGGCGCCGTTGTGCGGCCATGCGGCTGAAACACACGACGCGCGCCGGCACGAACGCGCTCGGCGCGAGCCACTTGTCGACCTGCATGCGGAGGGATGATCCGGTTCCGTTCATTTGAGCCCCCTGGTGGCAATGTCAACGCGTCGCGACGTCGCTCATGCTGCGGCGATGGCCGCCTCACACCGTCCGCCCGCCCGCCGCGCCACGATCAGCGCGCGGCAGACGGACAGCGCGAACCGAAGTGCGGTGCGCGGATGCATCACGCACGTGCGAACCTGCTCGCTGTGGCCCGTGCCTTCCAGGCACCACGTGCAGAAGTGCTCGCAGTTGTTCGTCAGCAGGCGGTAGCGGTTTTCGCCAAGGCGGGAACGCGCGCGCAGCACCGCGGTGCGCCCCGCATACGCCGCGTACGGATGCGGCACGATGCGAACCGCGTGATCGTCGGCGAAGCGTTCGAGCGTGACCTCCTCGATCGGGCCGCGATGCAGCGACGCGCAAAGCCCCGCGTAGTGGACGACACGTCCGTCGCCGACATAGATGCCGTGATGGCTGTAGCCGATGCGATCGGAAACCAGGTGCGCGCCGAGCGGCAGGGTCGCGTCGCCGGCGGGCAGCGAAGCCGCATGCGAGATCGCCTCCGTAGCGCCAGCCGCCGTGCGGTACACGGTGCTGTTCACTGGTTGAAGGTCGAGTTCCATGACTGGCTCCGTCTGCTGGTTGGCGGCCGCCCGTGTTGCCGAAGGGTTAGCCGGTTGCCAACTAACCTGCATCAAGCGTGCCAATGAGCCGGAGCCCGCCGTGCCATGCGCGACGGGAAATGCCCGGCGAGCCGGGCGCCGCGCTGTCGTCGCGCGGCCAACCATTCGACGGGGATTTTGTTGGTGCGACAGCACCAGTTGGCGCGCCGGACAGCCGTCTGCGTCTGCCGGCGCAAGTGTCGGTTTCGCGGCTACGTTCGCGGGCGCAACTGTTGGCCTGCGCGCAACCATTGCAGGACGAGGCCGCGACGCACTAGCATGCAAGCAACGCGTGTCGATGGCGCCTTGCCTTGCCGCGTGCGGCGCTCACCGGATCGACGCACGCGCCCGGGCAACGCACGCGGGTTGCGTCACGCATGGCACGAGGTTTGCACTTATCGGGTACCGGTCCGTCGGCAAGCCCCCATTCGGAGACGCATCATGACCACGCTCGCGATTACCGACCTTCACATGCAGCACGACATCGACCGCAAGACGATGTCGTTCATCCGCGGCGCAGGCGCGCCGTGGGTATTTGGCTGGATCCAGCCCTACGCGCCGCCGGTTACGGCGTTCGGGCCCGTCGTCAACCTCTATCAGACGTACAACACGTTCTACGCGAACCAGGTCCTGAACCAGATCCAGAACGTCGAAGTCACGAACTCGGCGCCCGGCTCGAACATCGCGGTCGGGGTTGGCGCAGACGGCAGGAACCGGCTTGTCTAGGGCCGCTTCACAAGCCCGTTATCAGCGGAACGGGCCCTAACGGAAAGGAATGGCGCGCCGTGAGCGCAGAACTGCAATGGACTTCGGCTTCACGCACTGATGTGGGCCTGGTTCGCGAGATCAACGAAGACGACTGCCTCGCGCTGCCGCAACGTGGCCTGTGGGCCGTTGCGGACGGCATGGGCGGCCATTCGGCCGGCGACCTCGCGAGCCGGACGATCGTGCGTGCGCTGGAACGGCTGGCCGCCCCTGCCACGCTGGCGGACTTCATCGAGGCAGCGCGCACCGCGCTCGATACCGTCAACGCATACTTGCGCGAATCGGCCACCCAGCGCGGCGTACGCATGATCGGCAGCACGGTGGCGGTGCTGCTGGCGAGCGGCCGTCAATGCGGCTGGCTCTGGGCCGGAGACAGCCGGATCTACCTGTACCGCGACGCGCACCTGACGCAGCTCACGCTCGATCACAGCCAGGTCGCGGAACTGCAGGCGCAAGGCCACCTGAGCGCACAGCAGGCGCGCCATCATCCGTCACAACACGTGATCACGCGCGCCGTCGGCGCCGCCGAGCGGCTGCATCTCGACGAACGGCGCATCGACGTGTGCAACGGCGACATGTTCCTGCTGTGCAGCGACGGCCTCAGCAACGAGATGGACGAAGCCGACATCTCGGCCGCCCTCGCGTGCGGCGATTGCGCGCGCGCAACGGACGCGCTCGTCGACCTCGCGTTGCGCGAAGGTGGACGGGACAACGTCACCGCCATCGTGATCCGCGCCGACGACCCCGACGCGTCGGACCAGACGATCGCCAATCCTGCCGTGCAGCGCTGAACGAGCATAAGCGGACGCGCGCTGCGTTCACGCATCCTTGTCGGGTGCCGTGCCGTCCGGATGACGGAACGCTTTCGAACGGATGCCGTGCTTCTTGAGCAGCATCTGCAGGTGCGACCGGTTCATCTCGCAACGGCGCGCGAGTTCGGCCACGGTTCCGCCGGTTTCCTGCAACCCGCGCTCGAGAAACGCGCGCTCCGCCTCGTCGCTTGCGGCACGCTTCGCGTCGCTGAGCGACATCGGCCTGCCTGGCGTACCCTCTTCCGTCGCACGACCCACGGCCGACGCGGCTTTCGGACGGACGTCCTCGGGCAGGTGCTCGATATCCGCGACCTCGCCGGCCAGGCACGACAGACGGTAGACGAGGTTGCGCAGCTCGCGGATGTTGCCCGGATACGCGTAGGTCAGCAGGAAGTCGCGCAGCTTCGGCGTCGTCTTGATGGGCCTGCGCTTCAGTGCCCCTGCCGCCTCGTCGCCGAAGTAGGCGAGCAGCAGCGGAATTTCGTCGCGACGCTCGCGCAGCGCCGGCAACGTCAAATGAATGACGCTCAGGCGGTAGAACAGGTCCTCGCGAAAGAGCCCCTGCTCGCTCAATTGCCGCAGGTTCTTGTTGGTGGCGGCGACGATGCGCGTATCGACGGCGATCGGCTCATCCGACCCGACCCGCTGGATCTCGTGCGATTCCAGTACGCGCAGCAACTTGACCTGGCCCGACAGCGGCAACTCGCCGATTTCGTCGAGGAAGATCGTGCCGGTGTGCGCGCTCTCGAACTTGCCCTTGCGATCGTTCGACGCGCCGGTGAACGCGCCGCGCCGATGCCCGAACAGCTCGGATTCGAGCAGGTTGTCGGGAATCGCGCCGCAGTTCACCGAGATGTAGGGCCGATCGGCACGTGACCCGTTCGCGTGGATGACTTTCGCCATCAGTTCCTTGCCGGTCCCGCTCTCGCCGTCGATCAGCACGGGCAGATCGGTCGGTGCGGCCTTTTCGGCAATTTCGAGCGCGGCGAGCAGCTTCGGATTGTCGCCAAAGATGCCCTCGAAGATGAAACTGCGCTCGATCAGCGCCTGTCGGCGCCGCTGCGCCGCAGGCGCGGCCGGTTCCGGCTTGTCGGACGTGTCGGACGTGTCGGGCGCATCGGGGGCCTGCGGCGCGGCGACGGCCGCCTCGACGAAGCGCTCCTTGCGCGACATCTGCATGACTTCGTCGCGCAACACGTTCGCCTGATTGAGCAGCTTCTCGATGTCGGCGCGCTCGAGCTTGGGCGCCCAGCGCAGCATCGAGCGCAGGATCTCGATCTTCTCGAGCAGGCCGGCATACGAGATCGCGGAGTTGCCGAATCCGTGCGGGTCGAAGAGTTTCATGCTGCACCCAGCTGTTTCTGCACGAGCTGGTAATACATGCCCTTGAGGGCGACCAGTTCGTCGTGCGAGCCCTGTTCGACGATCGCGCCTTCGTACAGGACCAGGATCTTGTCGGCACGCATGATCGTGCTGAGCCGGTGCGCGATGATCACCGCCGTGCGCCCTTGCAGGATCTCGTGCATGTTCGCGAGGATGTTGCTCTCCGACTGCGTGTCGAGCGACGAGGTTGCCTCGTCGAACACGAGCAGGCGCGGATCGTGATACAGCGCGCGCGCGATGCAGAGCCGCTGGATCTGGCCGCCCGACAGGCCCACGCCGCGCTCGCCCACCACCTGCTCGTAGCCGAGCGGCAATTTGCTGATGAAGGCATGTGCGTCGGCCATCCGGGCGACCTCTTCCATGCGGCGCCAGTCGGGGCTCGCGTCGCCACATGCGATGTTCTCCGCAATCGATCCCGAAAAGACCAGGTTGGACTGCATCACGTAGCCGATCTGCGCACGGTAGTAAGCCTTGTCGATCGCGCTCATGTCGTATCCGTCGACCACGATCTTGCCGTCCGTCGGCGCATAGAAGCCCACGAGCAGCTTCGCCAGCGTGGTTTTCCCCGAACCGCTGCGCCCGACGACGGCCACCATCTCGCCGCGCTTGATCGTGCAGTTGATGTTCTCGAGCACGTAAGGCGTTTCGTTGCCGCCATAGCGGAAATACACGCCGTCGAAGCTGATGTCGCCCTGCAGGTCGGGCAGCAGCACGCGCGAGGCCAGTTCGGACGGCTTCTGCTCGGGCTCGATGTCGAGGACGTCGCCGAGCCGCTCCATCGCCACCGCCGCATCGTTCATCAGGCTCCACATGCCGACGAGCCCCATCAGCGGCGCCAGCACGCTGCCCATGAACGCATTGAAGGCGATCAGTTGCCCGATGCTGAGTTCATGCGACAGCACGAGGTTCGCGCCGACCCACAGGATCACGATCGTGGTCGCCGCATTCAGCAGCTGGCTGCAAAGCGCCACCACGATGTTGAATGCCTGCGCGCGGTACTGGACGTCGAGCGCCTTCGCATACTTGCGTTCCCACTTCAGCCGCACCGACCGCTCGATGCCCATGCCCTTCACGGTCTCGACGCCGCCGAGCGTCTCCATCAGCAGCGACTTCGCATCGGTGGACGCGGCAAACACCTCGCGCGCATAGCCTTTCAGCTTCGGCGTCGCGAGCGCCGTGAGCGCCATGATCGGGATCACGAAGGCGATCAGCAGCAGCGTCATCTTCACGTTGTAGAGAAACATGATCGTGAAGTAGATGAAAATCATCAGGAGATTGAGCGCGGTGGTCACGGTGGACTCCGTCAGGAACGCCCGGATCGTCTGGTTTTCCTGGAAGCGCGCGAACACGTCCCCGCTCTTGCGGCGCGCGAAGAACGAATAAGGCAGCGACATCGTGTGCTTGTAGAACTGCGACATCATCGCGAAGTCGAGACTGCGCACCATGAAGTTGGACAGATGCGCGCGGATCGTCGTCATCAGCTGGGTAAACACGTTCGAAATGACGAGCCCGGCAATCAGCAGGTGCAGCAGGCTGACGTTCTGGTGCACGATCACCCCGTCCAGGATGCTCTGGATGATGATCGGCGGTATGACGCCCAGCACCTGGATCACGAATGTCGCCAGGAACAGATGCGCGAGGATCTTCCTGTAAGGCTGCAGGTAGCCGATGAAGCGCACCCACGGCGAACGTGACTCGGCCGGCGCCGCGGCTGTCGCGCTCGCGGTGAACAGCAGGCAGGTGCCGCTCCAGCCGCGCTCGAACGCCTCGACGCTCAGCTTCCTGAAGCCGAGCGCCGGATCGGCGATACGCACCCACGACTTCGACACGCCGTACACGACGACGTAGTGATAGCCCTCCCAGTGCACGATGAACGGCAGGTCGAACCCGAGCAGCGCCTCGTACGTGCACTGCACGCCGCGCGTCGCGAAACCGACTGCCTCGCCGGTGCGCGCGAGACTCTCGAGCGTCGCGCCCTGCGTCGTCACGTTCGCGAGATCGCGCAGCTTGCCGAGCGTCATCGCGACGCCGTAGTGACGGCAGATCATCGCGAGGCACGCGGCCCCGCAATCCATTTCCTCCGCCTGCTCGACCAGCACGAAACGCTTGATCATGCGCTCGCCGAACGCGGCGTCGGCGCCGATATCGATCTGCAGCGGGTGGCGGCGCCGTTCGGCGAGCTTCTTCTGACGCTGCAGCTCCTTGTCGACGAAACGAATGCGCTCCTCGAGCACCTCGCGCAATTTCGGGTTGCGCTCGAGCATGAAGTGCACGGTCTTTTCCGGAATGACGAGCAGGCGCGTATCGGTGACCGCGGTGACGGTCGCCGCCTGCTCCTGCCGCAGCAGGCACGCGCGCTCGCCGAAGATCTCGCCTGCGCCGAGCGTCGCGAGCGGATAGTCGTTGCCGTCCTCGTGGCACGACACGCTCACCTCGCCCTGGCGCACGACATACAGCCGGAGGTCGCCGCCGGGCCCCTGCCGGACGATCTCCTTGCCGGCCGCCACGCGCTTCACGCCGACGCTCGATACGTATTCCTCGAGCTCGGCGCGCGTCAGCTTGCCGCGCAGGTCGAACAGCCGCGTCACGAAGCCGCCGGCCGAGCTGATCGCGACATAGCTCGTCACGAACGCCTGCGCGGCGGGGTTGTCGCGCAGGATCGGCTCGATCGCGCTGCGCGGGATGCACAGCACCTCGGTCTTCGTCGACGCGCGCACCGACACCTCGTGCCAGTAGTCGCGCAGCATCGCCATTTCGCCGAAAACTTCGCGTTCCTTGCGCACGCCGACGCTGGTTTCCTTGCCGCGCTCGTCGGCGATCAGGCGCACGGCCCCGAATCGCAGCACGTACAGGCCTTCGGCCGGTTCGCCGCGGTTGCAGACGGTGTCGCCGAACGCGTAGGTGCGCACCTGCGCAAGCGCGGCCATGCGATCGAGTTCATCTCGCGAGAAGAGCGACAGCGGCTCCACCGACGCGAGAAACTCCGCGAGCGACGGGGTGCTGGCCGGGGCGGGGGCTTGTGCGTCCATCGATGCGGTTCTCCGTGATCAGCGTGCCTCGATGATGTGTTCCTGCGCGCGCTCGGCGAGCCACTCCTCGCGCAGCAGGCGGCGCACTTCCGACGCGACGTCGGCGTCGAGCGCGGCCGGGTGTTTCGCGGTGACCGAGAAGATCTCGAAGAACGAACCGTCGGGCGCCGCGAACGGCCCGAGCAGGTCGCCCACGCGCGCGTTGAACACCTTGGCCTCGATGTCCGTCTTCAGCGAACCGCGCAGCACCTTGCCGATCACGCCGCCACGCTCGCTCGTGTCGGCGATCGAGTGCTCGCGCGCCATGTCGCCGAAGCAGTCCGGGTCGTCCTCCAGGGTCGCCATCATCTCGCGCGCCTTGCCTTCCGAATCCAGCACGATGTGGCTGACCTCGATGCTGTCGAACTTCGGCGAATTGAGCTTGAAGTACGCTTCGACTGCCGCGTCGCTGCACACCGTGTCGAGCGTCTTCTCCTGGTACAGCGTGTCGGTAATGAACCGCTCGAACTCGTCGAGACTGATGCCGAACACGTCAAGGTAGCGGTTCATGTCCGCGGCGCGGTGCAGGCCGCGCACGCGGCGGAACTGGTCGGCACGCTCCTGGATTTCTTCCGGGCTCACCTGCATGCCCATCTTCTTCGCCGCGATCACCGTCAGCCGGTCGCGGACCTGCTGCTCGACGAGGCCCTCGAACTGCCCGGTGAGCTTCAGCACGCGGATGAAGTCGTCGGTGCCGAGCACCTCGTCGTCGATACGCACTATTGCCGTCATCTCGTTCCCCTTGGTCCCCTTGATCCTGTAAGCGGCGATCGCCCTGATTCGCCGCCGGCGCCTCGCATCACCGCCTGCTTTCGTTCCACATCACCGTGGCAGTCACCGTCAGCCGTCAGCCCGCGATCTGCCGGAACGGGTCCAGCGCGAAGCCGATCAGGCGCCGCTCGCGCACCACGATTTCCGCCGTGGCCGTCATCCCGTAGCGCAGCGGGTACTTCGTGCCGGCGATCGTGTACGCGTCGCGCACAAGCGCCACGCGGCCTTCGTAGACGGGTTCCTTCGTCTGCGCCTGCGGCTTCGTCGCCGGCGAGATGTATTCGAGCGTGCCGTCGATCACGCCGTAGCGCTGATACGGAAACGCATTGAACTTGAGCTTCACGGGCAAGCCTTCATGAAGGAACGCGCGGTCCTGCTCCGCGATCGCGACCTTCACCACCGGCCGCGCATCGGACGGCGCGATGCTGCCGAGCGGCGTGTTGGCGAGAATCTTGTCGCCGGGCTGCGTCGTCGTCACATCGGTGATCACGCCGGAGACCGGCGCCAGCACGAGCAGGAAATTGTCCTTGTCGATGTTCTCGAAGCGGATGCGCGCGGCGGCATCCGCGGCGAGGCGCGCCGTCTGCACCTGCAGGCGCAGCTTCTCTTCGGTGTTCGCGATGTCGCGCACGGTCGCGTCGTACTGGATGCGCAGCCCCGTCAGCGTCTCGCCGCTGCCTTCGAGCTGCGCCTTCGCCTGCGCGAATTCGTGGCTCTGCTGCGCCTCGAGCTGCGTGAGCCGCGCCTGCGCGACGCGGTAGCTGTCCTCGGCCTGCAGGTACGCGCTGCGCTTCTGTTCCACCTGGCTCTGCGACACGCCGCCGCCGCCCGGCAGCGCGAACAGGCGCGCGTACTTGTCCTGTTCGTCCTTCGCGAGATCGAGCGCGTGGCGCGCGTTGTCGATGTTGCTGCGCGCTTCGTCGATCTGCGCGCGCTGCGATTGCGCGAGCTTGCTGGTGCCTTCGGCAATGCGGTTCTGGTGCAGGTGCTCTTCGACCTCGATCTGCTGCTTAAGCGCGTCGGCCTTGCGCTCCATCAGCTGCTTCTTGTCCGGAAACTGCTTCCATTCGCGCTCCGCGTCGTCGAGCTTGAGCCGCGCATCGAGCGCGTTGGTCGCCGCCTCGATCGCGCCGCGCGCATTGATCCTGCCGATCACGTCGTTCTTCTCGACCGGCTGGCCTTCGGCGATATAGATGTCCACCAGCTCGCCGTCGACGGGCGCGTAGATGCGGCGCACCTCGGACTCCGGCGCGAGCGCGCCCTGCGCGGTCACGATGACGTCGGCGCGGCCGACGAACGACCACAGCAGCGCACACACGACGAGCCCGACCATCGCGATGATGGTCGCCTGCGTGAGCCGCCACGGCCGCGCCGTCAGGATCGCAATCCCTTCGGCGCTGTGATCCTCCAGCGCCTCGCCGAGCGGGCGCGGCGGCTCCGGCGGCGCCGCCTGCCGCGCGCGCTTAAGGAGACTGTCGAGCTTCACCGCGCCCTCCCGACGAAGCGAGCCGTTCCAGCGTCGCGACATGTGCCGCGAATTGCGGCGTCGCAAAGCGGAACTGCCTGAGGCGATCCAGTACGGCCGGGCCGTGCCCGGCCCGCGCGTCGCTCTCGAACTGCGTGTACTGCTGCAGATCCGCACGCACGGCGTCGAGGCCGCCGAGGCGCGGATAGCGCTGCTCGTAATCGGCGAGCAGCGCCGGAAGACCGTCGAGCCGGTCGTCGTCGAGCGCCGACGCAATCGCGCGCTGCAACCGCTCGAGCGCGGCCACATAGACGGAGTTGTCGCTTTGCAGCTTGCGCACCTCGCTGAGCGCGTCGGCATACAGCACGCCGAACGCGGGAACGTATGACGAGATCCGGTCGAGCAGCCGCTGGTGCGCACCCGGGTCGTCGTTCCAGCGGCCGGTCAATGCCTTGATCGGCGCTTCGTCGCGGTAGATGCGGATCGGCGCCTCCGGCCCGCCGCGGCCGGCAACGAACGCTCGCAGCTCGCCGATCCACGCAACTTCGTCGACGAGCGGCCGGGCGTCGGCGTTGTGGCGGGCCAGCGTGCGCATGTCCTGCACGACGGCACGGGCACGATCGAATGCACGCACGTTCATCGCGGCGATCCAGTCCGGTACTTTCGACCGGACGAGCGCCTCGGTACCCAGCGCGAGGAACGCCGTATCGTCCGGATGGCTCGCGAGATAGCGGTCGGCGAGTTGCGCCGCCTGCACGGTGTCGCCGCGCGCCAGCAGCGCGCGCATCTCGCGCAGCGGCGCGTCCTGGAAATACAGCGTCGCGAGCAGCAGGACGACCGCGGCGACCAGCCCGCCGCTCCACCAGCCGAGCCGGCGCACGTTGACGCGCCCGCTGCCGCCGAGCGCCTCGCTCAGCTCCGACAGGAAGACTTCGAACCGGCCGCGCCGGTGGCGCGCGTCATGCGCGGTTTCGGCGGCGCCATGCGCGGCCTGCGGGTTGACCTCGTCGTCCTGCTGAACGGCCGGAACCGTGCAGAAGATGTCGAGGAACGAATGCGCGGTATCGACGAAGGTCGTCCGGTCGGCGTCGGCGGCTGCCGCATTGGCGCCGGGCGACGACGCGGCCGTCACGGTGGAGTCCGGCCCCGGCTCGCGCTGCACGCCGACGCGATAGACGAAGTGATCGCCGCCGAATGCGAGCATCGCGCCGTCGCCGAGCGGCACCGCATGCTCGTCGAGACGCCGGCCGTCGACGAACGTGCCGTTCGTACTCCCGAGATCCTCGACGAAGACGTCGCCGTCCTGCACGTAGATGTGCGCATGACGCCGCGACAGGTAGTTGACCTGATGCGGATACGCATTCCGGTAGCACGCGAACGTGTCGTCAGTTTTGCTGATGAGGAACGGGAAAGCGGTAATGATGACCGGTTGCAGGCCGAGATCGCCGCGCTCCGGCGACAGCGTGACGACGGCCGGCCGCGCCGGCTGATGCGTCGCGCGCGGCACGAACGCGACACGGTACGCCAGCGCGCCGGCGAATCGCAGTTCGTCGCCGTCGCGCAGCAGGTGCGGCTTGTCGCCGACGTCGACGCCGTTGACGGCCGTCCCGTTCTTGCTGCCGAGATCGGCAACATAGCCCGCGCTGCCTTCGAAGAAGATGCGTGCATGCCGGCGCGACAGGTCGGCCACCAGCTCGGGCCGCGCGGACGCGAACGGCGTGTTCGTCCGCCCGACGGCGAACAGCGCCTTGTCGATCCGGATCTCGCTCAGCTCCGGATGGGAAACCGGCTTGAGCACGATATCGAACTGCCGGTCGAGCGCGGCCTGTTTCTCGGCAATCGAAGCGGCGTCTGGAACCATGATTCGGCCAACGATCGACATGCGCCCGCCAATGGGCACGCGGCGCAGGAAACGCGACGCGCTTGCGAACCACCCTCGTGAAGCCGCGCCGCCAACGCACATGGCGGCACGATCGTGAAAAAAGTTTAGGCGACGGATGACGGTAGTCAATCGGCTGGCACCGATCGCGCGATTGCGCAGGGCTGGCGTGTTCATTGCATCGCTTGGCCGGCAGGCTCGCTGCTTGCATTCGAGATTTCGACCGCGCGCCAGCCGCCGCCGATCGCCTTGTAGAGCGTGACCGTGTCGCTCAGAATCTGCTGATGATTGGCGAGCAGCGAGAGCTCCGCGGACGCCACCGAACGTTCCGATTCGAGCACCTCGAGCTGCGAGACAAGACCTTCCTTGAGCTGTGCCTCGACCTGCGCGGCGACGGTACGCAGGCGCTCGCTCTGCTGCTGAAGCTGGACGCGCTGCCGCTTGTGCGCGTCGAGATCGACGAGTGCATTTTCCACCTCCTTGAACGCAGTGAACACGGTCTGCCGGTACTGCTGTTCGGCGACCTTGGTCTCCGCCTCGGTCGTCTTGATGTGCGCGCGCACGCTCGGGTCGAACATCGGCAGGTTGATGCTCGGCAGGAAGCTGAACGTGAACGCCTTGAACAGGTCCGACAGCGCAAACGCCGCGGTGCCGCCGCGACCCGTCAGGCTGATCGACGGCAGTTGCGCCAGCTTCGCCGCGCCCACTTCGTCATACGATTCGAGCACGCGATACTGCGCGGCGACGACATCCGGCCGGCGCGCGAGCAGTTGCGCGGGCAGCCCCATCGGCACGTCCGGCAGCTTGACGCGCTGGCGGAGATGGCCGGCAGGCATGCTGAATTCGCCGGCCGGCACGCCCAGCAGCGTCGCGAGCGCGTTCTCGGCCGTGTCGCGCGAACGGTGCAGCTCGATCAGCTCGTTCGCCAGCCCGTTGATCTCCGCGCTCTGCCGCAGCACTTCCGTCTGCGGCGCGACGCCGTTCGCAAACATCGACTGGTAGATCGCGAGGATCTGCCGGTTCTTGTCGAGCGTGCGCTGCTCCTGCTCGATCTGGTCGTCGAACTGGAGGATCTGGAAGTACGTGCTCGACACGTCGGCGACGAGGGTCAGGTAGCCTGCGCGCCAGTCGGCCTCGGTCGCATGGTATTCGGCCTTCTGCGCCTGCACGCCTTTTTCGACCTTGCCCCAGATGTCGATGTCCCAGTTCACCTGGCTGCCGAGGTTGTAGGTCTTCGACAGCGACTGATGCGTGTTCTTCTCGAAGTCCACGCCCGCGCCGAGGTCGACGGTCGGCAGCGCGCCCGCCTGGACTTCGCCGACCTGCGCGCCGGCCACGCCGATGCGGGCCGCGAGCACCTTGATATCGACGTTGCCCGCGATGGCCCTGTCGATCAGCGCGTCGAGATACGGATCGTCGAAGCTCTTCCACCATTCGGGATTGACCGCGTCCGACGCGGATACCGGCCCGTGCGCGTTCGACCACGTGGTCTTCGCCGGCATCTCCGGGCGCTGGTAGACGGGCATGTTCAGATCCATGCAGCCGGACAGCAACGCCGCGCATGCGCCGGCGGAACCGGCAATGCGGGCCAGCGAACGCATGAGACCACGGCGGTTGCGCGTGGCGGTCGGCGACAGGTGGGTGTTCACGATCGACTCCTTCGGAGGAACGCGGCGACGGTGCGGGACGGGTGGATGTGTTGGTGTTTATGCTTCAGCGTTGCACGCTCGCGTCTCATACAGCATGGGGCGTGCCAGCCGCTCGCGGAATCGGCGGGAATCATGCCGGGCGGCTTGCCGATGCGGGTCCGGGCGACAAAGAGGGAGATTCGGGCGACGTGTGCGCGGCACACCGATCGACGATGCGTGACGGGTCGTCACCAACAGTTCAGGCTCAGGATGTCGGGAGCGCGCAAACACTCACGCAATCGGTGATAGCGTCGCCGCGCGAGGCGCGCCCCCGCGCGGGCGGGCGAGCGCGCACGCTACGCGACCGTGGATCGGCGCGCGCGCGACGTCACTTCACGTAGATCGTGATCTTCTTCGAATAGACGGGGGGATTTTGCGGCACGTGGTTGGCGTCGCCCATCAACAGCTGCAACGTGTGCTTGCCCGGAGGAAGCTCCAGCGTGGTTTCGGTCTCGCCCGCGCCGAAATGCAGGTGATTCCGGTCGGACGGAATCGGCTGGTCCATCGGCGGCAGGTCCGTATCGACCAGCAGGTGATGGTGGCCCGTGTTCGGAAACTGCACGTGCGACGGCGCGACGCCCATGTCGCGCAAGCCGAACCACACCCGGAACGGACGTCCGGCCGGCAGCACCTGGCCATCGTTGGGCCATCCGATGTAGACGACGGCCTTCGCGGAATGCGTGCCGGTCTCTGCGGTCGTCGCACCTGCCCATAGCAGCACCACGGCAGCGGCGAAGAGGATGAGCTTGTTCATGGCGTCGTTTCCCGGTTCGTGCGGCAGGCGCGGCATGGCGCGCTACTTGACCGTGATCGTGATCTTCTTCGAGTACACCGGCGGATCGTGCGGCACGTGGTTGTAGTCGCCCATCAGCAACTGCAGCGTGTGCTTGCCCGGTGGAAGCTCGATGCGCGCCTCGGTTTCACCGGCGCCGAAATGGAGGTGATTCCGGTCCGATGGTATCGGCTGGTCCAGCGGCGGGAGATCGGTATCGATGAGCAGATGATGGTGGCCCACGTTGGGCCGCTCGATGCCTTTCGGGCAGATGCCCATGTTGCGCAGGCCCATGCGCACCCAGAACTTGCCGCCCGTGATCGTTGCACCATCCGACGGCCAGATGATGTACGCCTCGGCGCCAGGCGGCGAAGGCGTTCGACCCGCAGCGAGCGCGACCCTCGGCGCCAGGACGGTGGCGGCCAAAACCAACAGCGTAGCCCTTCTTCGCATCGTGTTGCTCCTCGCGTTGGTGGCGGCGCGCGGCGTCGGACAGTGGAGCGTGACTAACAGCTTAGGACGTAATCGACAGGAAGGCACATGTCGATCCCCAAAGTGATCGGCCGACATCGATCCGTGCACGCGTATGTCTGTTTTTTGCGAAAACCGCGGGTGGTTCCGGTAATCGCCGCTGAGTGCACGTGCTATCTTGAATGTGTCCTGGCCGTGCCCGTGCCTGCCGTAGGCCGACATTGCGCTCGCGACGACCGGACACGCGGCAACGGCTGCGCTCCGCCTTCGGCCATCTGATCCGACGGCGCACCCTAGGGGGCTGAATATGTGGCGAATACTCTTGCCCGCATGCCTGTTTGCGTCGATCTCGGTGACATCGAGCGTCTGCTCCGGCGAGGTCATGCATCCGTCCGCAGCGCCGCCGGCAGCGTCCGCGCACGCCCGGTCCGTCGAACCGCATCGCGTCGCGCTCGTGATCGGCAACGGCGCATATCTCGACCATCCGCTCGCCAATCCCGTCCATGACGCCGATGCGATGCGCGATGCGCTTCTGGCGCTCGGCTTCGACGTCATCACACTGCGCAACGCCACCCGGCAGCAAATGCTCGACGGGCTTGCCGCGTTCGAGCACCGCGTCGCAGCCGGCGGCACCGGGCTGGTCTATTTTGCGGGCCACGGTGCCAGCGTCGGTGGCACGACATGGCTCGCGCCGGTCGATGCGGACGTCGGCTCTCCGGCCGGCCTGTCGCGAACGGGCATTGACCTGCAAACCGTGTTCGATGCGACATCGCGGCGGCACGGCGATCGTATTGATCTGATCATTATGGATTCCTGCCTGAGCGCGCCCGCCGGCGCCGGCAACGTGGCGGCCCGCCAGCCACCGCCGCACACGCTCGTCGCCTACGCGACAGCGCCCGGCGAAGACGCGGCCGACGGTGCAACGCATGGCGTCTACACGGCGGCGCTGCTGCAGTCGCTCGCGTTGCCGGGACTCGGCATCGCACAGGTCTTCGACCGTACCGGCGCGATTGTCGAAAGCGCCACCGGGCATCGGCAGACGCCGTGGGTGGCCTCGTCCCTTTCCGCGGTGGCAACGACGTTTGCGTTCACCGGGGCCCGTCGCGCAGGAACCGGCGCGGCGCTTTCCGGCGGCGACATCGGGAAACGATCCGACGTGCCGGCCGACGTCAGCGTCGTCGCGCTCGACAGCCGTGGCGTGATGCCGAAAGACAGCGCAGAGCAGTACGAAATCACGTTCTGGGAGTCGATCAAGGACAGCAAGGAAGCGGGCGACTACGAAGCCTATCTGAAGACCTACCCGAACGGCCGCTTCGCGCAGTTGGCACAGGCCCGTCTTGCGCGACTGCGCGCGGCCGCGCCCAAGGCGCCTGCGGCGTCCGCGCCCGCGCAGACGGCGAGCCCCACGCCGGCCCCCGCCCCCGTTCCGGCGCCAGCATCAACGTCGGCCCAGCCTGCACACGCGGCTGGCTCGCCGACGAAAGCGCCGCCTCCCACTGCAGCGACGGCCCCTTCGGCACCGCCACCGAAAAGCGGCGCGACGGCCGCCAACGAAATCAAGGATTGCCCTGCATGCCCCGCCATGCTGGCGGTCAGTCCGGGGACTTTCGCGATGGGCAGCAATTCGGGCGACCCGTCGGAAAAACCTGCGCATCGCGTCACGCTCGATCATTCTTTCGCGCTCGCGAAATATGTGGTGACCGTCGCGCAGTGGAACGCGTGCCGCGATGCCGGCGCCTGCCCGCGCCTGCCCAACGACAGCAACACGGTGCCGAACGCACCTGCGCGCGACCTGAGTTGGGACGATGCGCAACAGTACGTGAAGTGGCTGTCGAAAATCAGCGGCAAGTCTTACCGGCTTCCGACCGAGGCCGAATGGGAATTCGCCGCCCGTGGCGGCACCGCAACGCGCTTCTGGTGGGGCAACGAGATGCGCCCGGGTAACGCGAACTGCAAGGACTGCGGTCCGCCGTGGCGTGCCGATGCACCGGATAACGTCGGGTCGTTCGCGGCCAATCCGCTCGGCTTCTACGACATGTCCGGCGGCGTATGGGAATGGGTCAGCGATTGCTGGCACAACTCGTACAAGAATGCGCCTGCCGACGGCCGCTCGTGGGACGAGCCGAATTGCCAGGTCCGCGTGATCCGCGGCGGCTCGTGGCGGGATGGCGCAAGCTACATGCCAGTCTCGACACGCTTCAAATACGACAGCAGCGTACGTTATTCTGCAAACGGGTTTCGCGTGGCCCGGGACATGAAGTAGACAGCAGCGACCGAGACGCATGCGCCCGTCCCCCGGATTGGCGCGCGAAGGCGCGCCAGAACGTGCGCATCACCCCGCCATGCGAGCGCTGCAGGTGGCGGCGCACGAAATCGTGCGCAAGATCGGGCACGCCGCCGTCCTCCACGAACAGAGACTGAGCATTGTCGCCGGCCCGTTCGAGGAGGTCGATCGCAGCGGGCGTGATTCGAATGCCGTTACGAGATGTTGCCATCGAATAATGCGAGCCTGTTACATACCGCCGCTTGCGGACCTTGAACGATATTTCGGCGCGGACCAGAGCTGTGCTTGGGGTCGCCGGTGATGTCGCTCGTTTCTTCAACGCATCCAAAAGATTCGCGGAGAGATTTTTCGACGGAGTAGCGGCATTCTGGAACCTGACTGCTCGCCAGCTTGGCCTTCGTGCGATTTACTTCGCGATCACCTGGGTCAGCGCTCATCTCTGCCATCTTCTCGTAGGCGCGGCCGGCGTGCTCAGCGTCAAGTGCAATAGCCATTTCATATTCCGTTCGAGCCTCATCGGGTTCACGCAGCAAGCTCAGCGATTCTCCGAGATTGACATGCGCCTCCTGATATTCCGGTTTCAATGCTATGGCTCTATTGAAATAAAATTTCGCTTCCTTAAGGTCAGTCTCGGCGTCTCTGATTGTATTGTGTTTATCTATAAGCACCGGTCCTACATTGCTACCGTCCATGCGAAGTCGCGATTTTGCCATGGCCAAGTATGAGCGACCGAGTGCGTTGTACGTCGCTTCAAAGGAAGGTAACAGTTTGGAGGACTCAAGCAATGGTTGTATGGAGGCCTCGTAGCACCCCAAGTCGCTGAGGGATACGCCCCAATTGTAGTACCCCCAACTCGACTTGTATTCGACTGCTACTTTGCGGGCGTATACGATTGCCTGCTCGGGATGCCCTCGGTCTTGCTCGATTTTCGACAAGCCGAGGATTGCCCACTTGTAATTCGGGTCGCTCTTTCCACTTCCGATGATCAATTTATATGCATCCTGCGCGGATTGAAAGTCACAAGCCATCGGGCGGGTATAGCATTTATCGCGTTCTTCTCTCGCGATATAAGAGGCGTACAGGTAAGGGCTTTGCGCGCGCAGCATCTCAAGCAATGATTTTTGAAGGTCGTCATCGCTGTCGCTGCTCACTTTATCTGCATCGATTACTCTGTCGAACTTCTTGCCGCGACCTTTCATTGTCAGATGCAGTTCCAATTTTCCATGTGGATCCTTGGCCAACTGACCGGCAATTATCCAGTCCTTGCCAGGCAGCAATCCCTTTATGTATTTTACAAGCGCCCGCATTGGAATGGACGTCCCGGGGATGGCAAAATCGGGCGGATCAAACTGGGATGGAATCTTGCCCATACTTGATCCGGGGGTTACTGAACTTACTTCGTTCTGGATCTTGTAAAGCTTTATTTCGATTTGGGATTGAGCCGCTTTCGCCATATCCTGCTGATCGCTGGGAGCGTCGATCGGTTCGACGAATGTCGCGCTCGTGCATACCTGCTGACAAAAGAGGGTGATGGTGACAGAGATTCCGATCAACAAAATGCAATTTACGACGATGGTTCGAAGCTCCCCGGTGCGCTTCGCAAAATTTGCAATCAACGGTTCGGCTTTGCGCGACCGGGCGGATCGCCTGAATATCGCTGAGGAATATCGCCTGGACGGCTGACTGAGGATACGCATTTTGGTCTCCTGCGTGGGTGGATGCTGATGGCGGACCAAGCGAGCACGTTGTGAGAGCCCGTTTGGTTCTCTTGGCCGTTGCGGCTTGAATGAACAACAGCATCGTTTGTGCCAGCCAGCATGCCTGCAGTGCGGCGAGGGGGCGGCCCTATCTGGGGATATCGAATCCAGAAAGTGTTGGCATTTGGCCAACTCGAATGTCGGATCCGTTCGAACAGCGTCGGTGGGAGGTCAGGCCTACAGTTGCAAGGGATGAGAGGACGATACGAAAATGCCTCCCGGAAGCGGCCAATAACGGCGCGAAACGGCTAGTCTCCAGACCGGGGGCGCCTGCTGTCGTGGGTATGGTGCTCGGGCGGCCATTCACGGCGGGCTGCGGGCCATCCGGATCGAATGACCGTTTTGACCGACAACATCAAGAGGCGAGTGGCTGCTGTCGACCCGAAGCGGCCCGTCACCGCCCTCGACAACGGACATTCGAGCAACGGCTGCGACACAGATCATGAATCGCGGACCTAATCAAATCCAGACATCTTCCTCCCCTCAGCGGCAATAGGCGCGGTGCAAGGAGGACTTTTTGGTCTGGGAGTTGGCGTAGCCGAGGTTGCGAAAACAGATCCCATCGCATCTGCCGTTAGCGTTGGGGATGCGGTAGCTAGCGGCGCCATGGCTGGCGCAATGTTAGGAGGAGCGGCGGGAGCCGTTTTAGGGGTAGTATCAGGCGACCTTTACTTCTATCTTCACTGATTCGACAGGGGGATTGAATGAAATTGATATTGGTTGCGATATTGTGGATTCCTTTCACGTATTGGACTGTTCGTTATTTGAAAAAATTGCGAAACCAGCCGAACGGGAGAATGATTTATCGGCGAGGCGTATTGGGATTGGGTGTTCCCTCTTGGCTGATGGGCGTTATTGTCAGCCTAGCAATTATACCAGAGCGTGATATTTACTCTTTATTGTACTGGGCTGTTATTTTCTTATGCGTTTCATTTCCGCTGTGTTTGTGGGCCGGATATTTTTGGGCCAAAGGAATGGCGGCGATTTTTCCAGCGGCGCATGATCAGTAGGATCGTCTATATCGGTGGGATTTACGGTTCACAAGCGATTTGTCAATAATCTTGGCCCGGACATCGAACGTCCGAATTTGGCCGCACCCCGACCGACGAGGCCGCCTCGACGCTCGGCGTCGCTGGGAAGTCGCAACCCGACCCGAAGCGGACGAAAAATGTGTTCTACACCCGACATTCACGGATGGTCGGTCCTCGTGCCGCACCAACGCGTGTCAGGCAGCAGTGTTCACGGAAGCATTTCTAGCTCGCGTGCAAGCGCTTCATTTTTCCTTGCGCCCCATAGGAAAAGAAGTCCAAGAGCTCCAAAGATGAACACGAAGGCCACGAATTCCTCTGCAAGAAGACTCACCGGGGATTTCGGGTGGATCGCCAATCCCATACCCAGAATCAATGGGAAAAAGAAAAATATCCTGCCAAGCCAGCGCATCTGGTTTCCCGTTGCACGGAGCTTCTGAGCTGATGCACCGTTCTCTAGCGCGAACTGCGCTCGGCTCAACCCCCGCGCCTTTGCATTTCGCCAGCGGACCGCTCGAAGCACCCCAATTACTAAAATTCCCAACGCAAGAAGTATGTAGTATGAGGCGTGCATGGCTTGGGATAGGTTGTTAGTCGACGAGTCGGCAGGCTCGATGGTCAAGATTGTCGACGATTCACGCAGGCATGTCGAATGACCGGTTGTGGCCGAACTCGGAAGTTCGTCGTCGGACTGTAATCTACCGCTGCCGACTCCAAGTCAAAGGTCCGTGATTGACCCGTTGCTGCCGTTGACGGCCCCACCCGCAAACGCCCGCTTTTCCAGGTAGAACCGCCATCCTTGGCTTCACCGCCGTTGCGCTCGTTCGACACTGCGGACTGTCAAGCAGCCGGTTCGGAAACCGGCGGCTCTGCACCCGAATTGCCCCTAGAATAGAACGATGACAGTGAGCGGTGAGACTACTGCGGAAAGGATCGCGCCATGGCTGCATACCTGATTGCCGATGTCGATATAACCGACCCTGCGCTTTTTGAAGAGTACAAACGAGAAGTCCCTGCTACCGAGACGCGCTACGGCGGAAAATATTTGGGCCGTGGTGGTCTGACCAAAGTTCTCGAAGGTGATTGGCAGCCGCATCGCCTCGTCATCGTTGAGTTCCCGGACATGGATTCCTTGCTGGCCTGGTATGAGTCGCCTGAGTACGCCCGTCTCAAGGCGATCCGTGAAAGATGTGCGACGACAAGGATTATCGCGCTGGAAGGGGTTCCGACCGTAACCTCGTAGTACGTCTTGGGCGGAAGCGTTGCCGGCTTTGATCGCCCGTTGAAAGACGCCGGTTCCCTCGTGAACGGTCCTTCGCGAATCGAGCTTCAACTACCATGAGCCGAGGGCTGATCGCGCGGCTCGCGCGACGCGACGTGGTGGTCACTGCGCCCGGTGACCACCACGATTTCGTCTCGCGCTATTTCTGGCCGGCCAACGGCGGCGACGAAGCCCCGGTGACGGGTTCGATTCACGCGGTGCTCGCGCCGAGGTGGGCAGTGCGGCTCGGCAAGACCAAGCTGCTGGCGCTGCAGGCTTCCCGACGAAGCGGCGTACTGCATTGCGAAGTTGAATCGGAGCGGGTTCGCATCTCGGATCATGCACAGCTGGAACTCGATTGCATGGTCGGACATTTATCACGGTCCGTCGATCTCGACCTCCGCCTCGCATTCGACCGGCACATTCAAAGGCAACACCATGCCGACTGCTGAGCGAGCATGTGTCCCGATGTCTGGACCGAATAGCTCAAGGATGAGATCCGAGAAGCCATTCGCGATACGCGGCGTCTGGTCGAAAGCCGGCGCGACATTGATCATCGCGAGAACGCGCAACCAGGCTGTAATGCGATCCAGATCGCCGAGTGCCCTCTGGAGACTCGCCAACTGGGCAAGAGCCACGAGGCGTGCTGCTGAATAGCCTTCGTCCGGTGACACCTCGGCGCCCACTTTGCCAATGGGTTGCGCAATGGTCCCGTCCGGGTTCAGAGGTACATGTCCCGAAACAAACGCGCGTTTCCCACTCACACGCACCCATGCAAACGGCAGCGACATGCGCACATCGGCCGGCATCTGTAGTGGTTGCGGTAACACCAATCCCATTTTCGCCAGCTTCGCTTCGATTTTGGCCATGACGGTCCCCTGAAGTCGTACACAGCACGTTAGATGCTGAGGATCTGCTCTTCAAGCTCCTGACATGCCGTTCGCGACTCGCATGAAACCTGACCACGAGCGATTGACTGTCTACAGGCTTTCACCCCCGGAAACGGGCCAGATTTCCTGGTGAAAGACTGATCACTGAGGCTAGCAAGCGGTCGTCGTAGTGCACACGGCCAACGACCGCTCCTGGCCGACTAGCGCCCCACGCCCGAGCGCGGCGATCGCGTCGGGCGCGGCATTGCATGCGAATGGCATAACACAACCCGCAGCGGTCACACGCGGCTGCGCTAGCGCGAGGGTCGCTTCCAGTGCACTGCGGCCATCCGAACTGCCATGTCGGCTGCCTGATACTCGGTGGCCATTGCAGTCATCTGCAACCAATCGTAGCGTCGAGGTGATCCGGTACCGCGACTTGACCGTTGAACTGGCGGCACGACCGTTCTGCGTGGTGACGAGCGCGTGCCGTTGACAGCTCGCGAGTGGGCGGTGCTGGTTCACTTGCTCACCCATTGGGGCATCCCGCAAATCCGACTCCTTCTGGAAGGGAACCTGGACGGATAACAAGCATTCAAGCGTTGAAAGTCCCTACGTTATTACCAATCCGAGTCGATATCCATGCTCGTTTCGTGTCACCGAATTGCAATGACCGGAACATACGCTGATTCTGCAATACCCAATAGTTTCCGGAAAATCGGCCTTTTATTTCATATGTATTACTAATAATGGAGGGGTGTATGTGCAACTTAAAACTGATGTTGGCTGTTCTCATGTCGGCGTGCAGTCTCACGACAACAGCATTTGCCGACAATGACCCGCATTCCGTTCACGCGAAGCATGTGCTGCTGATATCGGTAGACGGTATGCACCAGGCCGATCTCGACTGGTTTGTTTCGAAGTATCCGAATTCGACCATTGCGAAGCTGGTCCATCAAGGCGTGGAGTACACGAACGCACGCACGCCCTTCCCGTCGGATTCCTTCCCGGGCATGGTGGGTCAGGTTACCGGGGGTGATCCCAAAACGACGGGCATCTATTATGACGATGAATATAGCCGGTCGCTGCTTCCGCAGGGAACCACGCAGGCTGCCTGTGCTTCGACCAAGCCCGGTGCAGAGGTGTTTTACGCAGAGGTGATCGCCAAGGATCCAAACCGGCTGGATAGCGGGCAGGATATCCCCGGCTTGTATACGGACTTCGCGAAGATATTTCAGTTGTTTGGAGACCCCGCGGGTGTGGCAAGTCTGATCAATACCGCATCGCTGCCGGTGTCGCCGTCACCCGGTTGCAAACCCGTGTATCCGCACGACTACCTCAAAGTGAACACGGTTTTCGGCGTGCTTCACAACCATCACCTTCGCACGGCCTGGTCCGACAAACATATCGCCTATGAGATCCTGAATGGACCGTCAGGCACGCCGGCTGGGACGAGCATCGATGACCTGTTTGCGCCTGAGATCAACAGCTCGACGACCGACCCGACGCCGCCGGCGCAGCCCGGTCCTGACTGGACAAAGGACAACACGAATACCCAAAAATACGATGCATTCAAGGCGCAGGCCGTGCTCAACTGGATCCATGGACACGACCATGCGGGCAATGGCACGTTTGCCATACCGACCATTTACGGCATGAACTTCCAGGCCGTGTCGACCGCCCAGAAACTCAACAAATCGAATTACTACACGGACCCGTTGGACCCTGCCAGCATCGTTCCCAATGGGTTGGGCGGCTACACGAATGACGGCACCGTACCAGGCCCGGTGTTGCAAAGCTCACTGGCCTTCGTCGACGAAGAACTGGCGGCCATGATCAACGACAAGGCTTTTGACCCGCAGAATACGGTCCTCATCCTGTCAGCGAAGCACGGGCAGTCGCCAAGAAATCGCGAAGATCTGACGATCATCAACGACGGTGCGTTGAACGACGCACTGAATAACGCATGGGCAAGCCAACATCCTGGTACCTTGCCGTTGATTGCGCACTCGATCGACGACGACGGCATCCTGATGTGGTTGAACGACCGGTCTGACAAGGCGATCGACTTCGCGCGGAATTTCCTGCTCAGCTATTCCGGCACCGGTGTCGGCTCGCGCGAAGACGGATCTTCCTTTGCAAAGCCATTCACCCAGGCCGGTACGAGGAAGATCTACGCTGGGGAAGAAGCTGCCGACTTCATCGGCGTTCCCAAGTTCGACGACCGTTACCCGGACATCATTGGTATTGCGCAGCACGGATCGGTGTACGCAGGCGGCTCGCTGTCCAAGATTGCCGAGCACGGCGGCGATGCGAAGGATGACCGGCATGTCCCGCTCGTCGTCTGGGGCGCGGGTATCCGGAACAATATCGTCGACGACCCGGTCCAGACGAAGCAGATTGCACCGACGATCCTGCATCTGCTGGGGTACAACCCACGCGAACTTGACGCTGTGCGCATCGAGAATACGCGGGTGCTGCCCCACTTGCACTGACAGGATATGTCGACGTACCACCTGAATTGGTGGTGGTTCCGGAGGTATCTTCGTGACGCTTCCGGAATGAGGTTTCGCGTGCGACAAGCGAATGCTCAAACGGGATAGTCAAGGCAGAGCGCCCGCCGATACCGCGTCAACCCCTATTTGCGGTGAGTGACTGCCTTCGGAGGTGGATCGGCCGCTTGGGTGACCATTTGATTGTGCGGGCGAATGTCTGGAGCTGGCCGAACTCGGAATTTCGTCGTCTGCCGACGATCAATCCTCCCGACTCGGCCCTGAACTTCTGTAGTCGACCCGAAGCCGCCAATCCGGCTTTCGAATGATGTCCGTCCGCTTGCAAGTGGGAAGCAGACGGTCGCGTAGGGCACGACGGGGGCAGCACATCGGCCTTTGCTAGGTAGTCGCGGATCGCTGGCAAAGGCTGACCACCCGCGCAAGCGAATGTCCCGGAACCCTAAGGGGATCACTGCAGACTCGAACCAGCCGGTCGAGCGGTTTCGCGTCGTGTCACCAATGCAGCGCAGAATCTGCGTTACCGCGTTTCAAGCATCGATGACGGCGCTCAGTGCAGGATTGTCGATTTCGTAGGCGAGTAGCCGTGCCGCGGCAGCACTCGCTCTGTCGCCGAGTGCTGCACGGTGAAGATGCGAACGCACGCTGAGTTCGCGCATGCCGCTGCGCGCGGCGAGGTTCTGCATGTCGTCGATCCAGGCCGCCCCCTGGGGCATGGCGTGCGCGACCGCCAGACCGCACAGCACGTCGAGCGCGTAGCCCTTGCCCCAGAGGTAGGCATCGGGCAGGCGAACGCTGCGCGCAATGGCATCGACAAGGATCTCGACGGCGCGTTGCGATTCACCCCGCGCGATGGCGATGCGTCCTAGGCCGCGTCCGGCGATGCCTTCCCAACACGGGTCGCCAAGCTGACATCCGAGCGCGAAAGCATGCTCGAAGCGCCCCGCAGCGACGTCCACATCGCCGCGCATCAGATCGACTTCGGCGAGCAGGGATTGGGGCCAAGGCACAAATGCTGTCCAGACCTGTTGCGCCAGCGTGACTGATCGATCGAGCGCGTCACTTGCTGCCAGGACGTCGCCACACAGCAGCAACGCGCGCCCAAGCATCGACAGCGCATAAGCGAGCTGCTTGAGGTCGCCCAAACTGTCGGCGAGTGCCTCGGCGCCGCGAAGCATCGCAATCGCGGCGGCATAGTGTGCGGTGTCGCTAAGCGTCGATCCATGCACGATGGCAATGCGTGCCTGCTCTGCGCGGTCGTCGCCGGCCAGCGGCGCCGCCCGCCGTAGCCACACCAGCGCCCGCTCGTAACGGCCGCGCAGAAACTCGATGTAGCCAAGTTCGCGGCATGCCGCCGATGCGTATGACGGCGAGGCATCCTGACCGATCGCGAGTGCCTCGTGCAGCGCCGTGGCGCCTTCCTCGTCGCGCCCGCGCGCGGCGTGCACGAGCGCGCCGCCGAGAGCAACGCGCGCACGCGTACGCAGTACCGCGTCGCCGATGGTATCGGCCTCGACGATCGCACGCCGCAGGCACTGCAGTCCTGCATCGAGCGCTCCACCGCCGATCGCAGCCTCTCCAGCCTCGATCTGCGCAACGGCCGCAGCGCGACCGATCGCGGGCCGCGCGATCGGCGCGGCGGTGACCGTGCGTATTGCGGCTTCGAGCGTCGCGCCTGGTTGCACGCCAAGCTCGCGCTTGAACAGCTCGCGGCACGCAGCGGCCTGGCGCGCAGCACCTACGCCGTCGCCCGCAGCGGCGAGGCAGCGCACGAGCAGCGCCTGGAAGTTCTCGTCCAAGGGGTTCTGGCGCACGAGCCGACCGGCCAGATCGGCCGCCTCGATCACGGCGCCGGTGGCCAGACGGGCCAACGCGGCCTCGCGCAGGACCGCCTCGGCAGTCGCCTGAAGGTGCCGGCGTTCAGAAGCGAGCCAGACTTCGAATGACGGACTGCCCAAAAAGCTCATCCCTTCGAGCAGTTCGCGGTCGAGGCCGGGCACGCACAGCGCCTCCGCCCAGGTTCCCTTGGCCACAACCTCGACATCGACGTACACGGCCGGCTCCAGCGAAAGCGCTAGCAAGTCGCCACGCAAGACCTCGGTGCCCAGCAGGCGTCGGAGTTCACTTAGATTCCAGCGTAATGCTGCCAGCGGGTCATCGGCGTCCTCGAACAGCAGCCCCGCCAAGTGCTTGCGACTCGCGCAGGCATCGCTGCGGATCAGGTACGCGAGTACACCCCAAACCTTGTGGCCGCGCGGCGCTGGCAACGGGTGGCCGTCCCGCTCGATTCGCGGCGCGCCGAGAAGGTGGATCGCAAGGCCCATGAGTCGATCATGACTCAGGGCCTGCGGGCATGCAAGGGCGGCATCAGGCTTCGGCGGTGGTCGGATCGATGATTGTCATGACCCGTGCGACGCTGTCCGCCGGAAAACCACCTCGTCGCGCATGTTCCCTGACGAGTTCCTCGCTCTCCGCGTTGTAGACGCAGTAGACCTTGTCACTCGTCACGTAGCTTTGCACCCACTGGACGTCCGGGCCGAGCTCCTGCAGGACGCTGCACGACTTCTGAGCGATGGCCTGCAACTCGGCGGCCTTCGAGGCTCCGATTCCGGGAATGGCGCGTTCGATCACAAATTTTGGCATGACAGTCTCCGTTGAGGTGAAGAGGAGCTCCTAAGGTACGCAATGTGCATGTGAGCAAGCGTGTGAGGACCACATTCAACGCAAACTGGGATCGATTCCGGACCATCACCAGAAATGGGCACAAAGTCAGCGCAAACGATGGCAAAAAATCCCTTGAGTACGGCCGCTACGTCTTCCTGACCGGACGTTCAACGGTACGGTTTTTCCATTCCGGCAATGACGCTTGCTGGCCGAACCCGGAAATTCGTCACGGCCGGAAGTTTCGCTGGCCCCGTACGGCTCGGAACTTCCGTAGCCGACCCGTTTGAGGCACCGGCGAGAAATATACAATCGGCTCAAATCCACCTGTATTCGGCCGTTCCCGGCGGCACGTAATTGATGGAGCGAACAATCAGTTGCGACGGATTGCCGTGAGGTTTTTTCCCGAACTGACCGCCAGCTTCCATCCGTCAAACGAGCGAGTGAATTCCGTGAACGACAGCGGTGAAACGTCAATTCTCGACATGGCTTTCGGTTCTGCTTGCTGCGCATATACGATTGCGGCACGAACGACGACGGAATGAGTCACCGCAACGATATTGCCTTGATGTGGAAGGCATTCCAGCCAGTGACCAACCCGGCATATCACGTCTTCGAAAGAGTCCCCGCCGTGCGGCGATGCACATGGGTCTTCTAGCCAGGTTCTGAGTGCCCCCGGCATATCGCGAGCCAGATCGCGCAGTGACTTTCCGCGCCAGTCCCCGTAGTCAACGTCACGAAGCGCCTCTGGCGCTGGCGCCCCCGATCGCGGCGGAGTGGGCGCGGGACCACGCGCGGCGCCTTGAAGGCGGCTACCTGTCGCTGACAACGACGCTTTTGCGGCGCATGCCGATGGCAAACGCGCCGGCCTGACGGCGCCAAACATGGCTGGCGAGTCTTTCTGTGGCGGCTGACTTGCGCTAATCTGGCACCGATCGCGCGGATTGATGGCAGCACCTGTTCGGCGCGCTGTTCGCGCTGACATTGCGCTTCGCCAGCGAAGCGTCGGAGGCGCCGCGCGGGCTGCTCGCGTTCGCACAACGCCCTCGCCCCCAGTCCGCGCTGGCCGCCATGGACGACGAGTGCCAGATCTCGCCGCACTTTGCCATATGTCGCGGACGACCTTCGTGCGGCATTTCGAAGAAGCGCTGGGACGCTCCGCAAGCGCTGCGTTGACGGAGATTCGCGTGACGCTCGCTGCGCGCAAGCTGAGCCAGAGCGACGAGCCGATCGCGGCGATCGGCGAGGCGGTGGGGTACCAGTCAGAGGCGGCGTTTCAGCGCGGGTTCGAGAAGCACACGGGCGTGAGCCCGGCGCGGTGGCGGGCTCAACGGGAGACGACGCCGGCACGCGCCCAATCCGCCGCCGGTACGCCGTAGGACTCGTCATCGCCACACGCCGGGCAACTCGGGCGGCCCGTGAAAGTGATGATCGGAGGAGTAACGGGCTGGATCGACGAAGGGTTTGCGCTCGTCAATGCAACATCGACGGAATCTGCGGGTGCCTAGAATAAACGCTGTCGGCAATACGTTTACTCGTTGTATTCGATCGCTTCGATCGCCCGCCGGCAGACTCCCATGGATGCTCCACTCCGCTCTCTCCCGCGCACTGGCAGCGCGCTCTTGCTGACGGCTTCTCTTGCGCTGTTCGTCGCGTGCGGAGGCGGCGGGGGCGGCGGCTCGGGCGTGGCGGCGGCGCCGTCCGTCTCGATGTCGGGCACGGCCGCCACCGGCAGGGCGCTCGCGAATGCGACGATCAGCATCACTTGCGTGCTGGGATCGTCGAGCGCGACCACGGACGCGGGCGGCAACTACCACGCGACACTCGGCGCGCGTTTGCCGTGCCTTATCACCGCCACCTCGGGCTCCACCGTGCTGCATTCGATCGCGTTCGCCGGCGGTACGTTCAACGTCACACCGGAAACGGATCTGCTGCTGGCGTACATGGCGGCGCAGCTCGGCACGACGGAAGGCAGCCTCATCGTGAGCTTCACTGCCAACGCACAGTTTCAGCTGGCGCTCGGGAACCCGAACGACGTGCTGAACGCGCAAGCGGCCGTGGGCCAGGCGCTCGATCAGCGATTCGCGCTCACGCTCGCCGTGCCGAGCTTCCTGACAACGCCGTTCGCCGTCGGGCAGCCCGGAGTCGACACGGATCTCACGGCGCTCGCGCACGCCGGCGCGATCGACTCGAACGGCGAGCCGGACCCTGTCGCCACCGCGCTCATGGCGACGGCGGGCGCCCAGCATCCCCTGCCCATGCTCCCGGTCCCCTCGACAGGCGGCGGTCCCGGCGGCACCGGAACGGGAGGCGGCGGAGGGATGATGTAAATCTGATATACCCGACGTTCGCATGTTCGCTTTGACGAACCGCTTCTGGCTGCGTCCGGACCGAAGATGTGGCTGGGTCTGCTCACAGCCGTTTGACACAGGGATGCCAACACCAAGCAACTAAGACCGGGACGAAAATTGGGCTAGGGTCATCCGAATGACCGAATGACGCGATAGACGAACGACTCTTCGTGGCCGAAACCGGAAGTTAACTTCCGGCCCACGTCTCGCAGGCAACGGGATGAACGCCCCGCGTAATGACGACATCAAGGTGCAAAATTTCCTCGACCACTCAGCTCTTGCCGAGCAATACGGCGACATTGCGCTCGGCCAGCGCGGCGATCGTGCGCGAGGGATTCAGCCCCAGCGCACGCGGGATCGCCGCACCGTCCATCACGTACAGCCCGTCGTAGCCGAATACTTTTCCGTCCGCGTTCACCACGCCGTCCGCGTGCGTGAGACCCATGTTGCAACCCCCGAGCGGGTGCGGGGTGATCAGCTTGTGGAAGTCACTCCACGTCGGCGGGATGAAAGGTTCGCCGCCCGTGGCAGCCGACAGGCGCCGGTGCGCGTCGACCATCGCGTCGACGACAGGCTGCGATCGCGTGTACGACCAGTCGAGCCGCAATTCGCGACGCCATGGGGCAAACCAGCAGCGACCGAGACGCATTCGCCCGTCCCCCGGATCGATCGCCTGGCCGAACCAGGGCATCATGTTCTCGACTGGGTCGTCGCAATCGAAATGGCGCGCGAAGGCGCGCCAGAACGTGCGCATCACCCCGCCATGCGAGCGCTGCAGGTGGCGGCGCACGAAATCGTGCGCAAGATCGGGCACGCCGCCGTCCTCCACGAACAGACACTGCCCGTTGTCACCGGCGTGGTCGAGGAGGTCGATCGCCGCGGAAATGGTGACGCCGTGCGACGGCGAGATCTTGCGGTGGCTGTAGAAGGTGGGGGTCACGAAGTCGCCGTTGAAGGCCCAGCCCCAGCCAAGCCGCGGTGACAGATTCGGCAGCGTGCGATGTTCGTCACGACAGCGGAGCAGCAACTCGGTACTGCCGATCGATCCCGCGCTGACGATCACCTTGGCCGCCGTGGCGGTTCCGTGCATGCAACGGCCGGCGTCGGGAACGATGACGTCGAAATGCACGCGCCATCCCTGGCCGAGCGGCTCGAGCTTTTGCACCACGTGCAGCGGAAGGATTCTTGCGCCATGGCGCTCGGCCACGGCCAGGTAGTTGAGGTCGAGCGTGTTCTTCGCCAACACCTGGCATCCGATGTCGCAATTGCCGCAGTGCACGCACGTGCCTTGCGGTACCCCATGCACGTTGACGTGCCTGACGGAATGCCGGTCGTCGCGCGCGTCGGGCAAGGACGGATCGTAGGTCGGCGAGAACGACACGGCGAGCGGCAACTTGCGATACCGATCGCCCCAACCGCAGGCGTCGGCGGCGTCGCGCAACAAGCGGGTCCGTTCGCTGATCTGGTTGTCAGGCACCTCCTGGACCGACAGCATCCAGCCCGCGCGCTGATAGTAGGGCTTGAGCGCCTCGTATGTGATCTCCGGCGGCCAGCCAGCGTCGAAGGCGTCGGGTTTGGCCTCGACCGACACGTTGGCGTAGATCAGAGATCCGCCACCCACGCCCGCGGCGGCCACCACCGACATATTGGAGAAGACACGAAGATCGGCCCAGCCATGGAATCGTTGCGGATTCTGCTGGTTCCAGAGCCACGGATCGGTTTCGTCGCGCGGATACGTATCCGGCGTCCAGCGGTGACCACGCTCCAGCACCAGCACCCGCCATCCCGCCTCCGCGAGGCGACAGGCTGCCACCGCTCCGCCGAAGCCGCTCCCGACAACGATGACATCGTATTCAATCGCGCTCATGACGGCGATCTCCTGAATCGACGGCGCGCCTGTCAGCTCGACAACGCAGGGGCGCCCCCTTTGGGGCGTGGACAGCATCGATCTAATATTGAACAGTGTCAATCGTGGCGTGGACAGCGTCGGTTCACGCGCACATGACCGTGCCAGCGTGTTCGTTCGTGGTCGTCGTCCCCTTCGCGGAGGGCCACATGCAAATCGACTTCCATCACGCGGTTACCTATGTGGCCGCACGGCTCGGCGGACTGCCGCACGACCAGGCCAGCACGGTGGCACAAGCCGCCCAGTACGTCGACGACGCAACCTGTGACGGCCCGTTGCAGTTCGACAGCGGCGAGCGCTACGTGCGAGTCACGTCCTCGCACAAGATGCTGGATCTCACGAAGAACGCCGAAGCGGCCGACAACCGGCTGGTCTGGCTGCCCTTCCACTTTCTGCCCGGCAATGCCGCGCCACCGCCTGACTGCACGCCCGAAGAGGCTTTTCTGCATCGGCTGATGTGCAAGCCGGATAGCGACGTCGCGCGCGCGATGGTCGCGGACTGCATCCGTCACCGCGACCTGCCCTTTGCGCTGCACCGGTTCGGCGTGGCGTTGCACACCTACGTCGATACCTGGGCGCACCAACAGTTCGTGGGCGGCGTGTGTGACCTCAATGAGCTCGCTGAAGTGGGTGTGGATGATGATCCCGCTTACAACGCCTCCCCCGCCTATGCCGCAATGACCGGCTTCAAGGAGAGGCTGACGGCATACCTCGCCGACTTCCTGCCCGTGGGTCACGCCGCCGCCACGACCTTTCCCGACATCCCGTTCATTCGATGGCACTTCACGCGCAAGAATGGCGAACAGGTGCAGCGCGATAACCCGACCGACTTCCTCGCCGCCGCGTGCGGCGCCTTCAATATGGTGCGGCGCTACGTCGCCGTCGACGAGACGTTGGCGGACGTGCCGCTGCCACCCGCCGATGACACTGCGATCGACGGTCTGCTGCGCGGTACGCAGGACATCGATGGGGAAACCCGGCATCAGACCTGGATTGCTGCGATCGCGAACGGTACGTTCTCGTTCGGTCCGGCGGAGATCGCCTACGCCAGTCAAGGCCCGACCTCGTGGAAGATGCTCGCTCTCGGAAAGGATCCGCAGGATCCCGAAGCAGAAAAGGACGAGACTTTCGAATTCACGCCGGAATTCCTCACTTCCGATTGGAAACGCTTCCACGACGCGGTGCAATACCAGCGGTTGTTCGTGCTGCACGACCTGTTGCCGCGCTTCGGGTTGTGCGCTTCGTGATGTCGGCGACGACGAAACGATGAAGGGCATGTCTTGTTTTGCAGATCGACCGCTGCCCATGAACCCTACGACGAGCGTTGAAAGCTTTATGCAATTGTTCCTGTTTGCGTGACACATTCGCCATTTCGACTAGACTCAAATGGCCGTTGTGGCCTGCGGCTCCCAAATGCAGACTGTGCGATCTGTACTCTCATGGTTCGGTTTGAAAGCGTTGATCACTTGCGATTACCGTTGTCCGGCGAGTTGCCCGACGAGCGAATTGCGCGCGCCATTCGGCTCGCAGGGACTGCCGGGCAGGCGTACGTCGAGCACCGCGGCATCCCTCTCGCGATAGCGGACGCCGCCGGGATGCGCTTCGACCCGGAATGGGACGGACGGCCCGCCGTGCTGATCGGCTTGTATGACCGCGACGGCGCACTGGTGTCGGTACACGGCCGCTATCTGACCACCGTGCGCGGCCAGAACAAAATGCTGACTGTCGGCCGCGGCGGCGGGGTAGCCTGTGTCGGCGATGGCTGGCATGCGAAACACCTGATACTGGTGGAGGGCATCTTCGATGCGCTCTCGCTGGCGGTGTGCGGCTGGCCCGGCGTTGCCACTATTGGACGTTGGGCGCCCTGGTTGCCGCAGGTCTGCGCGCGGCGTGCGGTGTGGCTCGGTTTCGACGCGAACGCGCCCGGCGATCACATGGCGGCACGCTATACGCAACTGCTGCCGGAGGCAACCATGTTGCGGCTGCTGCCACCGCCGCGCTGCAAAGACTGGAACACGGCACTCGTCAAGCGCGGACCTGCCGCGGTGGCGCGCTGGCTACGCAACCAGCTGGGGAACGCAGGGGACGCCCACAAAAGTACATCCGATGAACAATAAAGGCAGGATTGAAATCTATGTCAGCACGGACGTCGAGGTCGATGGTCCGATTCCAGGGCCTCATTCGATGCTGAGCTTCGCGTCGGCGGCATACGGTGCGGACAAGGTGCTGCATGGCACGTTTTCCGCCAACCTCGAATTGCTGCTCGGCGCGAGTGGTCACCCCGACACACTCGAGTGGTGGCGCCAGCATCCCGCGGCTTGGGAAGCGGCGCGTGCGAATCTGCAGGCGCCGCAGTCGGCCATGACCGATTACGTCGCATGGCTGGAGGCTCTGCCCGGGTTGCCGGTATTCGTTGGCTATCCTGCGGCCTTCGACTTCATGTTCGTGTACTGGTATCTGATGCGCTTCGTGGGCCGGAGCCCGTTCAGCCACTCGGCACTCGATATCAAGACGATGGCAATGGTGCTTCTGCGCAAGGACTATCGTCGCAGCACGAAGAGCGCGATGCCGAAGCGCTGGTTCGACGATTTGCCACATAGCCACGTGGCGCTTGACGATGCGCTTGAGCAGGGAGCGTTGTTTTGCAACATGCTAAGCGAGAGCCGCAAACGCTGACAACCGACACGATTCACCACTGCCATGGACCTGCACTTGCCGCCGATGATTTGCTTCAGGGTCACGCGCTACTGCAATGCGCGTTGCGGCTTCTGTCTCGCGCCGCCCGACGGTGCGCATCCGCCGGCCCCGGTGCTGATGCACCGCCTCGACTGGCTGGCTGGACAGGGTGTGCGGGTCATCCACTTCTGTGGCGGCGAGCCGACGATTCACCCGGCCTTACCGGAATTGCTGATCCACGTCGCGACGCACGGCGGTCGCTCGCGGCTCACGACAAACGGCATCGCCCTGCCCGAGCACTTGTTGCCTGCATTGCGCTCTGCTGGAACGCAAGTCAAGGTGAGTCTGCATGGCGACCGTGCGCGCCACGACGCGCTGGTCGGGCGCGCGGCGTTCGATCTGGCAACCGAACACCTTCGCCGTTTGATTGAGGCTGGAATTCCGACGGCGGTTCAAACGACGATCGTCGCCGATGGCGACTGGGTGCTCGACTGGATGGTCGACTTCTGCCTCACTGAGCATGTACGGCAACTGAGCATTCTTCCGTTCATTCCACGTGGAAACGGCTATCGCACTCAGGGTGAGTACGGGCTGACACCCATGCAGCGGAGCACACTTCGCGAGCGCGTTCGTCGCACGCGTCGATCGCTTCAAGGCCGTGTGGATGTACGCTGGCTCGACTTTTCGGCGCGTCCGTTACATGTGGTTGAAGCCGATGGGCGTCTCGTGCTCGAAGGCGCCAGTGAATCGATGGACACATTGCTGTGCACGATTCCGGGGGATAACGTGCCGAGGAAACGCATTGCTATTCGGACGAGTGTGAGTGGTTAATGTCTTGTGGGCGACTGCGCCAGGCGTTGTCGACTTCCCGAAGCAAAGCTTGCTCTGACCGGTCAGCCCATTTCCGCAGTACAGACCCGAAGGCGCGGTCTAGAAGTCGCGTACCGGCCGAGATGCGGGCTGTTCGCGCGGCCCGTCTCGCAACTCGTGCAGATCGAAGGGCCGACAGGTCCGCATCGGATTGAACAGAAGCAGGCAAAGCCGCATTTCAACCCGTTCGATCCCACAGGCCAGTTTGTCGTCGTGCCGGACAAGGGCCTCGATCGCATCCTTGTTTTCAGGTTTCGGGACGGCCAGCTCACGCCGACGGATCCGGCGTTCGTTGTTTCGCGCGAAACGTCCGGACCGCGGCATCTCGCCTTCCACCCACGCGCCGACTTCGCCTACTGCGTGAACGAACTGGATTCAACCGTCACCGCGTACAGGTATGACCGGGAGACCGGAGCGCTCACGCCGTTTCAGATCCTGTCCACGCTCCCTGACACGTATACAGGTAACAGTCGCGCGTCCGAAATCGAGATTGACGGAAGCGGGCGCTACGCCTACGCGTCAAACCGCGGTTACGACAGCATCGCCATCTTTGGCATCGACCAGGCAACGGGCCGGCTGAAGTTTATCGATGCGGAACCGACGCAGGGCCGGACGCCGCGCTACATGACGAGCACACCTGACGGCCGCTACATGTACGTGCTCAATGAAGATAGCGACAGTATCGTCGCGTTTGCGATCGAACCTGCAAGCGGCCGGCTGACGCCCACCGGATTTTCGATCGCGGTCGGAGGCCCGGTGTGCATGGTCTTCTCTTCGTCTCGCCAATGACACGAAGCTGGTGCGGTCGAACCGCGCCAGCGTGCGGAAACCGGAGAACCGCACCATCAACCATCGTCGACCGGAAGGCGCCACGCGCGCCCGCTGTTGCGCCGCGAATGGCCGCCGGTCATGTCGACGCGATCGTATTTGCCACCAGCCTTCACGATCGGTTGCCTGCCTGTTTGCGCGACCGTTACGGCGTCGGCGCATCCGGCCGGATCAGATCCCGCCGCCGAAGCTCTGCCCAGAATTCGGACGGGATATCGGCCTCGAAGGTCCGCAGGTTTTCATCGAGTTGCGCGACGCTACGGACTCCCGGAATGATCGTTGGAATGGCAGGATGTCCCACCACGAACTGCAATGCAGCCGACTTGAGCGGCACATTGAATTCACGGCATACCTGCTCGATCCTGCGCACGCGTTCCAGAATCGATTCAGTCGCCGGTGCATAGTTGTACCTTGCTCCAGGTACCGCACCGGTCGCGAGAATGCCGCTGTTGTAGCCGCCGCCGATGATCACGGACACCTGACGTTGCTCACACATCGGCAAGAAGCCGTCGAGCGCATCCTGTTCGAGCAGTGTGTAGCGCCCCGCCAGCAACAGGCAGTCGAAGTCGTGGCGCTCGATCGCTTCCTGGGCCACCGCGCATTCATTTACGCCTACACCAATTGCCGCGACGACACCTTCATCGCGCAGGCGCAGCAGCGCCTTCGCTGCTCCTGACATCGCGGCTTCGAAAATTTCGGGTTGACGCTTGCCGTGGGTATACACGTCGACTTCGTGAATCAGCGCAACATCAATATGTTCCAGCCCCATGCGCTGCAGACTGTCCTCGATCGAGCGCATCGTCCCGTCATAGCTGTAGTCGAAATGCGACTCGAAGGGCAGACCGTCCACCCACGGCGCAAAGTCGATCTCGCCGCGCTTGCGGGGCGTGAGCAATCGTCCCACCTTGGTCGAAAGGACGAACTGGTCGCGCGGATACCAGCGAAGACCCTGGCCGCAGCGCGCCTCGCTCAACCCGTGACCATAACTCGGCGCAGTATCGAAATAGCGAACGCCGGCATCCCATGCGGCCTTGATCAGTGTCGCGGCATCGTCGTCGCTGATCGCGCTGAAGAAGTTGCCGATCGGGGCCGCACCAAAGCCCATCACGGTGGTCTCGAGGCCGGACCGCGGCCATCTTCGCTTGGCTACAGGGTTCATTACCAGATGTCCCCAACGGTAAAGCCGTTTACGAACGGGTCGGTGGGATCGAGCACGTATGTATTGAAACCATAGATCCATGACCGTCCCGAGATCGTCGGTACGACACCTGTGTACTTTCCAATCTGCACTTCCGCGACGAGATTGCCCGTGTAGACAACGCCGAGCATACCTTCGTGACGGAAGGGTTCGTTGAGTTTCAACTTCCCTTTTGCGTACAAGGTAGCCATCTTCGCGCACGTACCGGTTCCGCATGCGCAACGATCAAGGGCACCCGTCCAGGTCGCGGGGTTCTCAAAGTCGATCGGTGCGTTTTGAACGGTGACAGTATTGCGCCAATCCGCATTCGGACTGTCAGTCGGTCCGGACAGTTGGGAGACAGTGATCCCGATTCCAGGATAGTCGGGATGCTCGACTGGAAGCTGATCTTGTGCGGCCTTCAGAATCAGTGCGGAAATGCGGGTGATCGCACGCCCATGCTCCGGGATCAGTTCCAGACCTTCAAACTGCCTGACGTCCGCTATGACATAGAACATCCCTCCCCAACCCACGTCCACGGTGACTTTTCCAAGGTGCGGAACATCGATCACGGTGTCCAGATAGGCGGCAAAGGCCGGTACGTTCTTGAAGGTCACTTGAGTAACCTTGCCATCCTTGCAGTCCGCCTTGATACCGATCAAGCCAGCGGGCGCCTCCAGAAAGAATTCCGTGACCGGCTCGTGCATCTGAATCATCCCTGTTTCCAGCAGAACCGTAGCGACCGAGATCGTGTTACCGCCGCTCATCACCGGATATTCAGTCTGCTCCATGATGATGTATCCAGCGGCTGCATCCGGATGCTTCGCAGGCACAACCAGGTTGCAGCAAACCGGCGGATACCCGCGAGGCTCCCGCAGCATCAGCAACCGGATTTGATCGTCATTCTTCTCGAGCCATTTCATTTGCTCGTATACGGTATTGCCCGGAATGTGGGGAACACCCCCCGTAATCACCCGCATAGGCTCGCCAGCGTGCGTCTCCACCGTCTGAAGCGTTCTCTTAAAGGTCACGGTCCGCTCTCCTTTGTCGATGAGAGCACTGAGTCCGACACCGATCGCTTGAGTCAACTCTCTTCGCGCCGCACCCGACATGCTCACGATTCAAAGCGTACCAAGTCAAATCCCAAGGCCCCGGAAACATTTTCTTGGGTATAGCCCGCACCTTTGGTAATAGCCGTTTTTTCGCGACTTGAGATTCCCCGCTTCAAAGGCATTTCGCACGTGACGCTCGAGGTCAATCCGTCCGCTGTGGCCTGATGTCCGTCCTTGGATCGGATATCGATTCCAACCCGTGTTATTCATAGGGAATTCCCTATGAAGCCAGCTTCATCGATCAGTAGGCGGAGGCGTTGGGACGCCGGGCTATCGCGCTCATTGTGGCCGCCAATCCGCGCCACGACTTGCGTCGCGAGCATCCCGTTTTCGATGATTCCTTTCGGCGAACACGACACAAGCGCCTTGCATTACCAAAGGTATGGGAAAGCACGCAGAAAATGTAGATTGAACGGTCAATTTGGCTTGCTACGCTGCAATCCCGATATGCCTGTCATTGCCTTGAGCAAGAACATCGCGCATTCGGGGCACGCTGCCTGGCTGCAGGATGCCCAACCATAACCAGTGCAATCGCTTTGTCAGCGCGTGATTGCTCTCTCGCGCCGATTCTTGTCCCATCCGGGAGTGAACTGATGCTCAGTACTTCTAGAAAATGTATTGCCGCCGGCCTGACCGCCGTTGCCACGTTGCTTGCAAGCAGCCAATCGCTTGCGCAGCAGGTCGTGAAGATCGGCGTGTCAGCCCCGCTGACCGGCGCCGGAGCCGCCAACGGAAAGGACATCGAGAATGGTGTTCGCCTCGCCGTCGAAGAAGCCAACGCCCAGCACATGAAGCTGGGCGGGCAGGAGGTGCGCTTCGAACTGGACGCTGTCGATGATCAGGGCGACCCGCGCATTGGCGTGCAGGTCGCCCAGAAACTCGTCGACGACGACGTGGCGGCCGTGGTGGGCTACTACAACTCCGGCGTCGCGTTGCCCTCGTCGCCGATATTCGCCAAGGCCGGCATTCCGTTGATCGACCCCGCCGCGACGAACCCGGCCATAACCAGGCAAGGGCTGAAGAACGTCTTCCGTATTATCGCCACCGATGCGCAGAACTCCGGAAATGCAGGAAAGTACGCGGTAACGGTCACCAAGGCGCAGCGCATTGCGGTGATGGACGACCGCACGGCATTTGGCCAGGGGGCCGTGGATGAATTCAAGAAGGCTGTCGTCGCGGCCGGTGGCCATATCGTCGCGTCCGAATACACCAACGACAAGGCCGTCGAATTCAACGCGCAGCTCACGAATATCAAGGCGGCGAACGCGGACCTCGTGTACTTCGCCGGACTTGATAACCAGGCGGCGCTCCTGACCAAGCGCATGAAACAACTCGGCATGCGGACGCAGTTCGTAGGAAGCGGGGGCATTGCCGACAGCATCTTCCTCAGCGTCGCGGGCAGTGCCGCCGAGGGCGCAATGGCGTGGGAGTATGGACGGCCGGTCGAGTCCCTTCCCCAAGGCAAGGCGTTCGCGGAAAAATTCAAAAGGAGATTTGGCGCGGATACGTTGACTTTCGCGCCATTCGCCTATGACTGTGCGTGGGTGGCCATCAACGCGATGAAACAGGCGAATTCCGCCAAACCCGGGGTATTCACGCCTGCGTTGCGAACCATGCAGTACGACGGCATCACGGGGAAGATCGAATTCGATTCGTACGGTGACCTGAAACACCCGACGTCGACGCTCTATCAGGTAAAGGGCGCCAAGTGGAAACCCGTGACGACCATCGGCGCCGAGTGACTTTCCGAGCGGTTGTGGTTGAGCCGAGCGTGTGCCGAGGAACAGGGCGTCCAGATAGCGAAACGTAAGCGAGCACCGCCGCGCCTGCAAAATCGCGCATACGGCCAACCACCTACCGGATTCTCAACAGCACCGCGAACAACACGACGAGCAGCAAAACCGACACCATTTGCCAAAACAACACCGGCTCGCGTTCGATCAGGGGCGCAGGCCGCAACGGTTGCCCGGCAGTCGCGTCCGCGGCGAATCGCTCGAGATCCGAGCAGACTTCGAGTACGTCCTGATAACGGCGCGCCGGATCAGACTGCAGCGCTTTCTCCAGGATCAGATCCAGCCACACCGGCGCGTCGGGCCGATGCTGATAGACCGGCACTCGCCCATTGAATCCGTACGGAAACTTTCCGCCGCTGAACAGGCGATAGAGCGTCACGCCGTACGCGAAGACTTCGGAGCGGGCGTCGCCCTGCGCGCCCCGCATCAGCTCCGGCGCCATATAGGCAGGCGTGCCGGGCGAAACGTCCGGAACCGGCACCCCGATGCCGGGCATATAGGCAAAACCGAGATCCAGGAGTCGCGTGCCGTTGTCGCGCATGACCAGCACGTTCTCAGGCTTGATGTCCCGATGATAGATATTGCGACGGTTCAACGCATGGATCGAGTCGCCGAGTCGCCGCGCAATCTCGAACGATTGCGCGAGCGCGAGCGGCCGCGGCGAAGTCAGCATTTTTTCCAGCGTGACGCCGTCGCCAAGCGGCATCACCACATAGAGCCGGGTCTGGCGCCCGGGATCGATCGGTATCGGCGCAAGCACGCCCTCTTCGTCGATCTTTCCGGCCAGCCAGCGCTCGCGCACGATCGACTGGCGGACGTTCTCGTCCTGGTCGACGCGCGGCCTCGGAAACTTCAGCGCGAGTGGCGTCGACGGATTCGCAAGATCGTGGCCGGCAAAGATGCGCGAGTGAAAACCGTCGCTCAGCACGCGCGTGAGCACGTAGCCGTCGATCACGTCGCCTGCCTGCGGCACGGCGGGAATGGGCAACGCGCCGACCACACGTTCGAGGTAACCCAGATCGACAGCGGGCAAGGTGTCCACGTCGATCACGGCAGCCGTCGCATCGTCCGGTGAATGGCGCGCATCGGCGAGCGCGACGAGCTTTTGCGCCGCCGCCAGCGAACCCTTCGTCTGAGACAGGACGGCCTGCATTTCCCGCATCGGAATGCGGCGATAGAGACCATCCGAACACAACAGCAGACGGTCCTTCTCACGAAGTTCGAATGTTTCGACGCGCGTCACGAGGGCTGGCTGCAGGCCGATCGCGTGTGTGACGTACGAGCCGAATGCGACCGGCACCAGGTCGTCGTTGCCCACCTGCGTCAGTTGCCCGTCACGGAACAGGTAGAGGCGAACGTCCCCCGCAGCCACCAGCCAGGCGTTTGCGCGCCGCACGATCAGCGCGGCAAACGAGGCCGCCATCTGACTCAAACCCGGATCGGAGCGGCCGATCTGATGAAGCCAGCCATGTATCGATTCCAGCGCACGGGAGGCGGCCACTTCGGGCTGCAGCGTGTCCGTTATCCCGTAGTAGGCGTCGATGAACGTCCGCACCGAAAGCTCCGCCGCTACCCGTCCGCCTTTGCCGCCGCTCATCCCGTCGGCCAGTGCGACCACGATTCCGCGCGCAACGCGCTCGGAGAGGTCCCCTGACATGACACCCACGTAATCCTCGTTCGTCCGGCTCGCTCCGCTCGCGCGAGCCGGTTTCGACACACAGCCGACGTGGAGCGCCGCGCATTCGCCGCGTTCCGGCTCCACCGTCAGTTCGAATACGGTGTCCGGGTGATCGGGCCCGCTGGTCGCTCGGCCGTTCGCTGCGTCGGGCGCGCGCGCCCGGCGAGCGACGGCCGGCCTGTCGAGGTCAGAACTCATCGAGAAAGCACGCGTTGTCACTTCTTGCCGAAGATTTCCGATTCGCTTGTTTCGAGGTCGTGCTCGATTCTGTCGAGCACCTGCGGCGAACGCTTTTTCAGCATCATCAACCAGATGATCCCGACCAGCATGTAGGCCACGAACAGATACGGCAGCACGTTGTACGGATAGTCCGGAACCGGGTAGACGCTGCCGATGAACGCGCCGATCATCGCGATCGCGCCGAGCACGCCCCAGACGACGTTGATCGGCTTGAGCTCACCCTGCTTTTTCAGGTAGATCGGCGCCGAAATCGAGATCAGGAAATAGGCGACCAGAAAACCGAACGTGGCGAAGGTACTCGTATAGCCGAAGGTGTTGAGCGGGCCGGTGCCCAGCATCGCGAGACACACGCCCAACGTGATGACGGCCGAGAACGCGACCGCGTAGTGCGGCGTCTGATGCGTGCGATGCACCATCCCCATCGAACGATGCACGAACTGGTAGCGCCCCATCGAGAACAGCAGGCGGCTTGCCGAGTTCAGCGATGCGAGCACGCAGGCAAACGCACTGAACGACGCGATCAGGTAAAAGACCGGCCCGAGCGGCGACGCGCCGACGTTCGTCAGCAACGTCATCAATACCGCCGAGTCGTTGCCGAGCTTGTTCACGTCGCCGTTGTAGGCAACGACCATCGCGTAGGCGACGAACATGAAGAAAAGTCCGGACAGCACGAGGCTCAGAATCACCGCGCGCGGAATCACGCGCAACGGATCCCTGGATTCCTTGCCGAGCGACGCAGCACTTTCATAACCGACGAACGAGAAGATCCCGAGCACCATCGCCTCGGCCAGCCCCTTCGAACTCGTGCCTTGCAGCGTGATCTGCGCATGATCGACGATGTGCTCCGGATGCAGCCAGAAAACGTAGAGCAGCACGCCCATGACAATGGCAACCGACGCCGCCTCGATATAGAGCGAAAGGCGTGACGACAGTTTGATGTCACGGGCGGCGAAGAACCACGCGAGCGCCACCAGCACGACATAGACGGCCAGGCTCGGCACCTTGACGCCCCATGCCGCGCACGCATTCTGCACGAACACGACGCCCGCGGCGCCGACGCCCATCGCGGTGCCCGTATACGCGGCGATCAGCCCCCAGCCGGCAATGCCTCCGGCCATCGGCCCCAGCGCGCGAGCGATGAAGATGAAGAACGATCCCGCAGTCGCGACCCGGCTCGCCAGCACGATGATGTTGAGGCTCACCAGCAACAGCCCGATCGTCGAAAGGCCGTAGATGAGCCAGGTGCCGGTGCCGGCCAGCGCCGCAATCGCGACGACGTTGATCGACGGCGTGAAGGTCGGCGACAGGTTTGCCACCGACTGGCCGATCACCTCTGAAAATCCGAGGCTTCCGTGGCGCAGACCCGCATCCTGAGCGGGCTTCGATATCCCTTGCATTGAGCTATTCATATCGCACTCCACAATAAAATGAACTTGATCGGAAAGAGACGGACACTTCATCGGGCAATCCGGACACACATCGAACTGCCCTGTTCATCGCAAAGGATCGTGAACTCCGCTGCGTCAATCGGGAAAATCAGGAAAAGGCACGCACCCGGATCAGTGGCCCGGAATCCAGGACGTGCCCGCGAGCGGCACGCGCGCCATCGCGGCCGCCTCCACGGTCAGCGCCACGAGGTCCTCCGGCTCGAGGTGATGCACGTTCTGCTTGCCGCATGCGCGCGCGATCGTCGCGAGCTCCATGTTCAGCGTCTTCAGGTAGTTCCGCACGCGGCGCGCGCCTTCCTCCGGCTCCAGCCGTCGTTCGAGCACCGCGTCCTGCGTCGTCACGCCAACCGGGCACTTGCCGGTGTGGCAGTGGTGGCAGAAGCCCGGCGACGTGTTCAATGCCGCGTAATCCGCTTCGGCCGAGTGCAGCATGCCGTTCTGGAAATACCGGTCGCTGTTGCACCCGAGCGCCATCAGCACCCCCTGCCCGATGGCGACAGCGTCGGCGCCGAGCGCGAGCGCCTTCGCGACGTCGGCGCCGGTGCGGATCCCGCCGGACACGATCAGCTGCACCGTGCCCTTCACGTTCAGGTCCTCGAGCGCGTCGACGGCCTGGCGGACCGCGGCAAGCGTCGGAATGCCGACGTTCTCGATGAAGCAGGTCTGCGTCGCGGCGGTTCCGCCCTGCATCCCGTCGACCACGACGACATCCGCGCCCGCATGTACCGCGAGCTTCACGTCGTTGAACGTGCGTGTCGCGCCGACCTTCACGTAGATCGGGGTTTGCCAGTCGGTGATCTCACGCAGCTCCTGGATCTTGATCGCGAGATCGTCCGGGCCCGTCCAGTCAGGATGGCGGCTCGCCGAGCGCTGGTCGACGCCCGGCGGCAGCGTGCGCATCGCGGCCACGCGCGGGTTGACCTTCTGCCCGAGCAGCATGCCGCCGCCGCCCGGCTTCGCGCCCTGCCCGATCACGACTTCGATCGCGTCGGCACGGCGCACGTCGTCGGGATTGAATCCGTAACGCGACGGCAGGCACTGGTAGACGAGCGTCTTCGACGAAAGGCGTTCCTCCTGCGTCATCCCGCCGTCGCCGGTCGTCGTCGACGTGCCGGCCGCCGTTGCCGCGCGCCCGAGCGCTTCCTTGACGTTCGCGGACAGCGCACCGAAGCTCATCCCGGCCACGGTGATCGGAATGTCGAGCACGACGGGCTTCTTCGCGAAGCGCGTGCCGAGCACGGTCTGCGTCGTGCATTTCTCGCGATAGCCCTCGAGCGGATAGCGCGACAGCGACGCGCCGAGGAACAGCAGGTCGTCGAAGTGCGGTACCTGGCGCTTCGCGCCGAGGCCACGGATCTCGTAGAGGCCGCGCTGCGCGGCCGCGTGGATATAGTCGATCGTCTTGCGGTCGTAGCCGTGCGACTCTTCGTGCTGCAAGCGTGCGAAGTGAATGGTCTTTTCCATGGCGTGTTCTCGATGGAGCGTGGATTCAGTATTCCTGGTTCGCGTCCGCGTTCCAGTGATAGAGCGTGCGGGCCGACGCGATGCGCTTGAACGCGTGCGGATCGTGATCCAGCCCGGCCGCGTCGAGCAGCGCCGCGACGGCGCTCACGTCGGCGCCGGTCATCGGCTCGAACTGCGCATCCGCGCCGAGCGACTTCACGTCGCCCTTCACGTAGAGCACCGCCTCGTACAGCGAATCGCCGAGCGCATCGCCCGCGTCGCCGCAGATCACCATGCGGCCGGCCTGGGCCATGAACGCGGAAAAGCTGCCGACCGAACCGCCGACCACGATGTCGCCGCCCTTCAGCGAAATCCCGCAGCGCAGCCCCGCATCGCCATCGATCACGAGCAACCCGCCGTGCGCGGACGCGCCCGCGCCGTTCGACGCGAAGCCCTTCACGTGCACCTTGCCGCTCATCATGTTTTCCGCGACGCCCGTTCCGGCGCTGCCCTCGATGACGATCGTCGCGTGCTTGTTCATGCCGCCGGCGTAGTAGCCGGCGTGTCCGTCGATCGTGACGGTCACGTCGGCGTCGACGCCCACCGCGATGTTGTGCGCGCCGTTCGGCGACGTCACGACGACTTGCCGGCCGTCGAGCGTGTCGGCGCTGCCGTGCAGGTACTGGTTGACGTCCCTGACGGTCGTGCGCTCAAGGTCGAAAGTCACGCGTTCCATACGTACATCTCCTCGGGTGCGGGTTCGAATACCTTTGCGTTCTTGATGTCGGGCAGATGCGCGAGCGAGCGGAACTCGGACGCGATCGCGACGTAGTCGTCGTTCTCCGCGACGACGGCGGGCTTGCATGCGAACGGGTCGCGGATCAACGCCAGCTCGGTCGGCGTGCCCATCAGGAACGTGTAGAAGCCGTCGAGTTCCTCGAAGCCCTTCTGCAGCGCGACCGGCAGCGCGTCGCCTTCGCGCAGGCGCCATTCGAGGAAGCGGCACGCGGCCTCGGTGTCGTTGTCCGTGTCGAAGTGAATGCCCTTCGGTTCCAGCTTGCGGCGCACGCCGTACGGATTCGACAGCGACCCGTTGTGGACGAGGCAGAAATCCTCGCCGGCCGTGAACGGGTGTGCGCGGTCCGGCGTGACCGCGGATTCGGTCGCCATCCGCGTATGGCCGACGAGATGCGAGCCCTGCAGGCCCGAGAACGCATAGCGATCGGCCACTTCGGCCGGCGCGCCGATGTCCTTGTACAGGTCGATCGAGCGCCCCGCCGACAGCACGTACACCTGCGGATAGTGTTCGTGCAGCCAGCGCCGGACCGTCTCGGCCTGGCTCTGCACGGTCAGGACCGCATGATTGCGCTTCGCGCCAATGCGCGCCGTCACGTCCATCGACGCGTTGAGCCGGTCGGCCAGCGCCTCCCACGGGAAGTGCTCGCCTTCATCGGTGAAGCCGGAATACAGGCTCAGCTTGCGCTGGCTTGCATCGACCGACTTGCCGAACACGGCGAGCCCGGCCGAATCCGGGCCGCGCTCCGTCATGCCGATCAGCATCGGCACCATCAGTTCGCCAAGCCGCTCGCGCAATGCCGGCGTCTTCACCAGCAACCCTACGATTCCGCACATGTTGCTCTCTCCTTAGAAGAATTCGAGGTACTGCCTGACTTCCCAATCCGATACGTGCCGCATGTATTCGAGCCATTCCATCCGCTTCAGCTTGAGGAATTCGTCGGCGACAGGGCCGAGCGCTTCGCAGATCACGCGGTCGGCCTCGAGCGCGTCGAGCGCGTCGCCGAGGTTCTGCGGCAGCACGCCGATGCCGTGCTCACGCAGCTTCTGCGCCGGCCAGTCGTAGAGGTTCTCGTTCGCAGGCGCACCGGGCGACAGCTCGCGGTCGATGCCGTCGAGGCCCGCCGCGATGACGGCCGCGGTCGCGAGGTACGGGTTGCAGGCGCCGTCGGGCAGGCGCAGTTCGATCCGGCCACCCGGCATCCGCACCATCGTCGAACGGTTGTTGTCGCCGTAGCTGATGTACGCGGGCGCCCATGTCGCGCCGGTCAGCGAACGGCCGACGACGAGGCGCTTGTACGAATTGATGGTCGGATTGCAGAGCGCGGCGAGCGCAGGCGCATGCGCGAGCAGGCCGGCCGTGAAGCGGTAGCCGAGCGCCGACAGGCCCATGCCGAGCGGATCGGCGTCGTCGGCGAACAGGTTGCGCTTGCCGTCGCCGATCGACATGTGCATGTGCATGCCGTTGCCCGGGCGGTTCGCGAACGGCTTCGGCATGAACGAGCAGATCATCCCGAGTTCGTTCGCGATCTCCGACGCGGCCATCTTGAAGAACACGTAGTGATCGCACGACGTCAGGCAGTCGGTGTACGTGTAGTTGATCTCGAACTGTCCGTTCGCATCCTCGTGGTCGATCTGGTAGACGTCGATGCCGACCGCGCGCAGCGATTCGGTGAGCTTTTCCAGGAACACCCGCGTGCGCGACAGGCCCTTGTAGTCGTAGCACGGCTTCGCGAGCGTGTCGCTCGGGTCGCACGGCTCGAGCGTGCCGGACACCGACCGCTTGAGCAGCGAGAACTCCGGCTCGAGGCCGGTGAACAGCGTCCAGCCGCGCGCCGTCATGCGCGCGACCTGCTTCTTCAGCGTCACGCGCGAATCGAAGGCCCACGGCGCACCGCCCACGTGGCCGTCGCAGACGATCCGCGCGAGCCCCGGTTGCCAGGGCACCGGCGTCAGCGTCGCGAGTTCGCCGACCGCCATGTAGTCGGGCCCGTTCGGCTCGATGCCGACACCCCAGATCGCAAAGCCGGCAAAGCCTGCGCCCGCCGTCAACACGCTCTCCAGGTGAGCGACCGGCACCGACTTCGCCTTGGCCACACCGTGGATGTCGACGAATTGCGCGAGCACGTACTTCACGCCCTGTTGCGTGAGATACGCCTGCGCCTCCGCCGCGGACGCGAAGCGCGGCACGCTTCCGAGCGCGTTGACGGGCAACTTGCTCGCATCGTTCAGGTTCATCGTCACTCCTTGCAACTGCATCGTTCGCTGGTTTGAGGAATCCGCTCGACGCGCGAGCGACCCGGCTGCGGGACATGGGCGGGCACCGCTCGGGGCGGGCTGCGACCGTATCCGCAATGCATGGCCGAATTTATTGACGTGCAACAATAATTCCTGCCATGAAACTCCTTGCCCGCGCGCCGACGCGTCCCGCCATGCCGGCGTGCGTACTGCAATCTGCTACCCTTGCCCTTTTACGAGGTCGACGATGCACCCCGCAGACGACAGCAAGACACCGCTCGAACGCTACCTCGGCGCGACGATCCGCGAGCTTCGCCAGCGCCACGGCCTGACCATCGCGCAAGTCGCGCAACAGGCCGGCATCAGCCGCGGCATGCTCTCGAAGATCGAGAACGCGCAGACTTCAACCGGTCTCGACGTGCTCCACCGGATCGCGCAGGCGCTCGGCGTATCCATCTCGACGCTGTTCCGCAACTTCGACGTGCCGCAAGGCGGCGCCCAGCTCGTGAAGAAAGGCGCCGGCATGGAGGTCGTCCGCAAGGGGACGAAAAGCGGTCACACCTACCATCTGCTCGCCTACGACCAGGGGCCGCGCAAACTCTTCGAACCGTTCCTGATCACAATGGAGGACGAAGCCGAGCGCTTTCCGGTGTTCGAGCATCCCGGCACCGAGTTCATCCACATGCTCAAGGGCGTGATCGAGTACCGGCACGGCCAGCAAACCTACGTGCTGCATCCGGGCGACACGCTGACGTTTCGCGCCGATATCCCGCACGGCCCCGAACGCCTGATCAAGACTCCGATCCAGTTCCTGTCGATCTTCGTCTACGGACAGACCGCCGAAGAATGAGCGCACTGTCATGACAGATGATGCAAGCTCCGTGCCATGTTTATCTCCAGGAATCAAAGATTCCCATGGATAAACACTCCTGGCGGAATCGGACCGGTTGATCAGCGGTGTCATGCGAGGGTGCCTGCCTGTCGAAGGTGCGGTTCCGTGCCGAATGCGGTGCAGCGTCGCACTGAAACGGGAACCGCGGTTACGAAGATGTATCAGTAGTACTTATGCTGCTGCCGGCAACGACGCGAGCGCGTCCAGCGCGCCGTCGATCATCCGGCGCAGCGTCGGCTGCACGGCGGCCGCGCGCGCCGCGTCGTAGTCGAACGGGTAGGCCTCGCTCATGTACGTCGACTGGCACATCTCGAGCTGGACCGCATGCACGCCGCGCGCCGGCTCGCCGAACCGGCGCGTGATGTAGCCACCCTTGAAGCGGCCGTTGGCAACCGACGTGAACGGGCTCGCAGCGGCCGCGCACACAACCGCGGCCTGCACGGCGGGTGCGGCGGTCCGGCCGTCCTGGGTGCCGATGTTCAGGTCGGGCAGTTTGCCGTCGAACAGCCGCGGCAGCACGCTCGCAATCGAATGCGCCTCCCATAGCAGCACGTGCCGATGGCGCGCGCGCAAACGCGCCAGTTCGGCTTCGAGCGTCGCGTGATACGGCTGCCAGTACGCGGCCACGCGACGCGCCTTCTCTTGCGCGTCGGGCACGCGCCCCGCCCGGTATAGCGGATCGCCACGAAAGGTTTCGCCCGGACACAGGCCGGTCGTCGTCTGCCCCGGATACAGGCTCTCGTCGTTCGGTGGACGGTTGAGGTCGATCACGTAGCGCGACACACGCGCGCCGAGCATGGTTGCGCCGAGTGCCGACGCGAATGCGTACAGGTGATCGAGATACCAGTCGGTATCGGCGAGCGTCAGTGCGTCGTCGGTGTACATGTCGCGCAGCGACTCGGGAATCTCCGTGCCGAGATGCGGAATCGAGATCATCAGCGGCGCGTCGCCGCATCGCAGCGTATAGAGGTCGCTCACTCAGGGCTCCATTTGAATCAAAGCAACGCGTCGTCGGGCAGTTGCGGCAGGCTGCGCGCGAGCGCGGGCCGGATCGAGCGGTCGACCACGGTTCGCGTCAGCGCGACGATCTCGCCGACGAAGTCTTCCCACTCGCCCTGCCGGTGCAACAGGAAGAAATCGCGCCGCCCGAGCCGCGCGGACGGCAGCGGGATCACGGCGATCTCGCCGAGGTAATGGCGTGCCTGCCACAAACACAGCGGCGTCGAGATCGCGAAGCCGAGCCGCGCGGCCACGAGACTCAGCAGCGGGTCCGTCGCATCGAATTCGAAGCGTCTCGGACTGTCGATGCCGAGGTGACGCGCGAAGCGCTCCACCTGCTGGCCGATCACCGAACGCGCCGTGTAGCGGATCAACGGCAGCTCGGCCGCAAGCGTGCGCCAGTCGACCGTCGCGCGGCCGGCCAGATGGCTGCGCGCGACGACGGCGACGAATGCCTCCGAGAACAGCGGCACCTCGACGATGCGTGCGTCGGTGAGCGCCGTCTGCGTACACACCGCGACATCCAGTTCCCGGTCGTGCAATTGTCTGGAGAGTCCGGGCGTGAGTCCGGACCACATCGAAATCTGCCGCGACGCGCCCGATACCGCGCGGATCAGTTCCGGCCCGACCGTCGCCGCGAACGAATCGACGCAGCCCAGCCGCACCGGCACGCGGCCCGCGTCGGACGCATCGCCGACGCGCGTGCTGACCATCTGCGCATGCTCGAGCAGCGGGCCGGCGAGTTCGAGCAGCGCGCGCCCGGCGGTATTCGGCCGCGGCGGGCGGCTGTCGCGGTCGAACAACGCCGTGCCGTGCTCGCGCTCGAGCGTGGCGATCGACTGGCTGATCGCGCTCTGGCTTACGCCGATGCGCTTGGCGGCGGCAGTCATCGAGCCGGATTCGCACACGGCGACGAACGCCTGCAGCGCGCGCAGATCGATTGGCGGTGGGGTGCGTCTCATCGCTTCTCCAAGGTTGCCCGTCGGATGTGGCCGATCCGGCAACACGGGACGAATGGTGCGCCGGATCGGACGGCGCGCACGCTGAATGAGCATTTACGGGCGCGCGTCATAAGTTTGCCTAATACAAAATTCGGCGACGCCGCGGCTTTCTAGAATTGGCTCACCGCCTACCCAGAGGGAATCCATGAGCCACTACGACTTCATCGTGATCGGCGCCGGCGTGATCGGCGCGTCGGTCGCGCATCACCTTGCCGCGCTCGGCGCCGGCACCGTGCTCGTGCTCGAGCGCGGCATGATCGGCGCCGGCACGACGTCGCAATCGTCCGGTCTGCTGCGCACGCACTATTCGGTCCGCCAGAACGTCGAGCTGGCGCGCGCGTCTTGGTGGGCGTTCAACAATTTCGCCGAATACGTCGGCGACGACGAAGCATCGTGCGGGCTCGTCAAGTGCGGCTACATGATCTGCGCGCCGGAAGGCAACAAGCTCGAGCCGCTGCGCGCGTCGCTCGACGCGCAGCGGGCGATGGACATCGAGGTCCGGCTGCTCGACCGCAACGAGGCGCGCGCGTGCCTGCCGATCGCGCAGTTCGACGATGCCGCGCTGATCGGCTTCGAGCCGGAAGCCGGCTTCGCCGACGCGTACCTCGTCGCGACGGGCTTCGCGAAATCGGCACGCCGCCGCGGCGTGAAGATCCTCGAAGGCACGACCGTCACGGGCGTCGTGCGCGACGGCCACCGTATCGCCGGCGTCGACACGAGCGCAGGCCGCTTCACGTGCGGCACGCTGATCAGCACGCAGAACATCTGGACGCCCGAGCTCGCGGCCTGGATCGGCGTGCCGCTGCCCGTCAAGCCCGAACGGCACACCGTGCTCGCGCTCGAATGCGACGCGAAATACGCGTTCCAGATGCCGGCGTTCAAGGATCTCGGCTCGCCCGGCATGCTGTATTACCGCAGCTACGGCGGCAGCCAGATGCTCGTGTCGGAGGGCGTCGTCGGCGAGACACTGAACGCGCCGGAAACCGAACAGGGCGACATCTCGCTCGACTATGTCGCCGAAGTCGGCGCGCAGGTCGCCGAACGTTTTCCGGCGTACGAGACGGCCGGGCTCGCGTCGTCGTGGACGGGCGTCTACGACGTCACCCCCGACTGGAACCCGGTGCTCGGCGGCGTCCCCGGCATCGACGGGCTCGTCGTCGGCTTCGGCTTCTCCGGCCACGGGTTCAAGCTGTCGCCCGGCATCGGCAAGCTGCTCGCGCAGCATGCGCTCGGCCTGCCGACCGACGTGTCGCTCGCGCCCTATGCGCTCGAACGCTTCGCGACCGGCGCGCTGCTCACCGGCAAGTACGGCCACGGCGCCGTGTCCTGATCCCAATCGCTTCGACGAGACATTGCCATGCCCATCAAGATCCTGGTGCCCGTGAAGCGCGTCGTCGACCCGAACGTGCGCGTGCGCGTCGGCTCGGCCGGCGCGATCGAGACGGCCGGCCTCAAGATGTCCATCAACCCGTTCGACGAATGCGCGCTCGAAATGGCGCTGCGCCTGCGCGAAGCCGGCCACGCCGCGCTGGTGAGCGTGCTCACCTGCGGCCTGCCGGTCTGTCAGGACGTGCTGCGCACGGGCCTTGCGATGGGGGCGGACGACGCGATCCTGATCGACACCGGCGACGCGACCGCGTCGCTCGACTCGCTCGGCGTCGCGCGCCTGCTGCACGCGTATCTCGGCACGTCGCCGTACGACCTTGTGCTGTGCGGCAAGCAGGCGATCGACGACGACACCGGCGGCGTCGCGCCGATGCTGGCCGGCCTGCTCGGCTGGCCGCAGGGGCTCGATGCGACCGCACTCGCGCCCGACGGCGACGGCTGGCGCGTTACCTGCGGCGACGACAGCGGCACCGCGACGTGGCGGCTGGACGGGCGGGCCGTCGTCAGCGCCGACCTGCGCCTCGCCGAGCCGCGACGCGTGACGCTGCCGAATATCGTGAAGGCGAAACAGAAGCCGATCGCGGTCGTCGAGGCCAGCCGCTTCGGGATCGATCTGGCGCCCGCGTCGCGCGTGGTCCGGCTCGCCGAACCGGCCGCGCGCCGCGCCGGCGAGCGCGTCGCGGACATCGATGCGCTCGTCGCGGCGCTGTCCGCGCAGAACGTATTCGCCCACTCTGGAGCCTCCGCATGAGAACGCTCGTTGTCGCAGAAACGACCGCCGACGGCACGCTCGCCGATGCGGTCCGGCGCGTGGTCAGCGCCGCGTGCGCACGACGCCAGCCGGTCGACGTGCTGGTGCTCGATCCCGCGGCGGCGTCCGAGGCGGCGCTGATCGACGGCGTGGACGCGGTGATCCGCCCGGACACGCAAGATGCGGCAGCCGTGATCACGCCCGAGGGTCTGGCCGCGCAGTTGGCCGGGCTGGCGCCGCGCTACGCGTTGATCGCGGCCGCGCATCGCACGCTCGGCCGCAACGCGCTGCCGCGCGCCGCCGCGCTGGCCGGCGCGGCGTTCGTCGCCGACGTGACCGGCATCGCCGACGACGGCGACTTCGTGCGCGGCCTGTATGCGGGCAGCGTCGTCGCGACCGTGACCAGCGCGCGCGACACGACCTTCATGACCGTGCGCGCGTCGTCGTTCGCGCCCGCCGGCGTCCGCACGGAACCGGCCGCGATCGTGCCGCTCGCCGCGCAACCCGCGTTCGCCGCGACGACGCTGCTGGAACGGCACGGCGCGCAGTCGAGCGGCATCGATCTCGCGAATGCGCCGATCGTCGTGTCGGGCGGGCGCGGTCTCGCATCGGGCGAGAACATGGCGCGGCTCGGCGCGCTCGCGGCACGGCTCGGCGCTGCGCTCGGCGCATCGCGCGCGGCCGTCGACGCGGGCTACGCGCCGAACGCGATCCAGGTCGGGCAGACCGGCAAGACCGTCGCGCCCGACGTCTATCTCGCGTTCGGGATTTCAGGCGCGGTGCAGCACCTCGCGGGGATGAAGGATTCCAAGCTCATCGTCGCCGTCAACAAGGACCCGGACGCGCCGATCTTCTCGCTCGCGGACGTCGGCTTCGTAGGCGACCTGTTCGACGTAATGGCTGCGCTCGAGCGTCACATCGGCGCAGGAGGCCACGCATGACACCTCTGCATATCGCAGGCGGCGACGGGCGCGGAACGCCGGCCGCCATCGAGCGCGCAGCGGGCAGCCAACCGGCGTCGCGCTATCCGTGCGTGCAGTTCATCGACTGCGCCCGGATCGCGCCGGAATCCTGGGCGAACGGCAGCGGCGTCACGCGGACGATCGCGAGTCGCACCGGCGCCGATGGCGATATCGACTGGCGGACCAGTCTCGCGACGCTTGACGGGTCGGCCCGCTTCTCGCGGTTTCCGGGAATCGACCGCCTGCTCGTGCCGGTCGACGACACGAGCGTCGAACTGCACGCGCAGGACGGACACCTGATCGCGCGCCCGACCGAACCTGCGCAGTTCCCCGGCGACCTGCAGATATGGACGAGCGGCATCGCGCGGCCGACGCACGTGCTCAACGTGATGACGCGCCGCACGGCCTGCCGGGCGACCGTCGTCGTGGCGACGCATTCGTGCCGCGTCACGCCGGCGTCGACGCATCTGCTGATCTGCGCGGCGGGCCAGTGGCGCGTCGGCAGCGCGCTGCTCGGCACGCAAGCGCTGCTGCCCATGCATGGCATGTGGCTCGATGGACACGGCAAGGATCTCGACCTGAAGTCCACCGCCCCCGAATCGCGGCTGATTTCGATCGCGATCGAGCCGGCCGTACGTTAGCGCTTGTCTCCTAGCGCTTATCCCTCGCTTACCCCCGGTACCCGCTCATGTCCCACGCCTCGCTGATCGAACGCTACGGCCCGCGCGAATCGATGGAATACGACGTCGTGATCGTCGGCGGCGGCCCCGCCGGGCTGTCGGCGGCGATCCGGCTCAAGCAGCTCGCCGCCGGGAAAGGCGCCGAGATCGGCGTGTGCATGCTCGAGAAGGGTTCCGAGATCGGCGCGCACATCCTGTCCGGCGCGGTGATGGATCCGCGTGCGATCACCGAACTGTTCCCCGACTGGAAGGAGCAAGGCGCGCCGCTGACCGTCGAGGTCACGGAAGACCGCTTCCTGTTCCTGTCCGAGAACAGCGCGAAGCAGACGCCGAACTGGGCGCTGCCGGACAACTTCAAGAATCACGGCAACTACGTGATTTCGCTCGGCAACGTCACGCGCTGGCTTGGGGCACAGGCGGAAGCGCTGGGCGTCGAGATCTTCCCGGGCTTTCCGGCCGCGGAGATCCTGTACAACGACGACGGCTCGGTGAAGGGCGTCGCGACCGGCAACATGGGCGTCGGCAAGGACGGCGAGCCGACCGAGAACTTCCAGCTCGGCATGGAGCTGCACGCGAAGTACACGCTGTTCGCGGAAGGCTGCCGCGGCCACCTCGGCCGCCAGCTGATCGCGAAGTACAAGCTGGACGCGAACGCCGATCCGCAGGCGTACGGGATCGGCATCAAGGAGCTGTGGGAAATCGACCCCGCGAAGCACAAGCCGGGCCTCGTGATCCACACGGCCGGCTGGCCGCTGAAGCCCGATACCTACGGCGGCTCGTTCCTGTACCACATGGACAACAACCAGGTCGTCGTCGGCTTCGTGGTCGGCCTCGGCTACACGAACCCGTACCTGTCGCCGTTCGAGGAATTCCAGCGCTACAAGACGCATCCGTCGATCCGCGCGTTCCTCGAAGGGGGCAAGCGCGTGTCGTACGGCGCGCGCGCGATCACCGCGGGCGGGCTGATGTCGCTGCCGAAGACGGTGTTCCCGGGCGGCGCGCTGATCGGTGACGACGCGGGCTTCCTGAACGCGTCGCGGATCAAGGGCAGCCACGCGGCGATCAAGACCGGGATGCTGGCGGCGGAAGCGGCATTCGACGCGGTGCAGGCCGGGCGTCAAAGCGACGAACTCAACGCGTATCCGGATGCGTTCAAGCAATCGTGGCTGTACAACGAGCTGCACCGCGCGCGCAACTTCAAGCAATGGATGGCGAAGGGCCTGTACCTCGGCACGCTGATGGTCGGCATCGAACAGAAGCTGATGGGCGGCAACGTGCCGTGGACGCTGCATCACAAGCATGCGGACCACGAGATGCTGAAGCCCGCGTCGCAATGCCAGCCGATCGAGTATCCGAAGCCGGATGGCAAGCTGACGTTCGACCGGCTATCGTCGGTGTTCATCTCGAACACGAACCACGAAGAGCACCAGCCGGCGCACCTGACGCTGAAGGATGCGAGCGTGCCGGTGAACGTGAACCTGCGCACGTACGCGGGCCCGGAAGCGCGCTTCTGTCCGGCCGGCGTCTACGAGTTCGTCAAGAACGATGGCAACGAAGATCGCTTGCAGATCAACGCGCAGAACTGCGTGCACTGCAAGACCTGCGACATCAAGGACCCGACGCAGAACATCGTGTGGGTCACGCCGGAAGGCGGCGGGCCGAATTACCCGAACATGTGATCGCGCGCGGGCGACGGACGTTTCGAATGATCAGCCCATGCTCGCACCGACATCTCACCTCCGTCGCTGCGCGCTGCCGACGCTCGCTCCGAAGGAGTCCCTCGTTATGGAGGTTGCTGGCGCGTTACAGCAAGCTGCTCGCCCCGCTGTCCGTGTGGTGCAACGGGTTCGCGTGGTCGCCGGTGTCCGGAAAAAGCCGCTGGTTCAGGAAATCGACGAACACCCGCACCTTTGGCGGCATCATGCGCCCCGAGGGCCAAAGCGCGCGAAACGGATGGCGGTCGGCCGTGAAGTTTCGCAGCACGGCGACGAGCGACCCGTTGGCCAGCTGTGCGCGCACCGAAAAGTCCGGCACGCTCGCAAAGCCCAGCCCCTGCTCGGCCAGCGCGATGAGCGGCTCGACCGCGCTCGCGATCGCCGTGGCAGGAAGCTCGACCTCGAACGATGCGCCATCGCGCACGAACGACCATTGCCGCAGGCGTCCGGTGCGCGAGAAGCGATGCTGCAGGCACGCATGCGCGGCGAGGTCTTCAGGCGCGGCCGGCACCCCATGCTCCGCGAGGTACGCCGGCGAGGCCACGACCACATGCGAAAAATGGCCGAGCGTGCGCATGGTCAGTTGCGAATCGACGACCTCGCCGGTTCGCAGGACCACGTCGAAGCCGTCCTCGATCACATCCACGATGCGGTCGCTGAAGTCGATGTCAAGCTGCACGTCCGGATACGTGCGAATGAATGCCGCGAGCGCCGGCATCAACAGCATGCCGACCCGCGGAACGCTCACGCGCAGGCGGCCCGTGGGCGTCGCGCGCGAAACGGCCAGTTCGGATTCCGCCTCGACGATCTCGCCAAGGATGCGCTGGCAGCGCGCCAGAAAGAGTTCGCCTTCGGGCGTGAGGCGCACGCTACGGGTGCTTCGATGAAACAGCCGAAGACCGAGGCGCGCCTCCAGCCTCGCGACCGCCTTGCCGACCGCCGACGCAGAAATCCCGAGCTGTCGTCCCGCCTCCGAAAAGCTCAGCGTTTCCGCCGCGCGCGTGAAGATCGCGATGCCGCTCATGCGGTCCATCGCGCCGCCCGACCGGCCGTTCGGAGCGGGCAAGTCATGTGGCATCGAGCCCTTCGAAGCGGCGTCCATCCGGATCGTCACGCGGCACCTCCAGAAAGCGCGGTCATGCGGCTGCCGAACGAGCGCCCATCTCCGCACGCGTGCCAGGATCCTGGTCTTGTCTGGTCCGGGCCTCGGCCGATTGCGAGATCCAGTTCTGCAGCGGAATCGCCGGCAGATGAACGACATCGGCGGTACGCACATAGGTGTTGGCTTCGCCTCGACCGATCAGGCGCAGCTTGCGCGTATCGATGTAGCCCTGCTCGAAGTCCATCACGGCCTCGTCCACGACGTGCATCGCGACGACGCGGCCGAGCACGAGCGAACGCGACGGCCCGAGCGGCACGATATCGAACAGCCGGCACTCGAATGAAACCGGGCTCTGCGCGATGCGTGGCGTCCGGATCTTGCTCGACGGCGCCGGTACCAGCCCCGCTTCGACGAATTCACTGCGATCCGGCGGAAAATCGATGGCCGTGACGTTCATCATCTCGAGGTTCGATTCGCCCACGAGATTCACGACGAACTCCTGCTCGCGTCGGACATTCGCTCCGGTGTCCTTCAGGTCCGTGCCCGAGCGGTGCAGGATGCTGAAACCGAGAATCGGCGGATCTTCACCAAACGCATTGAAGAACGAAAACGGCGCGGCATTCAGTTCGCCGCGTTCGCCGAGCGTCGATACCCATGCGATCGGCCGCGGCGTCACCGACGCGCCAAGGAGCTTGTAGCGCTGCTTCGCATCGACCTGTTCGAAATTGAATTCCATGCTTGCCTCTGCTCTTTCGGAAATGCGTGTCGACGCCGATCTCATGCCGAAACCGCGATACGGCCGACATGCTCGTGCTGTTCCGGCGCGGGACATACCTGCGTCCGGCTTCCACTCTTCATCCGACCCGGGGGAAGGATCACGCGCGGCGAGGTTCGATCCGCAACACGCCCGTCAGGTTGGCTTGAATTATCGGAATGACCGTCTGGCGGATAAATCCCCGAGCAAGGACATGACAATTCTCCGCACCAGAACAATGGCCGGCGAGATTCGTGATCCAGGAATCGGCGATTGCGGACAGCCGTGTCCGAAGTGAGTCAACCGCCGGGCCGTTTTTCTTGCGCGCGCCGGCCTCTACATTGGCGCCCAGCAGGCCCGGTTGCCGGCGTGGTCCAACGGTCTTCATCCGGTTCCTTTCCGAATTCCCTGTCGTGGAGAATGAAAATGTCCAGGCTCTTTTCAAGAATCGCGGTCGGCCCCTATGAATTTGAGCACCGCGTCGTGCTGGCCCCCCTCACCCGCATGCGTGCCGAAAGCGGCGCGCGCCCCGGCCGGCTCATGGCCGAGTACTACGCGCAGCGCACCTCGCCCGGTGCCCTGCTGATCGGCGAAGCCACCATCGTCGCGCCGAACGGCAACGGCTATCTTGGCGCCCCCGGCCTCTACGACGATAGCCAGATCGCGGGCTGGAAGGCCGTGACCGACGCCGTGCACGCCAAGGGCGGCCGAATCTTCCTGCAGCTCTACCATGCGGGCCGTCAGTCGAACGCCGAATTGCAGCCCGATGGCGGTCGCCCCGTGGGGCCGTCCGAAGTGCCCCATGGCGGCGTCGCCCACACGGACGCGGGATGGGTGCCCAACACGCCGAACCGCGCACTGGAAACGGCGGAAATCCCCGGCATCGTGGAGCGCTTTCGCGCAGCATCCGAACGCGGCGCGAAGGCGGGCTTCGATGGTGTGGAGCTCCACGCCGCGAACGGCTACCTGTTCGACCAGTTCCTGCAGGACGGCAGCAACAAGCGCACCGACGCATACGGCGGCTCGTTTGCCAACCGCGCCCGCCTGCTGCTCGACGCCGCACGCGAAGTGATCTCGGTGTGGGGCGCGGACAGGGTCGCGGTCCGCCTGGGCCCGAGCGGCTCGTTTGGCGACATGTCCGATAGCGACCCGGAAGCGTTGTTCACCTACGTGGCTTCGGAGCTGGACAAGCTCGGCATCGCTTACCTGCATCTGATCGAGCCGCGCATCGCCGGCGCCGCGGAGAACGAGACGCGCGCCCAGCACCCGGTCGCCGCAAAAATGCTCCGCGCGCACTTCCACGGCCCCATCATCGCAGCGGGCGGTTTCAACGGCGACGGCGCCGAAGCGATCCTGCAGTCCGGCGACGCCGACCTGGTCGCGTTCGGCCGGCACTTCATCGCCAACACGGACCTGCCCGAACGTCTGCGTCGCAATTTGCCGCTGAACGCGTACGATCGATCGACGTTCTTCGGCGGCACCGACGCCGGCTACACAGACTACCCGGCATACGACGAGGAGCCCGTCGCGGCATGAGACTGCATGCCGCCGCCGGCTCCGCAACCGGCTAACCGCCTGTCCCGCCCGCGTATGGCGGCATTTGCCGCCGCGGTTTAGACTGCGCGCTGGGCGTGACGGTCTCGCGACCGCGCCGAAACGGTGCGCCGCAACACCGGTCGGCGCCTCTGCGGCCCCGCCATGTTTCCGGCCTCCCACGCGCGTGGCGCGCGTCGGGGGCCGTCTGCATTTTCAACGCGTGGTTCTGATGAGGTGTGGCCAATGGATATCGTGCTGGCGATGAGAGTATTCGCCCGCGTCGTGGAAACGAAGAGCTTCACGCGCACGGCCGACACGTTGAACCTGACACGGGGACGCGTGACCGTGATCGTCCAGAGCCTCGAAGCGCACCTGAAAACACGTCTGCTGCAGCGCACCACGCGCAGCCTGAACCTCACGGCGGACGGCGCCGCCTATTACGAGCGATGTGTGCGCGTCCTCGCCGACATCGACGACATCGAGAGCTCGTTCCTCGGCAAAGAGCGATCGCCGCGCGGCAAGTTGCGGGTGGACATGCCCGGCGCACTCGGGCGCCTCATCGTCATGCCGGCGCTGAGCGACTTTCACGCGCGCTTTCCGGAAATCGACCTGATGCTCGGCCTCGGCGACAAGCCGCTGGATCTCGTGCAGGAAGGCATCGACTGCGTGGTGCGCATCGGCACGTTGCAGGATTCGTCGCTCGTCGCACGACGCGTCGGCATCTATCAGGCCGTCACCGTCGCGAGCCCCGGGTATCTCCGTCAGTCGGGCGCCCCGCTCACGCTGGACGAGCTCGCGAATCACCGCACGGTGAACTACTACTTTGGGCGCACGGGCCGGATCATGCCGCTCACGTTCGAGATCGACGGCAAGATGGTCGACGTGAAGATGCGCGGCTCCATCGCGGTAAACGACGCGGAGGCCTATTTGCGCGGCGCGCTGAATGGTCTCGGCATCGTCCAGGGCGCCCGCTTCATGGCGCTGCCATACCTCGAATCGGGCGAGCTGGTCGAGGTTCTTTCGCAATGGAAGCCGCCGCCGCTGCCCATTTCCGCCGTCTATCCGCACAATCGCCACCTCTCCGCGACCGTCCGCGCGTTCGTCGACTGGATCGCCGAACTGTTTCGCAACAACCCGTTGATGTCCAGCACCCCTGAGACGGACGCGCGGTGCCGCCCGACGAGCATCGAAGTCCAGGACGGCGACGCGCTCGACCTTGCCGGCGACGAAGAGGAGCCGATCGCGTAAGCGAGCGTTGCCGGGTAAGGATGCAGCATTGTTCTCTTTCAGAGAACACTGTTGGGGCGAGCCCAGGATTTATCGGCCCGGCGGTAACGACCAGAATTCGTGCATTGTTCCTGCAAGCGAGAACGCTGCGCGTTGAATGGCATGTCTACCGTTTCCCATTCGAGTTTGCTGATCGAGGAAGTTCGCATCAACGGCTACAGCCAGCCGATTGCGATGCGCAGCTTCAGACCGTCGGCACAGAAGCACCGGCTCTCGATCATCCTCTATTTCCACGGCGGCCTGTTCACCGCCGGCTCGCTCGACGACACGAATGCGGTGTGCGAAGCGCTCGCGCTGCACGTACGCGCGTGGGTGCTGTCCGTCGGCTACTCGCTCGCCCCGGTGTTTCCCTTTCCGAATGCCGTCGAAGACGCGCATCGCGCGTTGCAGTGGGTCCGGTCGGAAGCCGGCGGCGTGTGCGCGGACAAGCGGCAGGTGGCCGTTGCCGGCCACGATGCCGGCGGGAATATCGCTACCTGCGTCGCCGCCATCGCGCGCGACCGCGGCGACCCAGGCATCCGTGCCCAGGTGCTGCTCGCGCCGCTGCTCGACCCCAGCATGACCCGCATCGGTCGCGACACGACTCATGCGGCACCCGGGATCGACACGCTGGCGGCCAGCTACCGCGCCTATCTGCCGAAGCTCGCGCAACGCGTCCATCCGTACGCCGCGCCGCTCGAATCGCGCCGCCTTGCCCATCTGCCGGCGACGTTCATTGCCAGCGTCGAGCATGACCCGCTGCATGTCGAAGCCGAACATTACGCCGCGTCGCTGATCGCCGCGGGCGTCCCCACGGAATGCGCCCGCTACTCGAACACGACGCGCGCCGGCATCGCAACGCACGCGCCCACGCTGCTCGCGGCCGGCGGTTTTCTCCAGCGACACCTTTCGGGCAGCCGATGACCCCGAACACGAGACAAATCCAGGAGCCGATCAACATGAACCCGCTTCCCGCATTCGATGCGCTGCCGGACGTCCTGCAAACGGTGCGCACGCGCCCGCTCTTCGTCATGGCACTCGACGTGAAGCCGCTCGTCGTCGTCGGTGCGACGCCGGGCCCGTTCCGCAGGATCGGTATTGTGCCTTCCGGACGCTTTGAAGGTGAAAGGCTTTCCGGCCACGTGATCGACGGAAGCAGCGACTGGCAGGTCGTCAGAAGCGACGGCAGCGTCACGCTGGACGTGCGGCTCGTGCTGACTACCGACGACGGTGCGGCCATCACCATGCGATATGGCGGCGTGCGCCATGGGCCGCCCGACGTCATCCGCCGCCTCGAAAGCGGCGAGGACGTCGACCCCGCGCACTACTACTTCCGCATCGCACCGACGTTCGAGGCACCCGCCGGCCGCTACGACTGGCTCAATCGCATCGTCGCCGTCGGCACCGGCCATCGCTTTCGCGGCGGGCCGGTTTACAGCGTGTTCGAAGTGCTCTGACTCACATCCTGACAAGTAAGGAAAGCTCATCATGAAACTCGGCGGAAACACCGTGTTCATCACCGGCGGCACGTCGGGCATCGGCCGCGCGCTGGCAGAAGCCTTTCACCAGCGTGGCAACAAGCTCATCGTCGCGGGGCGCCGCAACGCGCTGCTCGACGAGATCGCGAACGGGTAACGCAACACCATCAACCGTTGGAGTTCACATCATGGCTACAGCACTTGAAGAGAAGAACATCGCGCTCGTACTCGACGCGCTTGACACACTGTTCAACAAGAAGGATTACGAGAAAGCGGCCCGGTTCTGGTCGGACGCCTACGTCCAGCACAGCCAGCACGTTCCGGCCGGACGCGACGGGCTGTTCGGCCTCGTGCGTTCGCTACCCGACATGCGTTTCGAATACGACATGGTTGCTGCCAACGGCGACTTCGTCTGGGTGCACAGCCGATACACCAACTCCGCAACACCCACCGCGCTGATCGCCGCGGACATCTTGCGAATCGAGGACGGGAAGCTCGTCGAGCATTGGGACGTGCTGCAAAACGAAGCGCCGCGCAGCGAATCCGCCGGCGGCTATCCGATGTTCGGCGACAAGTTCGCCGACGAGCGGTAACGCTTGCGAAACGCCGCTCCACACGAGGACGACGCAATGAGCACACTACTTGAGCAGGCCGTGCAGGCGCATGGCGGAATCGACAACTGGGCGAAGCTCCGCCACCTGTCGGCAGCACTCGATATCGGCGGAGCCGTCTGGCACCTGAAAGGCCAACCCGACATGTTCCAGGGTATCGAACTGGCCGCCGACCTGCGGCGCCAGCACGTCGCGATCACGTCGCAGGCGGGTGGCTGGCAAGGCACGTTCACGCCGGATGCCGTGCGTATCGACCCGGCAGACGCCCGTGCCACCGAGGAGCGGAGCGCGCCGAGAACGGCGTATCGAGGCCATACCCAGGAAACCCGATGGGACCGCCTGCATGCGCTGTACTTTACCGGCTACGCACTCTGGACATACCTGACCATTCCGTTTCTCTACACGCTCCCCGGTTTCCATACGGAAGAGCTGCCCGAATGGAAGGAGAACGGCGAAGTGTGGCGACGTCTGAAGGTCACGTTCCCGGATTCGATCGCCAGCCACGCGCGCGAGCAGGTTTCCTACTTCGGTGAAGACGGGCTGCTGCGCCGTCACGACTATACGGTGGACGTGATGGGTGGCGCGCGAGGCGCCAACTATGCGTCCGACTACCGCAACGTACGCGGTGTCATGGTCCCGATGTCGCGGCGGGTCTTTGCCTACGACGATGCGGGACAAAAGGTCGACGAGCCCTTGCTGGTGTCGATCGACTTTCGCAGCATCGATTTCCACACTGAATAGCACTCGCTGTGCGTCGGCCCCGACGGTCGTGCCGACACGGCAACGCGTGCCGGGAGATCCGGCGCGTACAGGGCGGCCGGCGCCACTTTCGACGGCGCGCGCTTGTCCAAGCCGCCCGCAGTACATCCTTCAAACTTCGCAGGAAAAGTTCATGAACAACCCAAGCAACCAGCCCTTGCTCGAGCCGATTCGCCTGGGCAACCTCTCGTTACCCAACCGCGTCGTCATGGCGCCGCTTACGCGCATGCGCGCGGCCAATCCGGAGCAGGCCCCGACCCGCCTGCATGCCGACTACTATGCACAACGCGCGTCGGCGGGACTGATTGTCAGTGAGGGGGTTTTCGTGAGCCCCGATGCGGTCGGCTGGGCAGACGTGCCCGGATTGTGGAGCGACGCGCAGGTGCGCGGCTGGAGCGTGGTGACGGATGCCGTGCACCGTGCGGGCGGCCGGATCGTCGCGCAACTCTGGCATACCGGTTCACTCGGGCATCCGGATTTCCACGCCGGAAAGGCGCCGCTGTCCGCTTCCGCGGTCAACCCGCAGCAGCAGAGCGTCACCGCATCCGGCCGCAAGGACACTGTCGTTCCGCGTCCGATGGAAAAAGACGAAATCCGTCGCACCGTCGCCGATTTCGGCCGGGCAGCACGCAACGCGATCGCGGCCGGCTTCGACGGCGTGCAGATCCAGGGCGGGTACCACTACCTGTTCAACCAGTTCCTCAACGTCCGCACCAATCTGCGCACGGACGAATACGGCGGTTCGACGGAGAACCGCGCACGCTTCCTGTTCGAGGTCCTCGAGACGGTGGCCGACGCCGTCGGCGCACACCGAACGGGAATCAAGACGGGGCCGGCGACATCCGAAACAGGGGCGTTCGCGTCGACCGATGAAACCCTTGCCACGTCCGAATACGTGATCGGCCGGCTCAACGATTTCGACCTTTCCCATCTGCTGCTGATGGGCGCAATGGCCGACCTGTCGGCGACACCTCTGGCTGCGCTGGCCGGCGATGGCATGTTCCGCCATTTCCGGGACACCTATCGCGGCAACATCATCGCCAACGTCGATATCGATCGTGCGCGCGGCAATCGGCTGATCGACGCGGGGCTGGTCGACATGGTCGCATTCGGTCGCCCTTTCATCGCCAACCCGGATCTGCCGGCGCGCTTCGCCATCGATGCGCCGCTTGCGGAAGTCGCCTGGCCGACGGTCTATGGCCCGACAGCGGAGGGCTACACCGACTATCCCGCCTTTCAGGCGCTGCCGGCATGACAAGTCGCCACGCCGTTCACGCACATGCCAGCCTTCCGGCATGACAGGGCCGCTCTAGCATATCAATATTGATGTTGCGTCGCACAACGGCGTCCGGTATAATTTCCGGTTCCCCATTCTGCGCGCACCAGAACCCGTGAGAGGCATTCCGGCCTCGACTGTCCGTGCGCCGTCCCACGATTCCGTTCGCACCCCGACAGGTTTGACCAGCCCGTCGCGTCCGCCACGATCGTCGGCCAACCTGTCGAGGAGAATGTATTGGCAAATCCAGTTCGCGACGACGCAACATCCAGCGTGACCACGGTCACGTCAAAGACCACCCGCAGCGCCCCAAAGGGCAAGCCCCAGGGCACCGCAACACCACTGGACGTCGCGTCGCTGGCGCGCCAGGACGAGGAACGCCAACGCCAGATGCGCGCGCTGATCGCGCTTGGCCGTGAGCGCGGCTACCTCACCCACGCCGACATCAACGATCACCTGCCCGACAATTTTGCGCAAACCGCTGCGATGGAAACGATCGTCAGCACGTTCAGCGATATGGGGGTGGCCGTCTACGAGCAGGCGCCGGACGCGGAGACGCTCCTGTTGAACGACGCCACGGCTGCGGTCGCATCCGACGATCAGGCGGACGAGGAAGCGGAAGCGGCACTGTCGACCGTCGATTCCGAGTTCGGCCGCACGACCGACCCGGTCCGGATGTACATGCGTGAAATGGGTGCCAGCGAACTGCTGACCCGCGCCGGCGAAATCGAGATCGCAAAGCGTATCGAAAGCGGCCTGCAGGACATGATTCAGGCGATCGCCGCGTGCCCGTCGGTCGTGTCGACGATTCTTGCCGATGCGGACCGCATCGCTGCCGGCGAACTGCGTATCGACGAACTGGTCGATGGCATCAGCGACGATACGGACGAAAGCGAAGCGACGCCGCAATCCGACGAAGTCGAGGTGGAAGCAGACGCCGCCGACGATGACGCGGACGGTGACGACGTTGACGCGGACGCCGGCGATTCGGAGAAAGCGAACGCAGCCCGCCTCGAAGCACTCACGAACGACAGTCTTGCGATTTTCGCGCGCGTGCGCGCACTGTTCGAGCAATTGCCGGATGCGCCCGTTACTGGCAAAGCGCGTTCCGCAGCCGTTGCGCAAATGCGCGCGGACATCCAGCGCGAGCTCGCGCCGATCCGCTTCACCGCCAAGACGATCGACCGCCTGTGTGCCAGCGTGCATGAACAGGTGACCGAGGTTCGGGCGATCGAGCGCAGCATCCTGGAGATCGCTGTCGACCGTTGCGGCATGCCGCGCGACGCGTTTGTCGAGTCGTTCCCGGGCCACGAGACCGACCTTGAATGGACCAGCCGCACGGCGGCGGCTTCGCGGCAGTTTGGCGCGGCGCTCGAGCGACATCTGCCTGCCATCCAGGCCGGGCAGCAGAAGCTCGTCGACATCGAGTCGCGGGTCTCGCTGCCGCTCCAGCAGCTCAAGCAGATCAACCGTCAGATGAGTGCCGCGGAGTTGAAGATGCGGCAAGCCAAGCGCGAGATGATCGAAGCGAATCTTCGCCTTGTCATCTCGATCGCGAAGAAATACGTGAACCGGGGCATGCAGTTCCTGGATCTGATCCAGGAAGGCAATATCGGCCTGATGAAGGCGGTCGACAAGTTCGAATACCGGCGCGGCTGGAAGTTCTCGACGTACGCGACCTGGTGGGTCCGGCAGGCTGTCACGCGTGCGCTCGCCGATCAGGCGCGGACCATTCGTGTGCCGGTCCACATGATCGAGACGATCAACAAGCTGAACCGGATTTCGCGCGAAATCCTGCAACAGACCGGGCAGGAAGCGCATCCCGCGGTTCTCGCGAAACGTATGGAGATGACCGAGGAGAAAGTGCGCAGCATCCTCAAGATCGCCAAGCAACCCGTGTCGCTCGAAACGCCGGTAGGCGACGATGCCGACGCGACGCTCGGCGACATGATTGAAGATGCCTCGGCGAGTTCACCGGCTGACGCCGCGATTCACGCGAACATGCGCGCCGCGATCGATGAAGCACTCGACGCGTTGTCGCCACGCGAGGCCAAGGTCCTGCGGATGCGATTCGGGCTCGACACGACCTCCGATCACACGCTGGAAGAGGTCGGCAAGCAGTTCGACGTGACCCGCGAGCGGATCCGTCAGATCGAGAGCAAGGCGATGCGCAAGCTGATGCATCCCAGTCGCGCGGACAAGCTGCGGCCCTTTCTCGAGCGTTGAGCCAGGGCGGAGGCGCGCCTCTTTCGACGCCCTGCTCCAGACCTGCAGCGATCATGCATCGGGCTGATCGCTGCGCTGACGGGCCGCGTTCGCGGCGTGGAAACCTTACACCGGCTTGATGTTCGCTGCCTGTTTTCCCTTGGGCCCCTGCTTGACGTCAAAACTGACCTTCTGGCCCTCTTGAAGGGATTTGAAGCCGCTTCCCTGAACTTCGGAGAAGTGCGCGAACAGGTCATCGCCGCCGTCGTCCGGCGTGATGAACCCAAAACCCTTCGTATCGTTAAACCACTTGACGGTACCTGTTGCCATGTTCTGAAAGCTCCACGAAAGCCTGGTTGTAGATGACGTCTCCGGCCTGCGCCGGACGCGCGGCTACCTTGTAACACACGTGAGCCGGCACCGACAATCCAGATCGCATCCAACACCCCAGCCTGTTCAATACTGCCGCTCAATGAAGCGCTCTCGGTTTGTCAATCCGCGCTGGAGCAACGGTTCGTACGCTTCGGATTGACCAGCGCGAGCATCGCGGGATCCGCGACCGAATTCCGCAGCAGTCGAACGACCCGCATTTCACCAATTGTTCACCAGGTTCGTCACATTGACGGTGCCGATGCCGGTCGCGAAGTTCCAGCCGACACCGGCGCCAAAGGCTTTCCGGTAGCTGTTGCTCGCCGTCGAGAGCACGCCGGCGACGGCGCCCGCGCGATAGCAGTTCGTCGATCCCGTACAGTTCACGTCCATGTCGCCCTGCGTGACGTTATAGAAAATGCAGCTGCTGCCGACATTCCTTCCGTTGCTCGAATTGCAGCTGCTGCTGCCGCCAGCCCCATATTCGGTTTTCGCGAGCCGGTAGAGCACCGGATTCGGGTTCCCTTGGCTGGCGTTCTTCTTCTCGTTGACGAGCGCCTGAAATCCAGCCCAGATCGGCGACGCAAACGACGTCCCGCCCGCCCCCGCCCAGCCGCTCGGCGCGCCGGTGCAGGCGACGCCGCCGTCAGCGGTGTCGGAGTCGCAGAACACGTAGAAGTGCCCCCATGTGCCGTTGGCGGCGAATAGCGAAACATCCGGAAGATCGCGCACGAGGTCGGACGGATTGCCGACGAGCGACGTCTGCCAGGATGGCTTCGCGTAGCCCTTGCATGTGCCGCCGACGATGCCTTGCAGGCGCGGGACACCCGTGGCGCAGCCGCTTGGTCCTCCGCTGCCGCTTGCCGTGGTCTGATAAAACAGCACGCCGTACAGGCTGTTGCAAAAGCCGCCACGCCCGTACGTCGTCTTGTAACCGTTTGCTGCGGCGAGCAGCGTGCTCGCGCAGGAATCGTTCCACGGGATTTCGTTGACGTACGACAGCGCCGAGCCGTAGGTCGAGCTGTTGCTCGAACTCCAGTAGGTCGAGTTCGTCCCGGCGTACGTGTCGCCGAAGTCGGTGCCGCCGACCGCCACGTTGTAGGGTGTCGACGCAAGGCCGTTGACGCCGATGCCGTGCGTGGCGCTCGCTGCATTCGGATCGCAGCCGGCTGCCCCCTCGTCGCCGGCCGCCACGAACACGGAAACGCCCTGGCTGGCGGCCTGCTGATATGCGGCGTTGTAGGCCGCGTTGGCGGCCGCGCCATTCTCCGCCTCGCATTCGCTGTAGCTGATGCTGACGATGGCCGGCGCACTCCCGCTGTTGAGCAGGTTCTGAAGTGCGATCAGCCCGCCGAACGTGGTGCTGGTGTCCTTGCACGACGCGACCACGATGGCTGCGCCCGGGGCGGCCGCGCTAGCCCATTCGGCATCGAGCTCGGCTTCCATCTCGTTGCCGGCGACGACACCGGGGTCGCCGCAATTGCCGGGATGGACCTGCGACAACGAGCCTGTTGCATAGCTGGACAAGCCGAAGGTCGAGCGGAATGCGGTCCAGTCCGCAACGCTGTACACGTTCGTATCTTCGATGACGGCGATCGTCTGCCCCTTGCCGGTTATTCCGGCCGAGAACAGCGGCTGCAGGTTGTAGATGGTCGCAAGATCGGCCGGGACGACTGCGTTGTATGTCGACAGCATCGATGTGAACGTATAAGCCCGCCTTGGCTTGAAGTTCGCGTGGGGGGTGAAGTCATGCAAGGACACGACGCCGCGCACGATACCGGCGAGCGCCAGTGGAACGCGCGGGTTGCTCATGTTCGCGAGGTGGGCAATGCCGTTGATATCGAGCTTGTGGATCTCGGTCTGAAACGCGCTGCGAACCTGCTCGGCCGTTCCCGAGAAATCGATCACCATCGCGTTCTTCTGCACGTTGTTGACGGTAAAGCCATGCCGGCCCAGCCAATCCGTGACCACGGCCACATCTTCCCTGGCGGGACCGAACGCGGCCCCGAACTGTTCCGGGGTGAGCCAGCGGTGGGAGTTGGGTGACGTCGGGTCGTAGAGCTGGTCGAGGAACCGATCGAGCGCGGCTTCGGTTTCCGCCGGGCGGTTGAGCAGCAACTGCATGTGTTCCAGAACCAGGTTGTCGTCGACCCGGCCGCGATCGTTGCCGGCCGTTGCCTCCTGACGGAGATTGCCGGGCAATTCCACGGTCTGGCGCTCGTCGACGACCTGGGTGACGAGTCGCGCAGGCGATACCGTTCCTGCCTGGGGCAAGCCAGGAACCATGACGAGCAGAATGCCGAGAAGCGGTATCAGGATTTCCGATTTCAGTTTCGTGAGCATGTTCTTCTCCGGGAAGCCGATTAGCCCTCGTATGCCTTCGTCGTTGGATGCTGCAGTCGCACCGCTCCGGAATGAGCCACGGAGTCGTGTGCAGCGCTAATGGAGCCTGCGTTGAGCGAAGCCCTGCCGGCGACGCGCGCTTTGCCGATGCCAGGCTGGTCGGGTCGCGTCGAGTTCCGGCTCCATCTGCGCGAGCAAGCATCGTCCATGCCATGCACGGGTAACCGAATGATTTGAATGCGGTTTGCCCTTCCCTTGGCACACGAGGTCGAGACAAAAGCACGGAAGTTGTTTCAGTTCCGAAACCAGCCATCGGTGCCGGGAACCCATCGTTCGGACCCGCAAGCCGGACGAGAACTTCGCACTCCATCGGGTTAGCTGCAGATCGCCCCCTTGGCTTGCGCATGCAGGATCAGGCACAACTCTCGCGGGATCGATGTAACCGATGCGCCGGCGTTGACCGCAAGATTGCTTCGTGATTCCCCTTTCGATACGAGTCCGATCGCGCGCCGCGTAAAAGGCGGCCCACTTGGTGGATCCAAGCGCGTCGGACTTTGCTCCGATTTCAAGTCGAGGAGATGTTCGTGCCTGACTCCCAGCGTTATTGCGCGCTGTTGCGCGCGGGATTTTCCTTTTTTGCCGCCACCGCGATGGCCGCCATGCTCTCCGCTTGCAGCAAGGGCAGCGCGCAGACGGGGGCGCCACCGCCAGTCGAGGTCAGCGCGGCTCAGGTCGTGATCAGGACCGTGCGCCAGTGGGACGAATTCACCGGCCGCATCGCCGCCACCGACGCGGTCGAGGTGCGCGCGCGGGTCAGCGGCTACCTCGAGCGCATCGCGCTCAAGGAAGGCGACGAGGTCAAATCCGGCGATCTGCTTTTCGTGATCGATCGGCGCCCGTACAAGGCCGCCTACGACAGCGCGGCGGCGCAGCTCGAACGCGCGCGCGCGGCGGCGCAACTGGCAAGCGCGCAGGACCAGCGCGCGCGGACGCTGATCGCGGCCAACGCGATCTCGCGCGAGGAATTCGACACGCGCCACGCCGGTCTGGCCCAGGCCGACGCCGACGTGCGCGCGGCCGAGGCGGCGCTGGCCACCGCGAAGCTCAATCTCGGCTTTACCGAGGTGCGCTCGCCGATCGCCGGGCGCGTCAGCCGCGCCATGCTGACGGTCGGCAATCTGGTCCAGGCCGATCAGAGCGTGCTGACCAGCGTCGTGTCACAGGACCCGGTCTATGTCTACTTCCAGCTGGACGAACAAACCTATCTGCGCTACGCGGCGCTCGCGCGCAAAGGCCAGCGGCCGGACTTGGCCAATCCGGTGCGCGTCGGCCTCGCCAACGACACGGGCTTTCCCTATTCCGGCACGGTCAACTTCGTCAACAACCAGGTCGACTCGGCCACCGGCACGATCAACCTGCGCGCGGTGGTGCCGAATCCCGACCGCGCGTTTACGCCCGGTCTGTATGCCCGCGTGCAGCTCGAGGGCAGCGCCGAGTTCAGCGCGATGCTGATCGACGACAAGGCGATCATGACCGACCAGGACCGCAAGTACGTCTATGTGGTCGGACCGAAGCACGACGCCCTGCGCAAGGACGTCACGCTCGGCGGCATGGCCGACGGGCTGCGCATCGTGCAGTCCGGGCTCGCGCCGAACGACAGGATCATCGTCGCCGGCCTGCAGAAGATCTTCTTCCCGGGCGCGCCGGTGAACGCCAGCAAGGTGGTGATGGGCGCACCGCCGGCGCCGTCCGCCGCACGGGTCTCGACCGCGGCGAAGTGAGGAAAGCGCCTCATGAATATCTCCAGATTCTTTATCGACCGTCCGATCTTCGCGGCGGTGCTGTCCATCGTGATCTTCGTCGCCGGCCTGATCGCGATACCGCTGCTGCCCATCAGCGAGTACCCCGAGGTGGTGCCGCCCACCGTGGTCGTGACCGCGACCTATCCCGGCGCCAATCCCAAGGTGATCGCCGAAACCGTCTCGGTGCCGCTGGAGGAGCAGATCAACGGCGCGGATCACATGATGTACATGAAATCGGTGGCCGGTTCCGACGGCGTCCTGCAGTTGACGGTCACGTTCGAGCCGGGCACCGATCCCAGCCAGGCCCAGGTCGACGTACAGAACCGTGTGGCCCAGGCGCTGTCGCGCCTGCCGTCGGAAGTGGTCGCGCTTGGCGTGACCACGCAGAAGCAGTCGCCGACCTTTGCCGTCATGGTCACGCCGTACTCTCCGGACGGCCGCTACGATGCGCTCTACCTGCGCAACTACGCGAACATCAAGATCAAGGACGAACTCGAGCGCCTGCCCGGCGTCGGCCAGATACGCATGTTCGGCGGCGGCGACTACGCGATGCGCGTCTGGATCGATCCGAACAAGGTTGCCTCGCGCGGCCTGACCGCGGGCGATGTGGTTCGCGCGATGCAGGATCAGAACGTCCAGGTCTCGGCCGGCCAGCTCGGCGCCGAACCGATCAAGGGCGGCAGCGATTTCCTGATCGCCATCAATGCCCAGGGCCGCCTGCAGACGGCCGAGGAGTTCGGCAACATCGTGCTCAAGACCGGCGCCAACGGAGAGGTCGTGCGCCTTGCCGACGTGGCGCGCGTCGAGCTCGGCGCCAGCGACTATACGTTGCGGGGCGCGCTCGACGCCAGGTACACGACGGCGATCGGCGTCTTCCAGGCACCGGGCGCCAACCTGCTGGACGTACGCGATGCGGTGATCGCAAAGATGGACGAGCTGGCCAGGCAGTTCCCGCCCGGCATGACCTACCGCTCCGACTACGACAGCACGATCTTCGTGCGCGATTCGATCAAGGCCGTGGTGCACACACTGGGCGAGGCGATCCTGCTGGTCGTGCTGGTGGTGATCCTGTTCCTGCAGACCTGGCGCGCGTCGATCATTCCGCTGATCGCGGTGCCGGTGTCGGTGATCGGCACCTTCGCCGTGCTGTATGTGCTCGGCTTCTCGATCAACACGTTGACCTTGTTCGGCCTCGTGCTGGCGATCGGCATCGTCGTCGACGACGCGATCGTCGTGGTCGAGAACGTCGAGCGCAATATCGAGGAAGGGCGCTCACCGCTGGAAGCCGCACACCAGGCGATGAAAGAAGTTTCCGGGCCCATCGTGGCAATTGCACTGGTGCTGTGCGCGGTGTTCGTGCCGATGACCTTCCTGACCGGCGTCACCGGTACCTTCTACAAGCAGTTCGCGGTGACCATCGCGATTTCGACGGTGATCTCGGCGATCAACTCGCTGACCTTGTCGCCGGCGCTCGCGGCCAAGCTGCTGCACGCTCACGGCGCCCCCAAGGACGCCATATCGCGCGGGATCGAGCGCACGTTCGGCTGGCTGTTTGGTCCATTCAACCGTTTCTTCAAGGCCGGTTCGGACAAATATCAGGGCTCGGTGTCGCGCATCCTCAAGCGCCGCGGCGTAGCGTTCGCGGTCTACGCGGTGCTGCTCGCGGGCACCGGCCTGATGTTCGACAACGTGCCTCGCGGCTTCATCCCGACCCAGGACAAGCTCTACCTGATCGCTGGCGTGAAACTGCCGGAGGGCGCGTCGATCAGCCGCTCCGACGCGGTCGTGAAGCAAGTGGTCAACATGGCCCTGGGGACCGAAGGCGTGGCTCACGCGGTTTCGTTCGCCGGCCTGAACCCGACCCAGTTCACCAACACGCCGAACTACGCGATAGCCTTCGTGATCCTGAAGAGTTTCGACCAACGCCACGTCAGCGCCAAGCAGATAGCCGACGTGATCCAGGCCAGGCTCAACACGATCAAGGAAGGCATGGCCTTCGTGATCATGCCGCCGCCGATCCTCGGCCTCGGCAACGGTGCCGGCTATTCACTGTTCGTCGAGGATCGCGCCGGCAGCGGCTACGGCGTGCTGCAGCAAGGCGTGGGCGCGCTGCAGGGTGCGTTGATGAAGGTGCCCGGCATGGGATTCCCGTTCTCGGGTTACCAGTCCAACGTGCCGCAGCTCGACGTGAACGTCGATCGCGTCAAGGCCAAGACCCAGGGCGTGGCGCTGAGCGACCTGTTCGAGACCTTGCAGGTCTATCTCGGCTCGAGCTACGTCAACGATTTCGATCTGTTTGGCCGCACCTGGCGTGTGTATGCGCAGGCCGACGGCGACTACCGAAAAAAGGTCGAGGACATCGGCAACCTGAAGACGCGCAACGCGCAGGGCCAGATGGTGCCGATCGGCTCGATGGTCAACATAAGGCAGAGCTACGGCCCCGATCCGGTGCTCCGTTACAACGGCTATCCGGCCGCCGATTTCGTCGGCGAGGCCAACCCCGCCCTGCTGTCCTCCGCGCAAACGATGGACAAGATCACCGAGGTGGCCGCAAAGGTGCTGCCGAACGGCATGAGCTTCGAGTGGACGGACCTGAGTTTCCAGGAAGCCACCCAGGGCAAGGCCTCGTTACTCGTGTTCCCGGTCGCGATCCTGCTGGCCTTCCTCGTGCTCGCTGCGCTGTACGAGAGTTGGGTGCTGCCGCTCGCGGTGATCCTGATCGTGCCGATGTGCATGCTCTCGGCGCTGGCCGGGGTCAAGCTGTTCGGCGGCGACAACAATACCTTCGTGCAGGTCGGCCTGGTGGTGCTGATGGGCCTGGCATGCAAGAACGCGATCCTGATCGTGGAGTTCGCGCGCGAGCTGGAATTCCAGGGCTCGGGCATCGTCGAAGCCGCGCTGGAAGCCTGCCGCCTGCGCCTGCGCCCGATCGTGATGACCTCGGTGGCCTTCATCGCCGGCACCGTTCCGCTGGTGCTGTCGCACGGCGCCGGCGCCGAGGTTCGCGCGGCCACCGGCATCACCGTGTTCGCCGGGATGATCGGCGTGACCCTGTTCGGCCTCTTCCTCACGCCGGTGTTCTACGTCGGCCTGCGCAAGCTGTCCGGCCGCAAGCTGGCCCAGCATGGCAAGGGCAGCATGGCGCACGGTTGATGTCGGCCGACGTGCCGATCGGCGCCGGGAGCGCGCGCGCCCGCGCCATCGACGACAACGCCAGCCAGCAGTCCCCGCGTGCGCCGATGCTCGCGTCGTCGGCGCACGCGCATGCGGCTGGTGGCCGACACATGATTTCCGTGGAGACGCAAACACCATGCGCAACTCAACGCTGTCCCTGCAGATCGCCGCCAGCCTGGCCCTGGCCGGCTGCGCGGTCGGCCCCGATTACCATCGTGCCGACCTGCCGGCGCCCACGCAGTTCGCGCGCAACGAGGCCGCGTCCGTGTCGAGCACCGCCGGCATCGCTGCGCCGGCCCCCGCCGACATGCAGTTCTGGCAGGCGTTCGGCGATTCGCAATTGACCGGACTCGTCGAACAGGCGCTGGCCGCGAACAACGATCTGCGCAGTGCGCTGGCGCACTACGATCGCGCCGCCGCGCTGTTGCGCGAGGCCAGGTTCGACTACGTGCCGACCATCACCGCCAGCGCGCAGGGCGGGCATCAGACGCTGAGCGCGTCGCAAGTCCTGCCCGGTACGCCACGCTCGTTCCGCAGTTACGACATCGAGGCCAACGCGAGCTGGGAGCTCGATCTGTGGGGCCGCGTGCGTCGTGACGTGGAGTCGGCGCGTGCCGACACCGCGGCCAGCCGCGCCGATCTCGCGGCGTTGCAGGTGTCGATCGCGGGCGAGACCGCGAGCACCTACCTGCAACTGCGCGGCCTGCAGGAACGCTTGCGCGTCGCGCGCGAGAACGCCGACAACCAGCGCGAGACATTGAACCTCGTCGAAGCGCGCTACAAGGCCGGCAGCGACACCGACTACGAGCTTGCGCTCGCGCGCTCGCAGTTCGAGACCACCTCCTCGCGCGCGCCGTCGCTCGAGGCACAGGTGGCGGTGGCCGAGCATCGCCTCGCCGTGCTGACCGGCCGCCCGCCCGAGGCGCTGATTGCCGAACTCGATGCACCCAAGCCGCTGCCAGCGGTACCCGCGGGCATCGATCCCGGCACGCCGGGCGACCTGATCCGTCGCCGTCCCGATATCGCCGCGGCGGAAGAACGATTGCACTCGGCGACCGCGCAGGTCGGCGTCGCGACGGCCGACTTGTTCCCGAAGTTTTCCTTGAGCGGGCTGATCGGCACGCTGGCGTTCACCCCCAGCACGCTGTTTCATGGCGGCACCGGCATGAATTCGGCCTTCCTCGGTGTCGATTGGTCCTTTCTCGACATCGGCCGCGTGCGCGCGCGCATCGCCGCGAGCCGCGCCGATGCGGCCGGCCTGCTCGCGCAATACCAGCAGACCGTGCTGCTCGCGCTGGAGGACACCGAGAATGCGCTGATCCGCGACGCGCGTACACGCAGCGAGGACGCGCAGCTCGAGCGCGCCGCGCGCGACAGCGCGGAGGCGGCGCGGCTGGCCCGCGTGCGCTACCAGGCCGGGATGATCGGCCTGTACGAAACCCTCGACGCCGAACGCCAGATGCTCTCCGCCCAGGATGCCGCAGCCGACAGCCGCACGCGCAGCGCCACCGCCGCGGTCGCGCTGTATCAGGCGCTGGCCGGCGGCTGGCCGCAGAAACTGCCGGAAGCGGAAAAACTGTCGTCGACGGAGTTGTCGCGTTGACGGATATCGAGGTCACGTGAACGTGGCCAGCGCGACGACGATGCCACGGACACCGACGCACCGGTTACATCGATCCCGCGAGAGTTGTGCCTGATCCCGCAAACACACACCCGAATGGATCGATCTGCCGCTACCATGGGGTGGAACACCTTCCCGATCGGCACTGATGCCTGCCATGAATATCCAAACCTTCAGGGAAATTGCCCGGCTGGTCGCGCTGCATGCGAAAGCCGAAGGCCAAAGCGCCACACCTGTCGACAGCCTGGCGGTATCGCGGTACACCTCCCGTTCACCATCGATCCATTGCCCGCAATCGCCGATGTTCGGGATGGTGGTACAGGGCAGAATGAGCATCGAACTGGGTGGGACGATCCGGGATTTCGGGCCGGGCGACTATCTGTTCGTGTCGTTCGATGTTCCGGTGGCATTCCGGGTAATAGAGGCTAGCGAGGAACAGCCGTGTCTCGGACTAGGTATGGCGATTTCCGCTGAGCGTCTGCACGAAGTGCTCGCGAGGGTGGACTTGCCGCCGCACGCCACGGCAACCGAAGGCGCATGCAGTGTCATCGTCGCCCGTGCGAGCGTCGACTTGCAGGATGCGACGCTTCGCCTGTTGCGCCTGCTGGATGCGCCTGGCGACATCAGGCCGATGGCGCCCCTGATCGAGCAGGAGATCATCTACCGGCTTTTATCCGGGCCGCATGGCGGACGCCTGCTGCAACTGGCCGTGGCCGGCAGTCCGGCCAATGGCGTCGCCAAGGCGATCGCCTGGCTGCGCAGGCACTACGTGCAACCACTGCGCATCCCCGAACTTGCCGGCCAGATCGGGATGAGCGAGTCCTCATTGCACCACCACTTCAAGGCGATCACCGGCCTCACGCCGATGCAGTACCAAAAGCAACTCCGACTGCACGAGGCACGCCGACTGATACAGATCGAACGTCGGAACATCGGCAGTGCCAGCTATGCGGTGGGCTATCAAAGCCGCTCGCAGTTCAGTCGTGAATACAGCCGGCTATACGGGGTATCGCCGCAGCAGCACATGATCAGCAGTAGTCCGAGATAACGGCCGGGTTGTGCTCTCGCTGATTCCGAAAGCTTCCATGCAGTTCGACAGGCTCCGGCATGACGCTCCGGTGAGGATGGAGCCCCGCCGGTGCATCGTTCGCGGAATCAGGCACAACTCTCGTCGGATCGATGTAACCGATACGTCGGTATCCGTGGCATCGTTCGTATGTGGTCGATTCTCACAGGTATTGCGGCATATCACTGCTGGGCTTGCATCGCATTTGAGCCGAAATGCACCTTGCAGTCAGGCTGCACCCGAGCGCTGACGATGTCACCTCGCAGAACGCCAACCGAACGCTTCCTGCGACGAACGTTACCTCCGCGCCTTCGGCCACCCCCGGGTCGAAGTGCCTTTGCGCCACCACTTCAGGTGGTGGCGCACTTTTACACGTGCGGCGGCGTTCAGAAAACGCTGGTGACCCGCGGCAAATGGCGCGCAATCGACGCACCGTTCGGGAGAACGTCATGGTGCGAGCTGAATGGAGAATCGCGCTGGCAGTGCTTGCGAATTTCGCTGCGCTGGCTGGCGCGGCGGTCTGCATCCACGGGCTGTTGTTCGACCTGACGCGGGTCCTATGGTTGGGCATCGGGATCATCTTCGCAGCGATCGTTGCGCTCGTCGTGATGCTGAACCTGTGGCCGAATGACGTCTCGAAAGACGATTCGTAGGCTGTGAAGTGCGTGACGGCGGATATCGATCAAAGGACGATCGCGGGTGCATCGATTGCTATGGGACGCAAACGCTTGACCAATTGGCTTCGCAGTCCTCGTCACACAGTGCGACAAGCGATATCCCGAGCAAACCGATGACGACAATGATTGCCGTCACGACCGCAAGTGTCTTGAGCATTCGGTTCGCGGCACGGAATTCGCCCTCCTCCACTTTTCTTCGAGCACCTTGCATGCACCTTTTCTTCATCCTGTCCACCGTTCGTCGATTCATCAGGAACGCAGAGGATCGTCGTGTACGAAAACCCTGACGTGGAGAAATTCGCTCCCTCGTGTGCTTCATGGCCAACCGCGAATTTGGGCGTTGTGCCTGTCATCACAATGGTAGCTGCAGATGGATCGGCACACGCATCCGCTTGCAGGATCAGGCACCACTCTCGGCGGATCGATGTAACCGATGCGTCGCCATCCGTGGCATCGTCTTCTCACGGCCTGGTTAAGCTGTAGCGGGCCTCTCGGCTTGTTCGAAGAGAGCGAGCCACCGCAGTGCAGAGTTGGCTTTGTCGAGGTGAGACATGATGCTGATCGACGAATTGGGAGACAAGGAGTGGGAGTTGGTCGAAGCGTTGTTCCGTGCGAAGCCGGCGCGGAGCGAGCGGCGCGGCCGGCCGCGCGCGGAAACGCGTGCAGTTCTCAATGCAGTGCTCTGGGTGCTCTCGACCGGCGAAGGCTGGTCCAGGCTACCGGGCCGCTACCCGTCGCCGCCTACATGCAGGCGCCGCTACGACGAGTGGCAGGCGGATGGCACGCTTGCCGAAATAATCAGACGCCTCAATTCTAGCGGCCGCAAGATTTCGCCGCGCAGCAGCGTTCGCGCCACCGCCGCCAAACCGCCGGCACTGCCTGGCAGCGATCGCCTGCGCGGCGCCTTCTGGGTCAACCCGGCGTCCTGGCATGCGCCGGTCAAGATAGCGTAACGCACGACGAACTGTCCGATGAGGATGGCTTCATCCGGTACGAAGACATCCCGCGAAGGGCAGCCATGACGGAATCGGGATGACGATGAACCGGAGCGGCATTTTCATGCGAAACACGACGGTTTCACCTTCCGGCCAGAAAGCGCAGGAATTTGCCTGATATGTCTGTCGACCTTGAACATTTGAGAAAGCTGGCGGAAGCCATGACGGGTGACGCGGCTGATACCCTTCGGCAAGCGGCCAGCGAGATCGGACTCCTTCGCAGGCACCTGTTTGAGGCGCATGCCAGTAACGCGGACAGCGAACGGCTCGACTGGCTGAGCGCGCAGGCTCACGAAGAGTATTGCGACTCGGTGCGTCGCACCTACTTTGCGTTGCCCCGCATCGTGACGAGGAAAAATGATGCAAGCGCCAGGACATTGAGAGAGGCTATCGATCTTGTTCGCATTCCTCAAGATCACGACGTGTAGGAAGTTCTTCAATGCGTTGCATCTTTGCCGACTGCTATCGGCTCGCCTATCGGACCGTCCCTGGTTCCTTCTGAATCGCACGCCGCGGGCTCATCTGCGGATTTCGGTGAATGTGATCAACCCGATCGGCAACGCGATCACCGAGACTGGTGTTCATGAGCACCGAACCGGCAATTCAACCGAGGATCGTTGCCGACCCCAACCAGTCACTAGGCAGCGTTCACGACTGTTGACCGTTCCATGTTGCAAAACGGACTTTCGAATCCGCCGTGTCATCGGGCCGCTCATCTTGCTGCGCGCGTGGAAGTCGCAAGGCAGCAAACTCATTCTCGATTGAACGGTCCGCACATTCACGGACCTTCGATAAATTGTAAGGTTCAGACTATGTGGACGGTGGTATCAGATTTCGTAATGGTGATGCACAGCTAATTTGGCGTGCGAGCCATCTCACTACACTTCGCCCATCGGACCTCGCACTGTTCGATGGCCGATGCTCCCATGCATGCCACCGAAGATCGAACGAGTCCGATTCAATCGACCGACTCGCGCGATGACGCGGCGGCAGCCCATCACACTTGAATTCGGAGTCCGCCGTGAGAGACGTACGCGCACAACTGAGCAAAATGAGAAGCCTTGGCTGCATGGTCATGGTCCTCGCTCTTATCTCGACTGGGCCTGCGATCGGACAAGCTCAAATCCAAAGCCAGAATCGACAGGCATCTTTGCCTCGCGTTGCCGTATTGGCGACCGGCGGCACGATTGCCGGAACCGGTGGAAGCGAAACGCAGACAACGGGATACAAATCGGGCGTTCTCACCGCGGATGCGCTCTTGAAATCAGTCCCGTCGCTTGGAAAAGTGGCCGAGGTTTCAGGAGAGCAAGTATCCAACGTTGGAAGCGAGAACATCACCAACGAAATCCTGTTGAAACTCGCTAAACGGGTCAACCAACTTCTTGCTCAGCCGGACATTGCAGGCGTCGTGGTCACCCACGGAACCGATACGCTCGAGGAGACGGCCTACTTCCTCAACCTCGTTGTCAAGAGCGACAAACCGGTAGTGGTCACCGGCTCGATGCGCCCATCGACTGCGATCAGCGCGGACGGACCTGGCAATATCCTCCAAGCAGTGACCGTGGCCGCCTCGCCGGATGCACGTGGACGCGGAGTCATGGTCGTGTTGAATGACCGGATCGGCTCAGCTCGCTACACGACGAAGACGAACGCAAACACACTCGATACCTTCAAGAGTGCCGACGATGGTTATATCGGGACGCTGATCGACCAGGTGCCTCATTTTGAAACGACCGTGACGAAACTTCAGACGACGCGAACTCCATTCGATGTTTCGAAACTGAACTCGCTTCCTGAAGTCGACATCGTCTATGGTCATCAGAATGATGGCGGGTACATGTACGACGCCGCAGTGGCTCACGGCGCGCGCGGGATTGTCGTCGCCGGCGTGGGTGCCGGGAGCGAGTCCCTTCTGACGCTTCCGTCAATCAAAAAGGCCGTGGACAAAGGCGTTATCGTCGTCCGCTCCTCGAGAACCGGCAGCGGCTACGTCCCGGAAGATCCAGCCTACCTTGGTCTTCTTGGAGACAATCTCAATCCGCAAAAGGCTCGTATCCTCTTGATGCTCGCGCTTACGGTAACCAACGACCCTGCCCGCTTGCAGAATATGTTCCATCAGTTCTGACGATGGACGGCGAGGCGACGGGTGATCACGCTCATCGCCTCTCTAGCCATCCGGTGACGAACACTCGCAACTCGAGGACCCGAAGCTGATGCTCAATGTGTTTGTGTATGGCACCCTGCGACAAGGTGAAGCTAACGACCTTCATGAGGCGTGCGTCCGCCATGGTATCGCGCCTCCGCGCTTGATTGGAACGGCGTCAATTTCCGGACGCATGCACGACTTCGGACGATTTCCCGGCGTGGTGTTGTGCAGCGACGGGAACGCTGTCATCGGCGAAGTTTATGAAATCCAGGACTCACTGCTCGCGGTTCTCGATGAAATCGAGCAGGCTTATCCCGAGGACGACACTTTATTTGTTGGGCAACCCATTGATGTAGAGGTTGATGGGCAGAAAGTGCGTTGTTTGTTCTATCCCGTATCGGCCGCGTCCACAGCGGGTGTGACTGAAATTCACTCAGGCGACTGGGTAAGTCACCGCCGCTCGCGAACACCGCAACACTGAGGGACACAACACGCAATCTGATTGCCGGGCAGGCTTCTGTCCGGCCGTTTGTCGTTCAGGGGATTGCTCAGCGGGGGCTTATCTTCAGGCCCGCTTCGACATAGTATTAGAAGTAGTGATACTGCCATGTGACATGCTGTTTTCTTGAATTCGTCAACATAGACTGTTTCTCAAGGTGCGAATCCGCCTTTGCACCAGAACGAGAGATAGGAGACGATTGTGAGCAAACAGGTACTACTTGAAGATCTACCGCTTCGCCCATTCCACGTGGGCGTTGCGTTCAGCGGAACTGGCGGCCAGTTCAGCGACGGCTTCGTGCTTGGCATCATTGGCATCGCCGTCAGCATGGCAGCGGGTCCGCTGCATCTCGATGCGCTGTGGATGGGCCTGCTTGGCGCGGCATCGCTGGCCGGTCTTTTCTTTGGCAGCATGCTCGCCGGTCCCGTCGCTGACAAATACGGCCGCCGGACGATCTTCGCATTCGACATGTTGCTCTTTGCAGTCGTTTCAGCCGCGCAGTATTTCGTGACGTCCCCTGCTCAGTTGCTCGTTCTGCGCCTTGTTCTGGGTCTGGTCCTTGGCGCCGACTATGTCGTGAGCAAGTCGCTGGTCACCGAATACTCGCCCCGTCGCTATCGCGGACGCCTGCTCAGCGTGCTTGCCGCAGCATGGGCAGCGGGGTATGTCGGTGCCTACCTCGCTGGCTTCGCAATGCGCGATATTGGCCCCGACGCCTGGCGTATCATGCTTGCGGCGAGTGGCATTCCCGCCCTTCTGATTCTTCCGTTTCGTCTCGTGGTGCCCGAGTCGCCGATGTGGCTGATGAAGCGTGGTCGTGGCGACGAAGCGCTGACGATCATCCATCGCAAGTTCGGCTCCGAAGTCATGCTCTCCACGCCGAGCGCTTCGGCTCAGCAGCGTCGAGGAGCGTGGTCGGAGTTGTTCTCGCCGCGCTGGCGCAGGAACACGCTCGTCGGATGCGTTTTTTACACCTGTCAGGTCATCCCTTACTTTGCGTTAGGGACCTTTGCGCCGAAAGTGCTTGAGGCGCTGCAAGTCAAAGACAAGTTCGTTGGCGGCCTCGTCTACAACATCTTGCTGTTCGCGGGCGCCATCATTGGCCTGCTGCTGATTGACAAGATCTCCCGCCGTACCTTTCTCATCGGGACCTTCTACCTTGCAGCGATCGGTCTGGCCGTGCTCGCCTACGCCAGCTTCGGACCCATCGGCACAATGCTCGCGTTCGGCGTCTTCGCCTGCATTCTCTCGGCTGCAGCCAACCTCGAGTTTGTCTATCCGCCCGAGCTTTTTCCCACTCATCTGCGAGCATCCGGCGTCGGTCTGGCTGTTGCCTCGAGTCGCTTTGGCTCCGCGATCAGCACATTCCTGTTGCCGCTGGCGGTTCAGCATGTCGGCATTCACTCGGCTCTGGGTGTTTGCGTTGCAGTCCTGCTTTTCGGTGGGGTGTTTTGTCACGTGATGGCACCCGAAACGGGCACGGAGAATCTCTCGGACGTTCAATCCAATAGTGCCGCCGAAGAATCGTCGCTCGAAGCGCAGCATCATGAAGCGACTGGCGCGGCAGCAGCAGCCAGTCATGGCAAGACGCAGCTCTGACTTGGCACCTGGATGCCGGGGAAAAGGCGCGTGACGATAGGTTGACGCTCAACGCAAGGAAACAAGTCATGTCGCCGAACAAGCCGATTGATATGCATGCGGTGCAGGTCTTTGTCGCCGTCGCGGAGGAAGGAAGCATGTCCGCGGCAGCAACCAGGATGGGCATATCCCAATCGGGGGTATCGCAGATCATTCGACAACTCGAAGACGAGTTGGGTGTCGTGTTGGTGAACCGTACGACTCGGCCGCTGGCATTGACACCATTCGGCATCGCGCTTCGAAACCGCGGTGCCGTGCTGAGCGAGGAAATCGCAAATTTGAAGGCGCAAGTGGTCGAAGCAGGTCAAGGGATCAAACCAGACTTGCGCATCGGATTGGTCGACTCGTTTGCTTCAACCTGCGGCTCGGTCTTTACAAAGAACCTGTTGAATAAGGTCACTCAGCTATCGATACGTACCGGATTGAGTCCCCAGCAGGGCGAGGCACTTCTGCGTCGGGATCTGGACCTGATCGTAACGAGTGACCCATTGATCGATGCGAATGACGTGGTCCGATATCGATTGTTTTCGGAGCGCTACTTCGTCATAACACCCAAGGATCTGAGAAAACCGGTCAGGACCCTCGAGGATTTGCGAGCTCTGGCGAACAGCTTACCCATCGTCAGGTTCAACCGGACCTCTCAGGTGGGGATGCAGATCGAGCGGTACTTGCGGCGTATCGAGGTACGCGCCCCGAACCGCCTCGAACTCGACAACGCCGATGCTTTGACTTCGATGGTTGCGGAAGGAATCGGATGGGCAATCACATCCCCCATGTGCTTTCTCCAGGCCGTGACACATGCCGAAAGAGTGACCACGCATGTCGTTGAGAATATGGGCCTGGAGCGTTCACTATATCTGGTGGCGCGACGAGATGAATACAACGCATTCTTCGATGACGCGTGCGATACGGCACATGATGTTATCGAAACATCATTCTTGCCGAGGCTAAAAGCGCTCGGCGCGAACATAGAGACACTTATTACTGTTGGCGAAAGGATTAATCATGAATAAGCTTTCTCAGGGCGAGCAACGAATCGAACGCGACTACGTTGGCGAAGTCAGCATTCCGGGCGACAAGCTCTATGGTGTCAACACAGTCCGTGGTGTCGAGAATCTCACGGTGTCCCCGCTCGGCGTTGCTCACTATCCGGCGTTCCGAGACGGGTTCGCCCAAGTGAAGTGGGCGGCTGCTCTGGCCAACCTCGACAACGACGTAATCAGCAAAGAGCAATGTGATGCGATCGTACAGGCATGCCAGGACGTCATTGAAGGACGCTGCGACGCTTCGCTCGTGGTTGACCTCATGGAAGGGTCGGGCGGGACCTCGACGAACATGAACTTCAATGAAGTCATCGCCAACCGCGCGCAGCAGATTATGGGGCACCCTGCTGGAAGCTATGAGGTAGTCCATCCGAACGATCACGTGAACGCCTCTCAGTCGACAAACGACGCGTATCCCGCAGCGTTGAAGATTGCAACATATGCGATGCTTGGACCACTGATCGCGGAAGTTTCTCAACTCGCCGCTCTATTTGATGGCAAGGCCGCTGAGTTTGCGGATGTTCTTCACCTGGGTCGCACTTGCCTGCAGGACGGTCAGCCGATGCGCCTCGGCCAGTTGTTCGGAGGCTACGCATCGCTGACCGAGCGTTTGGCGGAAGAACTTGCCGCGGTTCGCGACAAGCTTCGCACACTTCCGCTGGGCGGTACCGCCATCGGAACCGGCTTCGGTGCTCCGGCTGGTTACCGCGCTGCCGTCTACTCGCACCTTGGCAGCATCACAGGCGTGGAGTATCAGGCGCCGAAGAACTCGTTCGATGCGATGCAGAACTTGGACGTGTTTTCCCGTGTTTCGGCTGAGTTGCGTACGACGGCGGTCTCGCTCGCAAAAATCGCGTCCGACTTGACCGTCCTGTCGTCCGGCCCCGTCGGCGGCTTGGGCGAACTGAAGCTCCCGGAGGCCCAGGCCGGCTCATCGATCATGCCGGGCAAAGTCAATCCCGTTCTACCGATGGCCATGATTCAGTTGAGCTTCGCGGTCGTTGGAAACGACGTCGCTGTCGCGCAGGCCGTGCAATATGGCGAACTGGAAATCAATCACTTCGAACCCGTGGTCGCGTCACGCGTTTTTGACAGCATTGCCCTGCTTACGAACGGCATCCACCGGTTCGCCGAGAAATGCGTAAAAGGAATCCAGGCGGACGTCGAGCGCAACGAGAAGCATCTGGTTGAGTCGATGGCGGTTGCAACCGCGTTGGTTCCGAAGATTGGGTACGCTCGTGTCAGCAAGCTCGCACGTCAGTCCGTTGCAGAAGGCCGCTCTCTCGTGGCCATTCTCGACGAGTCGGGACTGCTCTCGCCGGATGCCACCATGGCGGCGATTCGCAAGGCTTCGTATCCGGTGTTCGACGCCTAGTCACGCGAACAACGCGGCTCGACCCCGGTCGGGCCGCGGGTTGGCCAGATTGAAAAGAGGATTGAACGACGGCATGCTTGGAAAAGACGAACTACTGAAACTCCTCGACGAATGGAAGATTCCATTTTCCTGTGAGGAGCACGACTCGGTGCTCAACATGGCCGAATCTGCGAAGCTGACTCTTTCGCTAGAAGGCGCGCGCTGCAAAAACCTGCTGCTTCAGAACAAGAAAGGGCATTACTTCCTTGTGGTGACGACGGCTGCAAAGGCGCTCGACCTGGCTGCCATGGCGGAAACGCTTGGCAGCAAGCGGCTCTCCTTCGCTTCTTCCGACAAACTTTTCGAGCTACTAGGCATCCGCACGGGCTCCCTGAGCCCACTGGCGCTGATCAACGATACAGCCAAACTTGTTCGTCTCGTTATCGACCTGGATCTGATCTGTGAGTCGACGTTTCTCTTCCACCCGCTTGAAAACGACGCGAGCGTCTCCCTGTCGAAGCCCGCCTTGGACGCTTTCCTGGCTGGCATCGGTCATGGTGGCGAGTGGAAGGAATTGGCTGGCAGGTAGCACGCATGGAACTCGCGCTTGCTTCAAGGTCGATTGACTTCAGTTTGCACGGAATCTCCTCGTATCGCAGTGATAGCGCTGCGACAGGGTGATCGGACGCCGCTGGGATGGGTGTCGCGCGCTGTTGCGTTGACCAGTTGTATCCACGACCCGTTGCCGCCGGTCGGCCCACAGCCGTCAAGATGACAGTTCTCAAGGTGCAAGAGTCACTCACTCAGCTACGTTGGCCGAGTGCGCGGCCAAAGCGACCATTCGACAAGTATTGAACACCTTCAACCGGGAATTACTTACCGTCCGGTTACACCCGCCTGACTCCGACCCTACGCGCCCAGACGCTCTGCATTCCTGAAAGCCACCGTTCAACACCGTTCAAGACTTTGTCAGGCGCCACCGACCACGATCGAAAGCGGAGCGTTGCCTGCGCGCACCGGTAAACCCTGTCCGGAACGGTATCGATTGTCATCGACGTATCGGACACTGATGATCCGCACGCGGGGTGACCGATAACACATAAAGACTGACTCAGACCATGAAGCAAATCCAAGCTGCATTTCTTGCCGCCGTGCTGACCATTACGGCGGCGCCGGCGTGTCACGGGGCATACACGACCGACTGGCTGGCGAATACATACGGGACCAACGCCAGCCACGTGGGCAGCGTTGCGCGTTCGATGTGGATCGCGCCCGAAGGCGTCATCTATACCGCGTCGATGTGGGACGAAAACGAAGGCGGCGTTGCGATCTACCAGAACGGCCAGAGCAAGGGCTCGTTCGGCGCGCACAACGAATTCCAGGGCAGCGCGATTACCGGCAACGCCACGTCGATCTTCGCCGCGTTGCAGTTCAAATCCGCTTACGGCAGCGGCGCCGTGGGGCGGTACAACCGAAGCAGTCAGACCCGCGATCTGCTCATCCCGGTCAGCGCGACGACGACGGAAAGGCGCGCCGATGTCGTTACCGGACTCGCGACGTCGGGCTCGCTGCTTTACGCAAGCGACTTCCCCGGCAATCGCGTGCGTGTCTACACCACCGCCGGCGTCTGGCAGCGTGATATCACCGTCACCGGCCCCGGCGCGCTCGCGCTGGACGGCGCGGGAAACCTCTGGGTCGCGCAGAAGAACGCGGGTACGGTCGTCGAATTCAATCCCGCGGGCGCGCCGCTGAACACGATCCGGCTGTCGGCATCCTCCCGGCCGTCCGCCCTGTATTTCGATGCGGCGACCGCGCGTCTGATGATCGGCGATCAGGGCCCCGACATGAACATCAAGATCTACGATGTCTCGCGCGCGCCGTTTCTGGCTGGCACGTTCGGCGTTCGGGGCGGATATCTCGACACGACCACGGGAACGAAGGGCCAGGTCGGCGACAAGCGCTTTACCCGCGTCGTCGGGATCGGCAAGGATTCAGCGGGCAATCTGTATGTGCTCAACAACCCGTGGGGCGGGACATGGGATCTCGGCCGCGACGGCGGCACCGACATCCACGCGTACGACAGCGTCGGCAATCTGCGCTGGAAGCTGCAGTCACTGAACTTCGAGGGGATCGCCGCACCGGATCCGGCTACCGACGGCGCGTACTTCTATGGCGGCACCAATCTCTATACCGGCTCCGCCGGCGGAACCTTCGTCGCGAACACGGTCGATCCGATCACCTATCCGTCCGATCCGCGCATCAACCTCCACGATCACGAACGCGGCGAGCATTTCGGCCAGCTCGCCGCCGTCGGCGCAAACCGGATCCTCGTAGCGGCCAGCCAGAATCCCGACACCTTCTACTTCTTCCACTTCAATCGCGCAAACGGCTACATCGCGATCCCGGACGCCGCGCTTCCGGGCACCGCATTCAATGCGACCGCCAGGGTCCGCAACGGATTTTGCCTCGACAGCAAAGGCGACGTGTGGGCCGGGCTCGACAAGACGAACGCCATCTGGCACTACCGACTGACCGGCTTCGACGCCAACGGCAAGCCAACTTGGGGAGCCGGGGAATCGACGCCCATTCCGGGCACGATCGCGCCATTGACACGGATCATCTACCTGCCGGAGAGCGACACCATGATCCTCGCCCAGGGCATCGTCGGCAGCACGGACTGGACGGCGATCGGAACCCGGATCGAGGTGTATCACGGCTGGCTCGCCGGCAACACCACCGCGCCCAAGCCGGTAATCAACCTCACCAGCGCCAATCCCAAGTCGATCACCGCGACCGGCAACTATCTGTTCGTCGGCTACGTGCACACCGTGCCCAACATCGACGCGTTCAATCTCACGACCGGCGCCCTCGACAACACATTGAGCAACAGCAGCCCCGGCGCCGTGTACGTCGGCAATGACGTGGATTCGATGTACGGACTGCGGTCGTACCGACGGTCGACCGGGGAGTACGTGATCACGAAGGACAATTACAACGGCTCCAGCGTCGTCGTGTATCGCTGGACGCCGTGATTGGCCGCGGCGCTGGGCGCTGCGGGGTTTGGTGCTGCCCGTCGGCGTCAAGCTGAACGACCGGGATACCTTCGTTGAAGGCGACACGACGGCGGAGCTGGTTCGACTGGGCTTCTCGTTGCTGCACGGGATGCGGCAGGAGGCAGCGCCCCGCATCGAGCTCGCGCGTGCCGCTCGGCCATTCGCGGACGTCACGGATCCTTCACGGCGGGCGCTAGTTCGTGACGCTGGAGGACGAGACCGGCCAGAAGAACGTGATCGTCCGGAGACTGAAGCCGACCCGAAGCCGCCTGTCGGGCTGTAATGGCTGATGTCCGTTGGACTCCCGACAGCGGACACCCGGGAAAGGCGGCGAGCTATCCGTTTGTCGAACAGGCAGACAATTGCGATTTGCTCGAAACCCGCGAGCCCTGACAGCTCAGCATTCGCGCAGCAATCAAAATGCACGTTGTCCCGCGTAAACTGCACTATCTCCGAAAAGGTGATCTAGAGTAGCTGAGCTTCGGCCTCGCGCCGGATCACCAGTCCGCCCATTTCCCGTCGCCGTGCCACGAGCAGTTGTTCCGCGGTGACGTGCCTGTATGAGCTCGCCTTTCAGCGCCGTGTCGGCTGCCCTATCCTGATTAATGTGCGGTCTTCAGATATCGGCCGCAGAATGCTGGCCTTAATCGCCCGACCTGAAGTTTCGGCTTACCATGGTTGGCACAGGTGCAGGCTCCGTTAACCGTGACGGCACCCGCACGGCCGCTCGTCGGCTCCACGGCGCGCACCGCGCAGCGTGACAATCGAGCGGGAAGCAAGGAGCCTCCACGATGCGGACACGAAGTGTGAGCCAGGGACGGCGCGATTTTCTTCGCAGGTCGGGTGTAGTGCCGTCCACGTTGCTGCTGTTGGCCCTCGGCAATGCCAACTATGGCCGGGCCGGCGCGGTTTCAGCTACGCCCGCGTGCACCGACGATCACGAACCGACGCCGCGGCAGACGGCAGGCCCGTTCTTCATGCCGCACTCGCCGCAACGCGCATCGCTGCTCGAACCCGGGATCAATGGAACGAAGATCGTCCTGACCGGGCGGGTGCTGTCGACACGATGCAGGGCGGTGTCCGGGGCTTTGCTCGATTTCTGGCACGCCAATGACGCCGGGGAGTACGACGTCGAGGGGTTCCGGCTGCGCGGCCACCAATTCGCCGACAGCGAGGGACGCTACCGCCTCGAGACCATCGTGCCGGGTCTATATCCGGGGCGCACACGACACTTCCACGTGACGGTGCAGCCGCCGAACGGGCCGATCCTCACCACTCAACTGTACTTTCCCGGGGAGCCGCGCAACGCTCGCGATTTCCTGTTCGATCGCCAGCTGCTGATGACGATCGACGACCACGGCGGGCAAAAGGCGGCCCGGTTCGATTTCGTGCTCGCGCTCACGTAGTGCAAGTCTTCCTGAAGGCGGCGTACCCCGGCACACGAGTAACCCGCGACGCGGCTACGCAACGGATCTGATTCGACTTGCGGTACTAGATTGCGGCAGGCTCATTGAGCGGAACATCTGTAATGCGGTAGCCAACCCGCGGATATCAGATGATCCACCGTCGAGATTTACTGCTGCGCCGCCCTCAGGAAATTCGGACAACATGCATTTGAAGACTGAAAAACCCATCCCGATTGACAGCGGGAAAGTCATATCAGCCGCTAGCAACATTGCTGGCCTACGGGCGTTCAAATTTCGGGTTGGCCGCAGCGAAACGACGCTGAGTGGCGATACGGCTCAATTCCTGAGAAACCTGCTGGCGACCGGCACATCCCTTATCAAACCATCGCTAGCGACGTCCGCTGCGGCCCCATACATAGCGCACCCACCGCTGCCACCGGCTTTGCGGCGGAGCGGGTGAGTTGTGCGCAGCCTGCGCTTCGCGGTCGCGCTCGACGCTCTTCTGCACCTGTTCATGGATCTGTCGCAACGTCATGCCGCCGGGGCCTTTCAGTTTGTCGGGATCGGAATCAGGATCGAGATCGGGATCGTCTGCCATGGGAGTCGCTTGTTCCTGACGAGGCGACTTGATCTTGATACAGATGCGCATTCGCAGCAAGCATGTGGAAGCAGATCGCTGACCGGCGCGTAGTCAGACAGGCGGGCAGCCCGCTGTGGTGTAAGCGAGCCATGACGCCTCATGGATCAATGACAAGCTTGCAGGCGGACTGACTTCGAATCTGCAGGACTGGCACAATCGTGGGGATCCTCGAGCCGCTCAGGAATCCTCATGCCAGATGTCGCCCCGTCTACTCCGAACATCAGTCCCCTGTTCGCCCTGTTGCCCTTCCTGCGCCCTTATGCCGGACGCTGGGCGCTTGCCTTCGTAGCGCTGGTGACGTCAGCAGGCGCCACCCTGGCGTTGCCGGTAACGTTCAAATATCTGATCGACCGGGGCTTCGCTGGCGGCAACCGGGCGCACATCGATCGCTATTTCCTGGCACTATTCGCCGTTTCGCTGGTACTGGCCGGGGCCACGGCGCTGCGCTTCTATTTGGTGTCGTGGCTCGGCGAGCGGGTCACGGCCGACTTGCGGAAGGCGGTCTACGACCACGTGCTGGGGATGAGTCCGCAATTCTTCGAGACCACGCAGAGCGGCGAGGTGCTGTCGCGACTCACCACGGACACCACGTTGATCCAGACGGTGGTGGGCACCAGCCTGTCTATGGGGTTGCGCAACTTCTTCCTGCTTACCGGCGGCGTAGCGATGCTGGCGGTGACGAGCCCTGTGCTGTCGGGCTACATCATGGCCACGCTGGTCGTGGTGGTCGCACCCATCGTCATTTTCGGGCGGCGCGTGCGGAGGCTCTCGCGTGCGAGCCAGGACAAGGTGGCGAACGCGAGCGCGCTGGCGGGGGAGGTGCTCAATGCCATGCCGACCGTGCAATCGTATACGCAGGAGCCCCGCGAGGCGCGGCGGTTTGCTGGCATGGTGGAAGCGGCATTCGAGACGGCGCTCACGCGCATTCGGGCGCGCGCCTGGCTGACCGCCGTGGTCATCGTACTGGTGTTCGCGGCTATCGTCTTCGTCCTGTGGCTAGGCGCGCAGGCGGTGCTGGCTGGGCACATGACGGCTGGCCAATTGTCCCAGTTCATCCTCTACGCAGTGGTCACCGCCGGGGCTGTGGGGGCGGTCGCCGAGGTGTGGGGCGATCTGCAGCGGGCTGCCGGCGCCACCGAGCGACTGCTGCAACTGCTGGCGGCGCGCTCGCCGGTGGCGCAGGCCGAGGCCGCCGTCCAGCTGCCGACGCACGGGGACGGCATCCGCTTCGACAACGTCAGCTTTTCGTATCCGTCCCGCCCCGGCATCGCCGCGCTCTCCGGCCTCTCGCTCGATGTCCGCCCGGGCGAGCATGTCGCATTGGTCGGACCATCCGGCGCCGGCAAGACCACACTGTTCCAACTGCTGCTGCGCTTTTACGACCCGCAGGCCGGCAGCATTCTGATCAACGGCGTTCCGACACGGCGTGTGCCGCTTGCCGAGTTGCGCCGGGAAATCGGCGTGGTCCTGCAGGAATCGGTGATCTTTTCCGGCAGCGTACTCGACAACATCCGCTACGGCGCGCCCGAAGCCACACTCACTCAAGTTCAGCAGGCCGCCGAAATGGCCGCCGCGGCCGGCTTTATCGAAGAACTGCCGCAACGCTACGACACGTTTCTCGGCGAGCGCGGGGTGCGGCTTTCTGGTGGACAACGTCAGCGCATCGCGATCGCCCGCGCGATCCTGAAGAATCCGCCCATCCTGCTGCTCGACGAGGCCACCAGTGCGCTCGATGCCACCAGTGAACGACTGGTCCAACTGGCGCTGGACAATGCCGCGCAGAATCGCACCACGCTGGTCATCGCGCACCGCCTCGCTACCGTACAACAAGCCGACCGCATTGTCGTGTTGGAGCAGGGCCGCATCGTCGCGCAGGGCCGTCACTCCGATCTCCTTCAGACCTCGCCGCTCTATGCGCAGCTTGCCGCCCTGCAGTTCGGCGAGCCGTTGGGGCAGACGGTGCAGCGCGGCGCTGTGCGCGACCACGTCGACTCCAGGTGACGACGCGATCGAGGTCACCCAACGGCCGGGCCTCGGAGACACATCGGAGCAGGCGAGTGATTATGACCTACACTGGAAAAACGTTTTTCGCGTGCCCGGTTGCCGCTTTGACGCAATGCAACGTCGCCGGCAGCCGATTGAAGCGGGCGAATGGCCATATGGCACGGGCAACACAGCGTCATCTGCAGCAAACCGTCAGCGAGGCATCACGGACCCGCCATGCCGACGCGACGATTCCAAAGGACTTGATGAACCGGGTAGATGAGCTCGGTAAGGAATGCAAATCGGCAATGTAGGTCATGTCGTCCAAGGATGAGGATCGAATCCGGCAGTGCGTCGATGATCTCGAACGGATCGGTGATCGTACAGCGCGCTTGCCAACAGGCCGGCGGTCTCGATGCCAGGATCATGAATGCAGTCAGTTCGATGCATTCGGAACTTTTTGACCTGAAGCGACAACTGCACTGACCGACCTGACGGCCCCCGTCCCACCCGCCGGGGCTACTTGCACTTCGGCGTCATCAAGACGCGCAGCAACGCATCCGCCTGACGCACGGCCGTTTGCTTCCGCGTGACTGCGGTGCCCGATGGCGGAGCAATTTCTTGCACGGAGGTATGTCATGGCTACGTACGTCATCCTCAGCCGTCTCGCTCCTGACGCGTTCAAGGATCCCAAGGACCTGAAGCAACTCGCCGCCACGGTGGCCGAGAAGATCAAGGCCGAATGCCCTGCCGTCACCTGGAAGGACAGCTATCTGACACTCGGGCGCTTCGACGTCGTGGACGTTGTCGAATCGAACGATCTGAAACAGCTCGAGCGGGCGGCGTTGATCATCCGAGGCTACGGACACGCCGCCACCGAGACCCTGCAAGCGACGCCGTGGGACGAGTTCATCGCGGCACTGTAACGGAGGAGATCGATGGATCGGGCTCGAGGCGATGAAATTCACCGGGTTGATGCTGCGTCTCACCGTCGCGTGCCTGACCGTGTTCGCAGGAGTCGCCATCCTGCAGGATCGTTTTATCTACTTCCCTGAAAAGGCTGCAATCGAGGGCCTCGCTTCCGGCGGACTTCGCGCCTGGCCGACACCTGAGGCGTTGCGGGGCCTCGTGGCGGAGCCGGCCGGTTGTTGGCGGTCTGCTGCAGTGCTACGCTGAAGGCGTCAACTTGCCGGCCAGGCGGAGACAAGCAAATGGTCGAAGCTTCCGGACTGACGTCGGGCATGGTCGTCATGCTTGAAGGCGAACTTCATAGCGTCGTCAGCGCCGGGTACCACGCCGGCGGCGGCCAGCAGGCTAGCGCGGTCTTTGCCAGGGTCAAGAACCTGAAGACCGGTCACATCAAGGAACTGCGGTTGCACCCGGGCGACAAGCTCGAGGAGTACGCGCTCGATCGCAAGGATATGGAGTATCTGTACACGGATGGTGTCGCCTTCTACTTCATGAATCCCGACACCTTCGAACAGATCAGTTTTCCCTCGGAAACCATCGGCGCATACGAAAAGTTTCTTCAGCCCAATATGCGAATCCCGGTGCAGCTTTATGAGGGTGAGCCCGTCACCATCGCTTTCCCCCCGGCGGTCGAGTTGAGCGTCGTGTCCACGGCGCCGGACCTGCACGAGCATGAAACCTCCACCTTCAAGACCGCCACCCTCGAGAACGGCATGGAAGTTCTCGTTCCTCAGTTCATCAAGGAAGGGGACACGGTGCGAATCGAGGTCGCTTCAGGAAAATACCTGGAGAGGATAAGGCGAGGAACGCGAAAGCCATGACTTCAGCGTTTCTTGTCCTGTCAGCGTTCGACCTGGCTGTGTTGCACGCGCTGTTGGGGCGCAGATTGCAACGCTCAGCACCAATATGACGACGATCTGGTCATGGCAAACGCGAACAGAATCACCAGACTGTTGTTCGGCACCTACCCCGAGCCCGAACTGGCTCTGCATTTCAGCAGCCCGCTGGAGCTGTTGGTGGCGGTGATCTTGTCCGCCCAGTGCACCGATGTCCGGGTCAACGACGTGACCCGAATCCTCTTCAGGAAATACCGCCACGTGCGCGACTATGCCGAAGCAGACCTCACTGCGTTCGAGGAGGAAATCCGGCCCACCGGCTTCTACAAGAACAAGGCGAAACGGGTGATCAACTGCTGCAGAAAACTGCTCGAGGATTTTCGCGGAGAAGTTCCGGCTACGCTGGACGAGCTCGTCACCCTGCCAGGAGTCGGCAGAAAAACTGCGAACATGGTGCTTGGCAACGCTTTCGGCACCCCGGGCATCGCAGTCGACACGCATGTGCTGCGGGTCGCTAACCGCCTGGGCCTTGCCAGCTCGGACAATGCGGACGAAGTCGAAGGGCAGCTGATGAAACAGGTCCCCCGTGCGCAATGGACGCAGTTCACCAATGCGCTGATTCTCCACGGCCGGGAGACCTGTACCGCGAAGAAGCCCGAGTGCGGGCGGTGCGCGCTCTATGAAGCATGTGAGTGGCCAGACAAGGCAAAGCGTTCGTGAAGGTGGCGCGCAGGCGGTGCGCAGCAGCGTCTTGCTGCTGACCGGCGTGCCCGCCTCCGGCAAGACCACGGTTATCTGCAGGCTCGCCGCAGCCTTGCAGGATTGGCGGCTGGGCGGCTTTTACACCGCTGAGATCCGCTCGTCGGGCGGAGAGCGCCTCGGCTTTCGGATCAGCACCTTCGACGGCCAGGAGGAGGTGATGGCGCACACCCACTTTAGCGGGCCCCTCCGGGTCGGCAAATACGGCGTGGACGTTGGTGCGATCGGCAGGATTGCGGAATCCGCGCTAGTGCTGAGCCCGGGCGTGGATGCTTACCTGGTGGACGAGGTCGGCAGGATGGAATGCCTCTGCCCAATCTTTGTCGCCCGCGTTGGAGCCCTGCTCGCGTCCGGGAAACCGGTGGTCGCGACAGTCGCGCAGCATGGCGGCGGTTTCATCGAGCAAGTCAGGGCGTGCAGAGGCGTATGCGAGGGGCGGACCTTTGGGTAGTCACCCCTCGCAATCGGGAAAACCTGCCCCGCCAGATACGCGCGTGGCTGAAGCGGAATACGGCGTAGCCTTGGCGCAGCCAGGGGGGGCATAAGCTGGTCTCGGATCGCCGTGAATGCCAGGCACATCAGTGCGGTGGCAGCCACAAAAAGCGTGCAGAATAGTGAAGCGCTTGACGCCATGCAAGTGTTTCTCCGTAGGCGCGGAATGCTCCTCTGTGCTGACAGACCGATGCCAGCAAACCTCTCTCCCGAGTACAAGCGGGCCGAACAAGCCTATCGGCTGGCACGCCAGCCACGCGAGCAGCTCGAATGCCTGAAGGAGATGCTCCGTGCCATCCCAAAGCACAAGGGGACGGAGCATCTGCAAGCCGAAATCAAGTCGCGGATCAGGGAACTCACCCAGGAATCCGAGGGCCACGGGAAGGCGGCTCACCGAGGGCCGTCACATGCTGTACATCCCGACGGCGCGGCCCAACTCTGTTTGATCGGCCCGCCCGGCGCGGGAAAATCCAGCCTGCACGCGAGGCTGACAGGATCAAACAGCGAGCTCGGGCCCTACCCCCACCCGACCAGGCTGCCGATTCCCGGCATGTTGAAGTTCGAGGACATTTCTTTTCAGCTGGTTGATCTGCCGCCTGTCTCAGTCGAATTCATGCAGCCTGGGCTCACCAGCATACTGCAGTCGACTGACGGCGCACTGCTCGTGATCGATCTGAGCGCGCCAGACTGTACAGAACAGTTGGCGCTGATTCTGTGGCGGCTCGCCGAGGCAAAGATTATCCTGACGGAGCGCTGGCCGGGTCAGGCCAGCAGCCCCGCGGCGACGGCGGAATTGGCGCCAGCTGAGCCGTTCAGTGTTTACCTCCCTGCGCTGCTGCTGGCCAACAAGACCGACCTCGCCAACCCGGAAGACGTGGACGTGCTCGAAGACCTGCTCGGCGTATGCTTTCCGGCGCTCGCAACCTCGGCAACCAGCGGACGAGGACTGGCCGAGATCGGGCCGTTCCTCTTCAGTGCTCTGGGCATCGTGCGCGTCTACACCAAGGCCCCCGGGAAACCCGTCGACCGGAATCGGCCCTTTACGATGCGCCGCGGCGACACCGTGCTGGATGTCGCCCTGCGGGTGCATCCTGATCTCGCACGCACGTTCAAGTTCGCCCGCATTTGGGGGAGCGGTCAGTTCAGCGGCCAGCAGGTGGGCGCCGATCATCCGGTAGCCGATACAGACGTCGTGGAACTGCATTCGTAGTTCAAGCTGCCCTGTGATCTTGACACGCTCCCGTGAACTGCCGGCTGTTTGCTTGGCTCAACTTCCTGAAGTAACGATCCCTTGTGAATCGAAAAAGTGCGGCGATGGGATTAGGTGGCTAGGATCCCCAGCCTTATGCGATGAGCAATGGCCATTCCCTTCGACACCGATCCGTCGGGAACGGCTCTGGTAGCCGCCCATCGCAAGTGGCAGCTATATTGGCCAACCAAGCGAAGTCCAACATGGCTGATCGAACGTTCGATTAACGGTGCAAAGCAGTCGCCCGAATGTCCGGGTGCCCATACAGACGAACGACGCTTCATGGCCGAATCCGGCCGGTCACCAGGCTTGTGGTGACCGACTCAGATCGACCCAAAGCAGAAGTAGACGCTTTCCGTAAGCGGACTTTTAACGTTGAAGTGACATCCAGCAATCGCTACATGCATTGTCGGCACCGCGTAAGAGCACGACCATACTTGCCCTGAGCCCAGGCTTCCAGTTCTTCGAGTTGTTCGGAGCAGACCTTGAAGTAACGCCCAGTCGTGTAGTTCGTGCGAGCTGGGCTGGAAATCGACCTGTGAGAGGCTGCATGGACCATGGGGTACTGCGGAGTGACCTGCGGATTGTCGATGTTTACGACGTATCCGTTCGGGTGCGCTTGCACCCACCCGAGGTAGCCGTTCTCATCATTCACGTATGTTTGCGGCATGCACGTCTCCATGTGAGTTCAAGCAATCTAACGTTCACGATGAGGGACACGCGCTGCTCTTGCGCGCATCCCTCTCGATTGTGCTGTTAGGTGCTACGGGCTCGGGGCCAAGCTGCTACACGATGGCCTGCAGCGCGGGATCTGGCCGCAGCAACTCAGGCATTATGAGCCGACTCCTGAGGGCCGCGAAGAGGATCGGCGTGAAACTGAGCACGACGGCATACGCCAGGAGGCCAGTGCCGTTGATCCCCCCGATCTTCAGTAGCCCGTAGCCGATGACCAGCGGCGGAGCGATTTCACCAATCCGTTGCATCGACCGGTTGAATCCGCAGTCGACAGCGGGAGTTGGGCGGGCAGTGCCAGAGGGCGATTGTCTACCAAATGCGAGCTTCCGGATTCGGCCAGGAGGAGACGCTGGTGCAACTCACGCCGAATGACCGAAGCGGGAAGTGGATCAGCCATCTCCCTTTTGGTTTTCGATTCGGTTTCATCTGGCTTGGCTGGAGGTGCTCCCGACGTTCTTCGCATGAAGCCCCTGCTTCCGGAAGCCTGATCGGGTGCGATGCTCGCCGGGGGCGCGAGCATCACACAGGTGCGCGCCACGCCACAAGGGCGTGCGCGCGCACGTCGGTTCATTTGAAGAACGTCATTTGCACAACCTTCACGATGAACAGGATCACCGCCACTATGAGATAGGAGCGAAGTACACCCATCCATACGCGCTTCGAAAGCGTGAGGTTCGGCGGCGGCAATTCATTCAATGGCGGCATGCGCCATGACTCGCGTTCTTCCCTGGTGTAAGTCCGCGACGCCGCTTCCGCTGGCTCGCCGCGAAGCTTGCGTATCACGACGAAAGCGGCGTAGCCGACGACAGCCAGCAGCGTGCCGCTGCCCAGCACCCAAAGAATCGTCTCGCCGCTCATGTCCGGATACGCAATGGATGCAGTCAAGATAATCGACAGCATGACGAGCACCCAGATAACGGCGCCGGTAAAGAGGTTCAGCTTCTTGCCGTTGACCCACGGCCCGAGCACAGCTTTGTCGTTGCACAGCAGCAGCAAGAAGACGGTCGCGCTGGGAAGCACGATCCCGGCGAGCGTTTGCACAGCCAAAGTCAAGAGTCCGAGCGGGCTTCCGGGAATCAGAACGATCGCTGCGGACACCGCGACGATGGCGAAGTACACGAAATAAAAGCCCTTCGCTTCCGTCACATTGCGATGCAGTGAGTGACGCATGTTGAACACATCACCGATTGCATAGGCGGCTGCCAGCGACTCCGACGCCGCGCCGATAAGAGAGCCAACCAGCAGTGCTATGGCGAAGAGCGCAGCTGCCGTGTAGCCCGCGTACTTGGTCAGTCCGGCGATGACGCCGCCCGCGTCGGTAAAATTGCCGAACTCGGGCTTCCCTGCGAAAAGCGCTGCCGCCATGGCGACCATTGCCACTGCACCAATCATCAAGACCACGATGCCGATCCACAGGTCTGCCCTTTCGTACTTGATAAAGCGCGGCGTAATGCGCTTGTCGACGACATAGCTTTGCTGGAAAAACAGTTGCCACGGCGCGACCGTCGTGCCGACGAGGCCGATGACGAGCAGCATCACATCACTGAGCTTCGAATGGGCAGGCCAGTTAGGGACGAAAAAATCACGCGTCATCTGGCCGAGCGGCGGGTGAATCGCGACCACCAGCGGCACGATCAGCAAGCTCAGTACGCACAGAAAGACGGCGAATCGTTCGAAGCGCCGGAAACTGCCGGTGCTGACCGCGATCATGATCAAGGCGGCGGCAATGCAAACCCCGGCAACTTTGGAAAAGCCGAAGAAGTCGAGCACGAATACGATGCCGATGAACTCGGTCACCATCGTCAGTGCATTGAGGATGAACAAGTCGACAATACTGAATGTTCCCCAGAACTTGCCGAAGCGCTCGAAGATGAGACGTGCATGACCGACTCCGGTTACCGCGCCAAGTCGCAGCACCATTTCCTGATTGACGTAAAGCACGGGTACTAGCAGAAGCAGTGTCCACAACAACGTGGTCCCGTAGTTTTGCCCGGCTTGCGTGTAGGTCCCGAAGGCGCCGGCGTCGTTATCGCCAACCATCACGATGAGGCCGGGGCCGACGATCGCCATCAGCGTGCGAAAGCGAGCCCACCAATTGATGCGGGGGCCTGTGTCATGCTGAGCAATGGTGCCAAGCGCGCCAGTGATGTCGCCTACATGGGCGTCATCGATTACGGCGCTTTGCCGAGTTGCAACATGAGGTGGGGTTGTCATTTCTGTTATTCCAAAGCATGGGTTGAGGAATGTGCGCTTTCTTCTGGCGTGATGTATATGCCATTGCGCATGACGATTCGGCTTGCGTATTCTCAAACAAACAGGATTACTTATTGATAAAACGTTTGATAACCATCTGAAATCGATCAGCTTCGCGCGATCAGCAGGCAGGTGGTAACGACAATGCGCCGGATCCGGCGTGCGATTCGTGAACGTGAAGCAGTCGGAACAGAAAGAGGCAAACGTTCACGATGTTTCTCCGAGGGTTCGGCCCGACGCGACTCGACGGAAGCGCGCACGAGCGCTACCAAGCGCCTGCTGAAGCGGGCGGCTCGATAATGAATTCAAACAAACGCGGGGCCACACGGGCGCACGCAAGAGGCGGCGTCCGTATAGTGCTGTTCAAGGTGCACGGAGAAAGTGACTACGGCGCGCACCGTCTGCCTGCTGGCAAGACGGTGGCTGGAAAGATCAGAGCGCGGACGTCTTGACGGTCAGGCAGCGAAACTGTTCGAAGGTCGACTACCGCAACTGTCCAAGGCGCAAGCCCCTTTTGTGAGAGTTGTGCGATTCTAGGTGGGCTCCGAATTCGGCCGCAAGTAAAAAGGTGGTAAAAACGTTTTGCCGCTCGGGATCAGCGTATCAATGGAATGGCCGGTCATCGCGCAGCGATCCACGGACCGCGACACGTCTGATTCGAGCGGGACATCGGACGTTTGCCGCAATGACGAGACGGTCCCCTTCGGGTCGGCTACGGCCGATCGCGGAAAGCAGGAGCCGGCCAGGAAGGTGCATTCGCCTCTGCCGGCAATCAGACATTCGACTGATCGCTTCGCGTTGGAAGCATCCGTTTGGCTAACAGCAGACGAATCCGACGCCCGGACATTCCGATTGTCCGTCGAATCCAATTCGGCTCCAGTCGGCGGCCACACATCACGCACTGAACATGTGCGTCCCTGTCGACGCGTTTCTCCGCTGAAACGCTTTTCGCGCGCGCTCGCGGGCGGCATTCCGGAATCCGTGACAGAAGGGCCATGGTGCGATTCGTGCGTGCCCGAATCTGCCTGACGTGTAGGCCAGGAATCCAACCGGGACCGGCTTCAATACCTTGGCCATTGCCTTCCCCCGTTCCCCAAAAGGCAGACGCACGCTGTCCTGTGGAGCCGATAGCCACATCACGCGTTTGTCGCACGTGCGATTCCCGCATTGTCCGGGTGCTTGGTGTCTGTTGTTTCGTTTCGAGCGCGCAATGCGTTCCGTGATCGTCGTCGGTCGAAGGGGCGCGCCGGTTGGGGGTGACACAAATGTCGATCGAATACTTTGCGGAGAGCAATCCGGCTACCCGAAACCTGCCGCGCTCGCTGGCGACCAAGGCCGGCGATCTGGTGTTCGTGTCCGGTCAGGTCGCCAGAGACGAAGACGGCACCATCGTCGCTGGCGGGATCGAAGCGCAGACGCGCCGGACATTGAAGAACGTCGCTCAGGTACTCGCGCTTGCGGGTTGTACGCTCGAGAACGTCGTGAAAATCACCGTCTGGCTTGAAGACGCTCGCGACTTCGATGAATTCAATCGCGTCTACGCAGAGTTCTTTCCCCGGAACAAGCCGTCGCGTTCGACATTGCAGGCGACGAACATGGTCGGCAGCCGAATAGAAATCGAGGCCATCGCTTATCGGCCCTGAGCGACGCATTGCGGATCATTCGCAGTCTTGAAAGTCCGCCATCGAAATGAAAAATCGCGGCTTACGAAGTGCGAGCATTCGCTTTGCCGTTTTCGGCACGGACCTCTCGCCAGGCCGCTATGATCGAATCGGCTGATCGATCGATATCCTCTTCCGTCGTCGCCCAGGAAATGACAGAAAATCGCATAACGAGCCGGCCGTGCCAAGTGGCTTCGGCGACGTAGCAGGTTCCCGCTGCCTGGATTCTTTTGATGGTGGCCATGGTTACCTGATCCCGGTGCTCAGGCGGTTCTCCGATGCCGAACTGCACGACAAACTGGTTCAGTTCCACGTGATTGAGGATCTCGACGCCCGCTTCAGATCCGAGTCGATCTGCCATGCGCCGTGCGAGACGACAATGTCGTTCAATCATCGCCGCAATGCCGCTCCGTCCGAGTGTGCGGATAAGCGCCCACGTCGCGAAGCCACGCGCGCGCCTCGAGAGTTCGGGCACGTAGTGAAATGGCTCCCGGCATTCCTTGCCCGCGGCGGGCAGGTAGCTCGCTTCGTATGCCATCGCGTGCCGATGCGCCTCCGGGTCACGGACGATGGCGTAGCCACAATCGTATGGCGTTTGCAACCACTTGTGGCCGTCAGTGGCCCAGGAGTCGGCTTGCTCAACGCCCGCGGTCAAATGGATGAATGTCGGACAGGCTCGCGCCCACAAACCAAACGCACCATCGACATGAAGCCAGCCGCCATGGCCATGCACGACGTCCACGATCTCCTGAAATGAATCGAACGCGCCTGTGTTGATTTGGCCGGCCTGAGCGACCACGATCAGCGGCCCGTCACAGGATGCCAAAGCGCTGGACAATGCGGCAACCTGCATGCGTCCCGCATCATCGGTCTCAATTCGAATGACGCGATCGTGGCCAAGTCCGAGATAACGCAAAGCGGCAAAGATCGCGACATGTGCGTCGTGGCCGACACACACGTTGATTGCAGGCGCACCAAATAATCCGTCGGCATCGGCGTTCCAACCGATCTGTCGCAGCACCTTGCTTCTCGCCGCCGCGAGGCAGACGAACGATGCCATCGTCGCGCCCGTCGTGAAGCCTATCGAGCAGGACGCGGGCAACGACAGCAAGTCCAGCAGCCATTCACCCGTGATTTGCTCAACGACTGCATTTGCCGGCGATCCAAGATAGCTCCCGCTGTTTTGCCCCCACATGCTGGTCAGCCAGTCGGCCGCGACCCCGACCGGATGCGAGCCGCCTATGACCTTGGCAAAGAACCGAGGCCCTGCCTCCCCCATGAGGCCGGCGTCTGCACCCGCGGCCAGTTGCTTGATCACTTCGGATCCTGCCATGCCATCGTCAGGCGTTGGCACGTACAGTGCCTCCCACAATTCATCGAAGCTGGCGGTCGCAGCAGGGCTTCGGGTTGCGCGGGACGCGTGAAAAGCAATCGCTAAAGCGTAAGCCTGCTCGAATGCCGAGCGTTGCTCGTCCGACATGGCCGCCCCTTGCGGAAACACTGCTTGATTTATAGACGCTCTAGTGAATAGTTCTACGGCCATTATTAGTCTGGCGAATGTCCGGCTGTCGGCGATATGCAATGCCAGCCATTGGGTCGACGGCCTGCCGGTGCGTCAGGTGAAGGGCGGACCGCTTCACTTTGAAACCTGCCGTTCGCACCTCGTGGCGTCGAAGGACCGAAACGGCTCGACAGCCGAAGTTCGGCGGCGGGCGCCAGCGTGCGCGACCGTCGACCAGTTTCGCGCTTCGGCGTTCGGCCAGGAACAGACGTTCGCGCCTGCCGGGGAATGTCCGCTCCTCGGCCCGTACCGGCCATAACACTCCGGGGAAGCTGCCAGCTTCTGCAGCGCTTCAACCACGGCGAAACAACACGGATAAGCCTTCCCGAGCTACGACACGTGGAGTTACTTGGACTATCTGTCCGTTCTGCTATACCCAATTCATGAGCTGTGCGCGGCCCACGCGCCGCACGGCGAGTCGAGTGCCCGTTGCGACGGGCGCGACGCAGGGGGCAACAAATCGGTGGGAACCGCTGCTTCGGGCTGGAGGCTGAGATGGCAAATTATCTGTTCGTAGAATCGCGCGGTCCATATGGTGCTGGGGATACCCAGCACGTCGAGGAACTGGTCAGGGGCGTACGCCAGAGGGGCAACACGGTCACGCTGTTCCTGGTTCAGAACGGCGTGCTTTCCACTCGCCCCGGGGCGAAATTCAGCGAGCGATATGCGGATCTGACGCGCAGCGGCATCACCGTCCTTGCCGACGAATTCTCCCTGCGCGAACGGGCGATCGAACGGCTGGCGGAAGGTGTCCAGAAAGCGGACATCGGACAGCTCGTGGATCTTCTCTTTGTGGCTGGGACCAAGGCCGTTTGGCATTGAATTAGGGAGAACGAGATGGCTACCGGTATGAAATTGACCCTGGCACTGATGGATCCCCCGTATGAGAAGGCAGCGAGCACGACGGCGCTGCGCATGGTGGATGCGGCACTGCGACGGGGGCACGACGTAACGGTGTTCGCCTACGAAGGCGCAGTCAATCTGACCATGAAGGCGCAAGCCCCACATGCCAATCCCGTCAAGGGCACATCCGTGGAGGAGGAGGATCACCCGACAACCAGGGACTGGGTGGCAGCCTTGTTTCAACTCGCCGCCCAGCAGGGTGTCAAGCTCGATTGGATCAACTGCGGCCTGTGTGTGGACGAACGCGGCGCGGGCGACTGGATTGAGGGTCCCCGCCGAGGCAGCCCGAAGGATTTTCTCGAATCCGCGATCCAGAGCAACGCTGTGCTGGTAATCCCGACGAAATAGGAGCCGCGCCATGAAAATCCTGAGCATTGTTGAGACAGCGTACCGGGCTACCCTGGAAGAACAGGATGACACCATCCTGTGGCTGAACCATGTGCTGAAAAACGCCGGCGCGGACATCAGCCTGCTGCTGTACGGAAGCGCCGTGAACTATGCAGCGCGCGGGCAGGATGCCACCGGCCTCGCCTTCGGCACGCGCCGGCAGGTCCATCCGCCGGCGCTCGATAAGGATCTGGACAAAATGATCGGCGTTGGCGTTGCCGTGTATGCGGTCACCGAGGACATGCGCGACTGTGGACTGACACAGGAAGATGTGATCGGCGGCCTGACGCTGCTCGAGCGTGCCGAGATCCCTGCCCTGTTCGACCGCTTCGATCAGGTCTGGCACTGGTAACGGCTCAAGGCTGCACCGCATTCTGCTGACCGGAGGGAAGGCATACGTTTCGCTCGCAACCGTTGCGGCATGCCGTCAGTGAGGCGCCCAGGCCATACGCAACGGTCGCTGAGCGGAGCGTTGCAGTGATTCCCGACAGTCGCGTGCAAGCTGGGGAGCGGACGGTCGCGAACTCCGACTGAGCCGCTCCAATGGGTCGACAGCGGAATTCACTTTCCCGTCGTCAGGATTCCGCTGCCGTCCGACTCCGTCTGTGGGTTCGCCGTGCTCTCCACACGTTCGATCCGTACTTGCATCGACCGTGCGCCCGTCAATCCCAAGGCCTTCGCCGCGGCGTAAGAGAGATCGATAATTCGCTTCCTGATGTAGGGTCCGCGATCGTTGATGCGCACGACAACCGACTTTCCTGTTGCCAATGAACTGACGCGCACATAGCTGCCGAGCGGCAATGTTCGATGGGCAGCCGTCAATGCGCCGCCATCATAGCGTTCTCCGTTTGCGGTCAGATGCCCCTGGAACGTTGCCGAATACCATGATGCCTCGCCGGATTGCACCATCTCGTGTCGCATGCGACAGGAATCACCTCGACACGCAGCATGTTCGGGCGCAATCTGTCCGCAAGCAGCGAACAAAGCGCAGATTCCCAAAACGCCCAAATAGCGGAGTGATAGCTCCATTGACCGCATGTCAGTTAACGAGGCGTGGTTTCAACGTTCTCAAAAGCTGCTCGCCACGATGCGACATCCACAGCGTTCCGGACGTCGAACGGGTTCACAAGGCAACCGACGGCTTGAGGAAGTCGGCCAACCGGTTTTTCCGATAGCCCTCCCCGGCTGCCGTCCGCCGGGCTAGCGCGATTCATCATACAAAACGTGAGACGAGTCGTCGTTCCTGTCATTATCCACCGGTCGTACGCGAGTCATTCGCTTCGGCTTGATATTGCCCCATACGCCACGGTCGCAACACGAGCGGCTGCGAGATGTTTCATTGCGGTCGCGGAAGGTTGCAGCCAGGAAGCAGGCTGACCGTTCGCCATCAACCACGGTACCGAAGCGCGTCGACGATCACTGCAAACGCCGGCGATGTCTGCCGCCGACTCACGTAGTAAAGATGATAGCCGGGCACCGTCGGGCACCATTCTTCGAGAACGCTCGCCAGCCGACGCTCGGCCAGATGCGGAGCGGCCAGATCGTACGGCACGTAGGCAAGTCCGTATCCCGCCAGCGCAGCGTCGAGCATCTGAGGCGTCGTATTGAAGATAAATTGACCGTGCACGTTCACGTGCAATGCTTCGCGCTTCCTGGCAAATTCCCAGGCGTACAACCCGCCACGCGTCGGGAGACGAAGGTTGATGCAGTTATGGGCCGCCAGATCATGCGGCGTGACCGGACGCCCATTCGACATCAAGTAGTCCGGTGAACCGACGACCGCCATTTTGAAGTCTGGACCGATACGTACGGCAATCATGTCTTGTGCGATCAAGTCCCCGCTGCGCACACCGGCGTCGAACCGTTCGCCGACGATATCGACCATCCCGTAGTTGATGTTTATTTCGACCGAGATGTCGGGATAACTTCGCAGCACCGCCTTCAGCTTCGGCCAGAGAATCGTATCGGCCGCGTGATCGTGAGCCGAAATGCGGATAAGGCCCGCTGGCTTCTCCCGCAACGCGCTCAGCGACTCCAGCTCCGCCTCGATCCCCTCATAGTAGGGGCCGACGTTCGACAACAAACGTTCACCTGCTTCGGTAGCCGAAACGCCTCGGGTGGTCCGGGTCAGCAATCGCAACCCTATTTTCTCTTCCAGACCGCGCATCGAATGACTCAACGCCGATTGCGACACGCCAAGCTGCGCCGCCGCGCGGGTGAAGCTGCGCTCGCGCGCGACAACAAAAAATGCCCGCAGGACGTTCAGATCAATGTTCGGCATTATGAATCTGGCTCATAACTGTTTGCCAAGTCTAGCAGCTACCGGTGGAACCGAGCGATCGATAAAGTTCATCCATCGGCTTCGTGGCGCATCCAGACGCCACGAGCGAACATCGAAACAGGAGTCGGGAAATGGAAATCGAAGTCAGGCGTTGCGGAAGCGTTCCTTCCGCCAAGGGTCCTGCCGATTGGTTCACGGGCAGCGTTCGCGTGGACATGATGTTTCAACCCAACGACACGACGCGCGCCTCCGGCGGCAGCGTCACTTTCGAACCGGGTGCGCGGACCGCATGGCACGAACACCCGCTCGGTCAGACGCTGATCGTTACAGCCGGCTGCGGCTTTGTGCAGCGTTGGGGTGGTCCGCTCGAAACGATCCGTCCGGGCGACGTGGTGTGGATTCCCGCAGGCACAAAACACTGGCATGGCGCGTCCACCGACACGTCCATGACGCATATCGCCATCCAGGAAGCGCTCGACGGCAAGGCCGTCGACTGGCTCGAACACGTCAGCGCCGAGCAGTATCCGCACTCGGCAGCGGCACGCTAACGGGAGCCGACGATGCCGCACGTCATCGTGAAGTTATGGCCAGGCAAGTCGGAGCAGCAAAAGCAGCAGCTTTCCGACGAGATCACGAAGGCCGTGACCAGTATCCTTGGATACGGACAGGAGTCCGTTTCCGTGGGAATCGAGGTCGTACCGCCCTCTGCCTGGGTCAGGGATGTCTATGAACCCGACATCCGCGACAAGTGGGACACGCTGTATCGAAAGCCAGGTTACGACCCGTCACACCTTTAGGCTGCCAGGTCCCGCTTGATGCGCGCGGCCAACACGTTTCATCTGTATCCGGGGCGGCCGCGCGCGACATTCATCGCCGCCAGCGCGGCGACGGTCCGCTTCGAACTGTCGCCGCGGCGCAAAACCTCTCCATCGCGGGAAGATGATCCTCGACAGCCGACGGCGTTCAGGCTGCCGCCGCCTGATGAATCGCATCGTTCTGGTCGCCGCCCAGGATTTCGACAAGATCGGTCAACATCCGTCCCAATTCACCCGTCATCAGCGTGACGTCCGAGTCGAAGCGTTCATCGTCGTTCTGCGCGGTGGGATCCGCTGCCTCCTTGATCACGTCGAGCGGCGTGACGCGCTTGATCGTCAGCGACGGCGTCAGCACGAAGGAGATCCGGTCATCCCAGGTCATCGCGAGGCGCATGCATTGTTTGCCGGCCTCGATGTGCCGGCGCATGTCGTCCGCCTCCAGCGCGTGGCCGACGTATCGCACCGTCGCGCCGCCCTCGCCGCTCGAGCGCAGCTCGGCGTCCTGGTCCACGGTGAATCCGCCCGGCGCCTCGCCGGACAGCAGCCAATCCGTCATCGCGGCGACCGGCGAAAGCGCCACGCGAATGCCGGCGAGCGGCAACTGATCGATCGATTTCACGAGCAGGCCGAGAACGTCGTCGGCAAGCGCCTGTGCAGCCGCATCGATGACGAGCCAGCCGTTCGCCGTATCGATCCACACGCGGGTATCGCGGCGAATGGTGAACGCGCGCGGCAGCAGTTCGTCGGTAACCTGCTCCTTGAGTTCGCGCATCTGTTTTCGCCCCGGCTTGTAGCCCTGCTGCTCTTCGACTTCAAGCGCGCGGGCCTTGGTCACCTGATTGACGACCGACGCCGGGAGCAGCTTTTTTTCGGCACGAAACACCAGCAGCATCTGCCGGTTGATCGAATACACGAGCGCGCCGTCGTCACGCGGCGATGCCCATCCATGGCTCTGCATCTCGAAGCTGTTGCCCGGCTGAAACGCGTGGGGCGCCAGCCATTTTTCCATCTGATCGGGGGTAACGGCCCAAGGTGCCGGAAGACGATGAATCTGAAGATTTTTGAACCACATGGGAGTACGGGCAAAGCGGACCATTCTATACGACGGTGACGCTTCCCGGCCATGAAGCGTCACTTCCAGTCCGTCTGCAGCTTCCCGATCGCCTCCCGCGTTTCGCGTTCCAGCTGCGCGAACAGCTCGGCAGCCGGCAACGCCCGCGCGAGCCGCGCCGCCTGCCCTGCCCACTGCGCAGCGTAACCGAACTCCCCCTTCGCCTTCGCAGCCGCATGCAGCGCCTTGCCTGCGTCATACGCGATCGGGTAATCCGGTGTCGCCGGTGCATGCGCGTCATCGCCGAGTGCCGTCAGGCGGTTCACCATGCTCCGCGCGACCCGCCCTGAAATCGCCGACGTCAACGTCGTGCGACGCGCCGCGTCGCCCAGCAACGCGCGACGATAGCCTTCATCGATCGACGTTTCCGCGCACGCGACGAACGCGGTGCCGAGCTGCGCGGCCTGCGCGCCGAGCGCGAGCGCCGCCGCGATTCCCGCGCCGTCCATGATGCCGCCCGCGGCGATCACGGGCAGCGCGAATTCGCAGGCAAGCAGACGCGTCAGCGCGAACGTGCCGAGGCGATCGTCGGTCGCGGTCGAGTCGAACACGCCGCGATGCCCGCCGGCCTCGATCCCTTGCGCGACGATCGCGTCGACGCCCGCCGCAGCGACCTGCTGCGCCTCGTCGACGTTCGTCGCACTCGCGAACAGCGTGATGCCGGCGCGCTTCAACGCGGCAATCACGTCAGCGGAAGGCAGCCCGAAATGGAAGCTGACGACCGCCGGCCTTTCGTCGACGAGCATCGTCTGCATTGCCGGATCAGCGACAAAGCTCGTGTAGATCTCCGACAACGCACCAGGCGGCGTCGCGCCGTACTTCGCGAATTCCGGCGCGAGCCAGTCGAGCCATGCGCGCTCGACCGCCGCGTTCGGCGTCGCCGGCTGGTGGCAAAACACGTTGATATTGAAAGGCCGATCGGTGAGCGCACGCGTGTCGCGGATCATCTTGCGGGCGCCTTCGGCGTTCGTCGCGCCGACACCGAGCGAGCCGAGCCCGCCCGCATTCGACACCGCGGCCGCGAGCGCCGGCGTGCTGACACCCGCCATCGGCGCCTGGATGATCGGCGCCCGGATGCCGAGCTTGTGCAGCAGGGTACGGCTGTCGGAAGGATTGTCCATGTCATTTGCTCCTGTTACGAAACCGAATCTCGTCATTGACGCGCTCACGCAATCGAATGGACGAACACGGCACGATCCCGCGTCGAAATCACGCTGCGTTGCGCCCGCCTGCCCTTTCCCGCCTGTCGGGTCTGCGCACATGCTACGCCAGTCGTTTCCCGCGCGGACGACGTCTGCCCACGCCCAACCGACTACCGTCCGCGCGCCCAGTGAACCATCCCCGCGCAAGCAGCCAGCAACGCGCCCGTCACGAAGAACACCGAATGCAAACCGAGGCTCACACCGATCTGACCGCCGATCACCGGCCCGATCACCTGTCCGCTGAATTGCGCCGACTGCAGGTAACCGAGCATCTGTCCCGTCGCACGTTCGTCGACCGACTGCCTGACGAGCTTGCCGATCGACGGCAGCAGCCCGGCGAGCGTCATCCCCATCAGCACGCGCAACGCCGCGAGCTGCCACCAGTGCGTGACGAACGCCTGCGGCAGCATCGCGAGCGCGGTCAGCAGCAGGCAGCCGACGATCACGTTCCAGCTGCCGATGCGGTCCGCCAGCGCGCCGAGCCGCGCCGCCGTCAGCATGCTGCCGAGCGCCGAACACGCCATCACCACGCCCGCGACGCGCGCGAGGTGGGCTGCGCCGACGCCGAGACCGCCGATGTAGACCGTAATGATCGGCTCGATCGACATGTTCGCGAGCAGCACCATCATCGCGGTCACGAGCAACGCGGCCACGATGGCGAACGGGGTGCGGCGCGCAGCGTCCGCGGCCGGGCCGGCCGTGTTGCGCCGCGCGTCGGTGGCCGGGTGGAAATCTTCCTTCACGACAAAGATCGTCAGCAGCGCCGCGAATGCGATCATCGCGCCGCCGGCGAAGAACGTGCCGCGAATGCCGAGCCACTCGGGCAGCAGCCCGCCCACCAGCGGCCCGACCAGATTGCCGGCGAGCGCGCCGGTCGACAGGATGCCCAGCGCCCAGCCCGCGCGATCGCGCGGCGCCTGCGTGCCGACCATCACCGTGGACGCCGACGCGTATCCGCCGACGAGGCCGGCAACGAGACGCAGTGCGACGAGTTCGTAGACGTTGTGCGCGACGCCGATCAGCGACATCACGATCGCCATCCCGACCGCGGCGCGCACGAGCATCGGCTTGCGGCCGAAGCGGTCCGCGAGGCGCCCCCACAGGGGTGCGGTCACCGCGGTACCGAGGAACGTCGCGCTGAACGCGACGCCCGACCACTGGATCACGGCCGCCTGCGAATCGACGCCGAGCTGCCGAACATACAGCGGCAGGAACGGCAGCAGCATGCTCAGGCTGACCAGCGTCGTGAACGAACCGAACACGCAGACCGCGAGATTGGGCCGCCAGTGACGTGCATTGCGCTCCGCATAGCCGGCTGCGGCGGGCCGGGTGAATGAGCCGGAAGCGGATCGGACGACGGTGCTCATTGCGTCCTCGCCTTCGTCGCGAACAGATCGACCGTCAGCGCGAGCGATCCCGCGAGCAGCGCGCCGGCGAGATAGCCGCCAAGGTTTGCCGCGCCGGGATACGCGGCCGTCGACGCCGGAAACCAGTGTGCGCCGATGATTGCCGGCAGGAGCGGCGTGTAGGCGAAGCACACGAGCCCGATGCCGATGAGGCTCGCGCTCGCGCCGGCCACCGTGCCCCGCCACACGTTGAACGCGGGCGCTCGGGGCCGATTCAGGATCGCTTGCTGCATGGTGATCTCCATCCGCTGAACGAGCGCCAAGCAGGCGCTCGTCATCATGGGAGAAAGTCTAGATTGATCCGGAAATAGAGAGAATCCTCGCAATACGCAAGACATCCTTCCGCGACCCGGTTCAATCCCCGTCGGAAATCCGCGCAAGCCGGTGGCCGCGGAATCGACGAGCGCCCGCACTTCGTGGACGGACGGACGCCCGTGAGGCGTCAGCAGACGACTGCGTCGTCGACGCACGTGTTCAACGCAGGCGTTGCGATGGAAATGAAAGGAATCGGATCTCAGCGCAAGTCGCGCCGAGTTGATGGACGTGTTCGATTTGACCAGCCTGGCCGGCATTCACGCGGCGAATGCCGAAGGGGCGAGATCCTGCTCGAAACGTTGAATGAGGAAGGGCTGACGCCGAAGACCCACGGCGAAGACGAACGCAGGACGCAGGCGGGGATTACTCGGAACCGCTGTCGAACGAGAACGGTCCCGCCGAATTCATCCAGTCATATGAACCGCTTTGAGCTGCCCACGCCCAATTGGGTGACGACGCCACCCGGCGCACGACACCTGCCGCTCCACCATCGGCCGCGACACCCGCGCCGCCTTCCGTTTCCATCTGAAGAAAATCCCGAACGTCGTCTTTCATTGCATGACCTCGAACTGTGTGGCTGACGATGCGATTCAGCTGCGCTGCGCAGCTTCGGTTTGCCGTGCCGCTTCAATCAGCTCTGCGAATCGCTCCAGAGCCGCAATACTGCTGTACACCGACTGGTATTCCTGCTGGCCGATGCGTGCGTCGAGCACGATCGTCATGCCGGATTGCCGGGCGAGATTCAGGATGTCCATCTCAACCTCCTTACCTGATAACCGAATAACTCGCGTTCTGCGGAGTTCATTCCTTCCTGCCTTGAAGATTACGCGCGGCACCATGAACATCAATGAGGCCCGGACGAAATCTCCGTTGTTCAAACGCGAACAATCGCGGCCCCGCCGCGACGGCCCCCCGCCCGGATTCCGCTAACATATCGGCGATCCGCGGCTGACAGCCGCGCATTTACGATGTCTCCAGATATCGCATCCCGCCGGATTCAGCAGGTCGCCGCAAGCGGCCCGCCACAGGCCGTGGCGGCGGGATCGACGACAAGAACAACGACGATGACGATGCACCCAGATGCTTTCCAAGCGCCCGGCCAGCCGGACGCGACCGGGATGAATCCCGCGCGCAAGACAACAAGAATCCCGCTCGTGCCGCTCGCCAACGCGAACGGCGTCGCGCCGCTCGTCGCGCGCAGCCGCGCGTTCGGCACGCTTGCCGAGCGGTTTGCATGGCTCGCGCTGCGCGAGCCGCCCGCCGACGACCGCACGCGCTGGCACGCGCACACGCTCGGCGGCCGCGCGCTCCGCTTCGCGCAACCGCTGACGTTCACGCCATACGCGGCCGCGCAACCCTGCTCCGCACGCTGCCGGTTCTGCTCCGAAACGCTCGTCGACACCACCGCGTCCGGCCCGATGGCCGCGAGCCTGCGCCCGCGCGCCGACTATTTCGACGTGCTCGGCCGCGCGCTGCGTGCATTGCGCGGCGTGCCGCTGTCGTATTCGCTGTCGGGACTCGAAAGCACCGACGATCCGGCGTGGCTGCTGTCGCTGCTTGCGACGCTGGGCGGGGCTGGCGCCGACGCCCCGAACGTCGGCGGCAGCGTGCTGTACACGAACGGCGCGGGCCTCGTCGAGCACGGCGACGCGCTGCTGCCCGCGCTGGCCGGCTTCGGCCTGTCATGGCTCGAATGGTCGCGCCACCACGATCGCGACGACGTGAACCAGTCGATCATGCGCTTTCGTGCGGGCCAGCCGGTCATGCGGCAAGCGGCGTTCGAGACGGCGTTCGGCGCCGCGCGCGCGCGCTTCCCGGTCAAGCTCGTCTGCATCGTGCAGCGCGGCGGCATCGAAACGCCGGCCGATGTGCTTCGTTATGTGGACCGCGCACGCGCGCTCGGCGCCGCCGCGGTGATCTTCCGCGAGTTCTCGATGCTGCCCGACGCGTACCGTCGCAATGCGACGCGTCGTCATATCGACGAAGCGCGAATCGCGATCGACGCGTTGCTGCTCGACTGCGTCGCGGACCCGGCATTCTCCGCACGCTGCGAACCGATCGCGCTGACGGGCGGCTACTACTTCTGGAATGCGCGCTGGGCGCACCGAGACGGTCTCGAAGTCGTGTTCGAGACATCGGACTACGGCGCGATGCGCGAGCATGAGCTGCGCGACGCGGTGTACAAGCTCGTGTTTCATCCGAACGGCAATCTTTGCGCGGGCTGGCAGCCTGCGCGCGACATACTGTGGAGCGACGATGCACGCTGTGACTAGCTGGCTGCGCCTGACCGGGGAAGCGGCCGATACCACCCTGCCCGCCGACGTGCGCGCGCGGGATTCGTTCGCCGCACGCGATTGCGGCTGGGTCGAGCAGATGACGCCGTTCATCCGCAGCCACGCCACGCCGGGCGGCTGGATCGTCGATCCGTTCTGCGGCTTCGGCACGACGCTCGTCGCCGCCGCGCAATGCGGCGTGCCGGCGCTGGGCGTCGAGATCGATCCGGAGCGCGCGGCGTTCTCGCGCGAACGGCTCGCGCGCGCCGGCGCGGCGGCCGATCGTCATCCGGTGCTCGCAGGCGACCTGTCGACCGACGCGACGCAAGCGGCCGCGCGCGACGCGGGCGGCCCGTTCACGCTGTGCCTGACGAGCGTGCCGTACTTCGGCTGCAACGAGCTGCCGGGCAAGTCGGCCGACGGGCAGCTATACGGCGTTCCGCACTACGCGCCGTATCTCGAACGGATGCGCAACGTGTTCGCCGGCGTGCATGCGCTGCTGGAGCCGGGCGGCTGGTGCATCGCGATGGCGCAGAACCTGCGCCTCGGCGGGCGCTTCGTGCCGCTCGCGTGGGACGTCGCGCGGTTGCTCGGCGAACGCTTCGAGTTGCACGAGGAGCGCGTGCTCGTCTACGAAAGCGCAGCCGGCCCCGCGCCGCATGGTGCCGGGGCGACCGATCGCACGCACGAATACGCGCTCGTCTGCCGGAAGGCGCCGCTCGCGAGCGACGCCGACGCAGCGCGCGCGCTCGTTGCGGCGCTGACGCGCGACGGCTTCTCGTTCGCGGTGATCGGCGGCTTCGCACGCTTGCTCGCGGCGGACACGAACGCAGATACGGACACGCGTGCAAACGCCGGCACGCCGCTGAACGACGTCGACCTCGTCGTGCCGCCCGACGATGCCGACGTATCACGGCTGCTGCAATGGCTCGAAGCGAACGGCTTCGCGATCGAATCGTGGAACACGCGGGTCGCGCCGCCCGTTGCGGCCGCCGCGCTGCGCTACCGCCACTACTTCCGTGCGCGACGCATCGATGCGCGCGGCGCACTGCTGCAGGTCGACGTGACAATCGCCGATACCCGGCAGGGATTCGACGAATGGGCGGCCGGCGATCCGGGCGCGATCGTTTATCGAATCGGCTATTGATTCCCGCCCAGGTGGCCGCCCAGGTCCAGACGGCTTTCCTCGATCCACCCTTGGAAATCCTCGCCTGTCTTGCCGTTCACGTACATGATCAGCATCCACTTCTTGTACGGCTTGTAGACGGTCACCGAGTCGCCGGGAATGATGAAGGTGCGTTTGGTCATGCATTGGGCGGCGGGCGCCGAATAGAAATAGGCGCGCCCCGACCCGATGACGGTCGCGGAAAGCGGCGGTCTGAAGTTGTAGTCAGGGCCGCTGGCTGCTTCGTCGAGTTTCCCGCAGTCCACCGGACCTTCGGCATGTGCGTACGTTGCGGTGAAGCTCGCGCACAACGCGAGGATGACGCCCAACTTGCTCACTGGAATGGTTGTCATGATGGTTTTTGTGTGTAACGACGCACGGCCTTGCGCCTTTCCCGTCCGTTCCCGACCGTGCAAATGGGCGCGAGAACGGCGTAGTGTATGCGGCACTGCCTCGTGCCAACAAGCGCATGCAGCCTGACGCAACGCGATTCAGGTCGCCTCGAACCCCGTCGAGCGGAAATCAGCCGACGTCGGCGTCCCGCAAGCACCCGTCGCGCACCGGCGCGAACCCTTCGCGATACAGGTCCGCCAGTTCCCTCGCCTTGCCTTCGAGCATCGACGCATCCGCCCGCAGCGCGTCGTCGATCGCATCGGCGATATCGTCCACGCCGACGACGCCCGGGACGCCTGCCGCTTCCCATGTCACCGCATACGCGGTCAGCTTGGTCGTCCGCGCACCGTCGGACGGGTGACGAACGTTGACGCGCGGGAGCGCGAACGCCATCGCCACGATCCGGCCATGCAGGCTGCTGCCGCAATACACGCGACTCTGCGCGATCAGCGCACAGATATCCCACAGGTTCAGCGACGCAAACAGCCTGACCGAGCCGCTGCGCATCTTGCCGGCAATGCGCCGGTAGCACGCGAGATCGTCATGCCACGGTGCCGCGCCGGCGCGAAACAGCACGACGCCGAGCCGATGCGAGGCCGCCGTCCGGTCGAGCGCGCGCGCGATGACGTCGAGCGTTGCGTCGTCGCCGAAATCGGCGCTGAACTGCACGGCCGCGTAGCCGTCGGGAAAGGCCTGACGCACGTCCCGCACCGCACGTTCCCTGGCATGGCGACGGATCCGCGTGCCGAACAGCGCGCGGGTCATGACGGCCGGATCGGGGACGAGCCGCGCCTCGATGCCCGCCGCGCTCAACTGTGCGAGCGTGCACCGGTCGCGCACGCTGACGTCGTCCGCCGCCGCGAGAGCGGCCAGCACTTCGCCGCGGAGCGCCGGATCGCGCACGTCGAGATCGGCGCCGCCGACGGCGTTGAACACGACGTGGCGCATCGGCACGTCGGGATACGCATCCGTCGACAGCACATACGGCGCGAGCGACGCGGTGCCGAACCGTGCATGGGCCCACGCAGGCCCGCTGCGCGCCCACATGTCGGCGCTCGCGATATCGTCCCGGGTCTCGCCCGGACGCGACAGCATGACGGCCGCTTCCCATGCATTGCAGGTCAGCAGTTCGCCACCGACGTGGATGACCTGCAGCGCCTGATCGCGCGCGGCCGCCGCGATCCGTCCGAACGCCTCGACACGATGGCCGCCGTAGCGGCGCAGGTCGCGCGCGTCCAGGCCCGCGAATCGCAGGTCGTGGCCGTCGAGCATCCGCTCGACGACGTGCGGAAACAGCAGGTCGCCGACATTGTGCCGGTCGAATGCGCCGAACAGGACCGTCGGCATGTCGTGCGTTTCGTGCGCTTCGTGCGTTCGCATGCGGGATTTCCGGGCGGCGCGCGACGGGCGTCGTGCGCGGGTGAGCATTGCGGAGATTCTATCGGTCGGCGCGGCATTTGCGCCGCGTCGTCTGCATGCGCGACCTGCCGGTCCAGCTACTCCGCGCAATTCCCCGCACGCCCCCGCGCTCACGCGCTCACGCGCTCTGCCGCATCGCCGCAGCTTCCGCGCCCGCCCGCTCGCGGCGGACCGGCAGCCGCACCGTGAACGTCGTGCCGCGCCCCGGCTCGCTGGCCACGTCGATCATGCCCCGGTGACGCTCGACGATGCCGTGCGACACGGACAGCCCGAGGCCCGTGCCCTGTCCGACCGGCTTGGTCGTGAAGAACGGGTCGAAAATCCGTCGCATGACGTCGGGCGGCATGCCCTTGCCCGTGTCGCCGATCGCGACCGACACGGTTTCGCCGTCGCTCGTCGTGCGGATCGTGATGACGCCGCGCTCGGGGATCGCCTGCGCGGCATTGACGAGCAAATTCATGAACACCTGGTTCAGTTGCGACGGCAGGCATTCGACATGCGGCACGTCGCCGTAGTCGCGCACGATGTCGGCCTTGTACTTGAGCGCGTTGTGAACGACGTTCAGCGTGCTCTCCAGTCCCGCGTGGATGTCGACGATGTTCCATTCGTCGCTGCCCGGCCGCGAGAAGTCGCGCAGGTCCTGCACGATGCGCCGCACGCGCATCGTGCCGTCGATCGATTCGTCGATCAGCGTCGCGATTTCCCCGCGGATGTAGTCGAGATCCGCGGCCTTCCTCGCCGCGTCCAGCGTGCCGCGCGTGTCGGCGTCCAGCCGCGCCGCCACGGCTTCATGGGCCTCGACCACGTCGAGCAGGCTTCGAACCCAGGTCCTCAGCATATTGAGGTTCGCGCTGACGAAGCCGATCGGATTGTTGATTTCGTGCGCGACGCCGGCCGCAAGCTGGCCGATCGACGCGAGTTTCTCCGACTGCAGCAGCTGCACGTGGGTCGCCTCGAGTTCGTGCAGCAGCCGGCGCTGCTCGTCCTTCTCCTGCTCGAGGCGGGCCTGCGCGGCCTTGCGTTCCTCGATCTCGCGCTGCATGGTCTCGCGGGTCCGCTGCAGCGTCTGCGTGGTGCGTTCGTAACGGCGCAGCGCACGTTCGAGTTCGCTGGTCCGCACCTGCACGAGTTCCTCGAGCGTGTCGGCCATCCCGCGCAGGAACGCGGTGCTGGCGTCGAAGCGCGAAATCATCAACGTGACGATCAGGGTCGCCAGCGTGAACAGCGCGACCGTCGTCGCGAGCCACGGCGTGTCGATGCCGTTCGCGGCGCCGCAGCGCGCGTCCGGCGCGAAATGCGCAGCCGCCATCCCCGTGTAATGCATGCCGGTGATCGCGATCCCCATGATCGCGGCCGCACCGATGCGTCTTGCGTTGCGCGTCGCTTGCGCGCGCAGCGTCTGCGCGATCCACAGCGCGGCCGTCGACGCGACGACGGCCACGCCGACCGACGCGGCAAACAGCGCCGGGTCGTAGCGGATCCCCGGCTGCATCCGCATCGCGGCCATCCCCGTGTAATGCATGCCGGCGATCCCGCCGCCCATCAGTATCCCGCCGACGACGAGGCGCAAGCGCGTCAGCTTCGCACGCGTCACGACGTTCAGCGCGAAGTACGACACCAGCACGGCGATCGCGAGCGACGCGCCCGTTTCGGCCAGGTCGTATCCGAGCGGAATCGGCAACGAGAACGCGAGCATCCCGACAAAATGCATCGACCAGATGCCGGTGCCCATCGCGGCCGCGCCGCCGCTCAGCCACGCAAGCCGGATCTTCGGCTTGTCGAGCAGCGAGATGAACGCGGCCAGATCGAGGGACGTATACGACGCCAGCGTCGCGATGACGAGCGACAGCAGGACGAGCGACAGGTTGTACGTGCCGTGCATGGTCGAGCGCTCCGGAAAGTCGGGGTAGCGTTACCGTGCGTTGCCGTGCGGTGCGCGACTGTCAGCCCGGCGGCCCGCCGGCCACCCGTGCGGACGCGTCGGGCGCCGCCAGTACCAGAATGTCGAACGGCGTGCCTTCCCGTGCCTCGAAACGGCGAACGAGCTCGATCTGATGGGCCGACATCACGCTCCCCTTCGTGATCAGCAGCACGCCGCGGTGCGTGCGCAGGTCGTCGGCAAGCTGCATCCCTTCGAGCAGTTGCGAGGACTTCACTTCCGACACGGACGACGCAATACCCAGTTCCGCCGGATGCTTCATCAGCGCGACGAAACGCTCGACGATCTCCGGGTCGTAGCGCACGCCGGCCTGCGACTTGAGGATGTCGATCGCCTGCTCGACGGATTGCGGCGCGCCGATCTCGCCGTGACGCAACCCTTCGAAATCGCGCGCGACCGCGACGATCCGCGAGCCGAGCGGGATGTCGGCGCCCACGAGTCCGTTCGGCGTGCCGCGGCCGTTGAACCGTTCGTACTGGTGCAGCACGATCGACGCGACCGTATGGAGCTGCGCGACGGGCGTCAGCACCATCTGTGCACGAAGCGGATGCTGCCGGTACAGCCGCTGCTCGTCCGCCGTCATCCGGACGAGCGGCTTGTGCAGCAGTTCGTCGGGCAGCGACAGCTTGCCGATGCCGTGCAGCAGCCCCGCGTAATAGACGTCCTGGGCGTGCAGGCTGCTCATGCCGGACGCGAGCGCGAGACGCCGCGCGATCTCGCCGATGCGCATCGACTGCCCGCCGATGACCCCGCAGCGCAATTCGACCATGCTCGCGCAGACCTGGACCATCGCGGTGAAATTGCTTTTGAGGTCGCGCTGCGCGGCCTCCAGGAACAACACCGTCTGGCCGAGCTCTTCGGTGCGGGCCCGCACCTGGCTTTCGAGTTCCGTGTTGAAGCGGCGCAGCTCGTCGTTCTGCACCTGCGTGAGCGCCGCAAGCCGCGCGGCTTCGCTGCGCAGCCGCCGCTGTTCGAGCGCCTGCCCGATCGTCAGCAGCAGGTCGTGGTCGTCCCACGGCTTGTTCAGGTAGCGATAGATGGCGCCTTCGTTGACGGCCTGCACGACCGATTCGATTTCCGAATAGCCGGTCAGCAGGATGCGCATCGTGTCCGGATACAGCGCCCGTGCACGGGCCAGGAACTCCACGCCGCTCATGTGCGGCATGCGCATGTCCGACACGATCAGGTCGACGTCGGTCGACGCGAGGATCTCGAGCGCCGCCTCGCCGCCGTCGGCCGTGCGTACATCGTAGCGGGACTGCCTGAGCAGACGCCTGAGCGCCGACAGCACACCGGGCTCGTCGTCGACCAGCAGGATCACGGCGGCGGGCGGCTCGCCCGCCGGTTGCGTCGCGTCGACCGTTTCGTCAGGCGTGGAACTGCTGCCGTTTATTGCAGGCGTCGTCATGATGGCCCTCTGGTTGATTCTTCTAGATTCTTGTCGCCTCATCCGTAACATCGGCCGGTGCCGCAACTTCTTGATCCGGGGAAACGCGTATACAGCCCCGTTGCGGCGCCGCAGAATCACCGTCGATCCGGCAGATTCCATCATAGGAAAGCTTTGCGGCAAAATGGCGCTTCCGGCGTGGCCGTCACCGGTCGTCCGCTTTCGCCTTCCACCACGATGCCTGCTCCCGCTCGACGACATGAACGCAACCGCTGACAACGCGCCTTCCGAGCCGCCGGTCCTCGGCGTCTATCGGCAGCTTGCCGATCCGGCCGCCGGGCAATGGGTCGTCAGCCGCTCCGAGCGGGCGCACATGTACCGCATCCAGCATCACCTGCCGGACGGAAGCACGTCCGTCGACACGGTCGTCGATGCGGACAACCTCGAAGCGAAGCTGCACAAATGGACCCGCGAAGGCTTCGTGCGGCGCGACGACGGCGACACGGCCACGCCCGCGCACCGCGACCGGTTCATGCAGGCGCTGCGTGGCGCGCGGGTTCCCTTCGCTGTCGACGCCGGCGATGCGGCGAACGTCGTGCACGTCGGCGGTGTCCCGGTGCCCCAAGGTTCGGGCGGGCCGCTCGTTCCGCCATTGAATCCGGCCTACCTGTTCACGGCCCGATCGGCGAACGTCGTCGAGGACATCGTCGAGAACCGCCGCATCCTGCTGATCGGCCACACGGGCACGGGCAAGACGAGCCTCATCGAGCAGGTCGCCGCCCATGCCGGTCAGGGCGTGCTGCGCTCCAACATGAACGGCCAGACGACCGTCGGCGACTTCGTCGGCTTCTGGACCGTCAAGGGCGGCGAGACGATCTGGGTCGACGGCGTGCTGCCGACGGCCATGCGTGAAGGCTTGTGGCTGATCGTCGACGAAGTCGACTTCGCGGAACCGGCGATCCTCGCGGTGCTGACCGCCGTGCTCGAGCCGGAAGGACGCCTGCTGCTGAAGGAGAAAGGCAACGAGATCGTCGCGCCCCACCCGTCGTTCCGCCTGTTCGCGACGGCCAACGCGATCGGCGCGATGGGGCCATTCCGGCACCTGTACCAGGGCGCCAACGTGATGAACGAAGCGTTCCTCGACCGCTGGCGCGTTTACCACATCGATTACCTGCCGCCGGCCGACGAGGCGCTGGTCCTGCAGCGGACGTTCGGTCCGCGCGTGTCGGCGGACATGGCCGGGACGCTCGCGGCCATCGCGGCCGACTGCCGCGACGCGTTCGTCCGCGAGGATCTCGCCGGCGCGTTCTCGACGCGACGGCTGCTCGACTGGACCGAACTGATGCTGCGCACCGGCGACCCCGAGTCCGCCGCCGGACCGACGATCTATGCGAAGGTCAGCGCGGAAGACGCGGCGCTGATTCGCAGCATCATCCGCCATTACATCGATTTCGACGCTTAGTTCGACGCACAACGCGATGGACACGGACGACGACGCACGGTCGGCACACCTGACACGACTGGTCCGCACGCTCACGCGACGGCACGGAATCGACGTGCGCTTCGCGAGCACCGGTCCGATCGTGCAGCCCGATCTGCTCGTGCTGCCCGAACACCTGCTCGCAGGCGATGCCGATCCGGATATCGTGACCGGCTATGTCGACCTCTATGCCGCGCGCGCACGCTTTAGCCGCATCGACTCCATTGCCGCGGTGACGTCACCGATCGCACGGGCGATCGCGCAAGCGATCGACGACCGGCGTGCATGCCGCCGCCTCACGTCGATCTATCCGGGCGCGCGCACGTTGCTGGCCGCCATGCGCGGTGCGGCGGCACGCCACGTCCTCGACCGATGGCCTGAAACGGCATGGCGCGACAGGCTGCTCTGGCGGCTGGAGCGTGCACTGTGGGATGAGCCGCCCTCCGCGCAGGAGCGAATCCCGTCGCTCGACGCGGCCATCGGCGCGTCGGACGACCTTATCGCCGACGCGCGCGCGTGCGCATCGACGCTCGACAGCATCCGTGTCGCGCAACACATCGTCGCGCGGGTTCGCGCGCTGGCCTCCGGCGGCGTGAACAACATGATGTTCACGGCGGATCCGGGCGGCACGATCGACAGCAACGTCGTCGCCAGCGAATTCGATCAGGGCGAGCCGGCCGCGACGGACGACACGCGTACGCCGGCCGCCGCTGCATCCGGTGCGGGCACAGTCGCGGAAACGGAATCGGCGCCCGGCACGCCGCCTCAGGGCGATGCGGCGCCGAACACGATACGCGTCGGCGCCGACCGCCGGCCGTTGCTGTCGGTGCCGCTGACCACCGCGTACGACACGGTGACGGATTTCACCGGCAAGGGCGATCCGACGCGCTGGCGTCATCTCAGGAGCGCCGCACGCGCGCAGACGGAGCCATTGAAGGCGCGGCTGGACCGTGCATTGAAGGTCGACGAGCAGACCCGCTGGAAACGCGAACAGGAACGCGGCGAGCTCGATCGCCCGTCACTCGTCCGTCTCGCGACCTCGCCCGGATACCGCACCCCGTTCCGCGTCAAGCGTGCGGCGCCCGGGCGCGACGCGGCAGTCAGCCTGCTGATCGATTGCAGCGGCTCGATGGCCGGGAGGAAGATCGAACTCGCAAGACTGTGCGCGGCGGCACTGTGCGACGCGCTCACGCAGCTCGGGTTCGCGTGCGAAGCGCTCGGCTACAGTTCCGTCGAGGACGCCGCGATGCGCGCCTACTACCAGCGCTGGCTCGACGGCGGAAACGGCACGTTCGGCTACAACCGCTTCGTCGAGCGGCTCGACTTGCGCGTCTACAAGCGCTTCGATTCGGACAACCTCAGCGGTCTCGCGTGCATCGAATGCGGTCATGAGAATCCCGACGGCGAAGCGTTGAGCTGGGCCGCCGAACGGCTGCTGTCGAAGCGCACGCGCCGCCGGATCCTGATGGTGCTGTCGGACGGCTATCCGGCGACCGGCGACGGCAACGCGGCGATCCTGCGGACCGACCTGCACGCGCGCGTCGATGCGCTTCGTGCGCGCGGCGTCGAGCTGATCGGCGTCGGCATCCTCGACGATTCGGTCGAATCGTTCTATCCGACGAGCAGCGTGGTCGAACACCTGCATGAGCTCCCGGGCGCGGCCTTCAATGTGCTGAGCGATACGCTGCTGGACCGGCGGTAGCATCCGGGACACTGCCGCGTACAACGTCCGGGCGCCGCGCGTCGCGATAGCGTGCATCACGCATTGCGATCATTCACAGCAGCGGAACCCGACGAACAGGTCGTTGCGGTGCGGCAGGTAGAAATTCCTATAGCGAGGATGCTGCATGCGATCGCGCGTGACGAACGATCCGCCGCGTACCGACCGATGCGTGTGGAACCACGGCGCCGAATATTCCAGATACGGATCGACCGAAAACCCCGCATAAGGCGCGAACGGATCGGCCGTCCATTCCCATACCGATCCGCCCCAATCGATCAGGCCCTGCGTCGCCGCGTACTCCCATTCCGCTTCCGTCGGCAAGCGCTTGCCGGCCCAGCGGCAATAGGCCTGCGCCTCGTACGCGTTGACGTGGCACACGGGCCGCTCGAGCGGCAGCGGCGCCCACTGGCCGAACCAGCGCCATTCCCATTGACCCGGCACGCCGTCCGCGACACGCCAGCGCGCCGGATGCGCGAGCGCGCTCTGCTGCAGCCACGCGAGGCCGGCATCGGACCACCACTGCCGGTTGCGATAGCCGCCGTCCGCGACGAATTCCGCGAACGCCGCATGGCTGACGCACGCAGCGTCGATCCGGAACGGCGCGACCCGGACCTGGTGCGCCCACTTCTCGTTGTCGAACACGAATCCGTCGCCCGCGGGCGAACCCATCGTGAAGGTATCGCCCCCTGCCTGCGCCAACCCGGCGTCCGCCCGGACGGCCGGCATTGCGGCCGGAACGTGCAACGGATAGTCGAGCGTCTGGCGCATGTAGGTCAGCGCCTCGGCATGCATGTCCTCGTGGAACAGCGCGAGACGGAAGAAATACAGCGCTTCGTCAGTGTCGTCCGACGCGTCGAGCGCGGCGAGCACGCGTTCGACCACGTCGCCGACGTACGCGCGCACCGCGTCGGGCGGCGGCATCGGCAGATGCCAGCGCGCCTGGTGAGCCACGCGCATCGAGTCGAACAGCGAATCGGCATCCGCCAGTATCGACGGCAATGTGGCGACGAGGCGGCCGCTTGCGTCGGCGCGCGGATCCCGCAGCACCCAATGCTCGGTGAACCACGCGACATGCGCGTACTCCCACAACGGCGGATTGATCCCCGGATCGTAGCGAACCTGCCACCGGGACGGCGACAGGTCGTCGATAATGGCCCACGTCCGTTGGTGCGACTCGGAAAACGCCGCACGCAGCGCAAACTTGCCTATCCTTCTTGCTGCAACCCCTTCAGCCCCGATCGTCATGTGTCCTCCGAAGGCCAACGTCGCGATTATCAGCCCGGCACTGCGCAAAGCCAACAACGGCAATTGGCAGACCGCTCATCGCTGGGCGCAATTCCTTCAGAAGGATTACGACGTCACGGTGGCCGCCGAATGGACGGCGGAAAGCCACGATGGCGCGCGGCCAGCATGCCTGATCGCGCTGCACGCGCGGCGCTCCGCCGATTCCATCGCCCGGTTCGCCGGTGCGTGCCCGGGACGCCCGCTGATCCTGGTGCTGACCGGAACCGACCTGTACCGCGACATCCGCAGCGATGCATCCGCTCAACGCTCCCTCGATCTCGCGACTCACCTCGTCGTGCTGCAGGATGAAGGGCCTCTCGAACTGTCGGCCGTGGATCGCGCCAAGTGCCGGGTGATCTACCAGTCCGCCCCGGCGTGGCACGCGGCAGCGGCGCCCGAGGACGCATTCGACGTCGTGCTGGTCGGGCACATGCGCGCGGAGAAAGATCCGCTGACGCCGATGCGGGCCCTGTCGCTGCTTCCCGACGATTCACGCGTACGCCTGATCCATATCGGCAGCGCGCTCGACGACGTCTATCTGCAAGCCGCGCAGGCACTGCAGGCGCAAACGTGGCCGGCCGTGCAGCGCTATGTGTGGCTGCGGAACCTGTCGCATGCCGACACGCGGCGACGCATCGCGCGGGCCCAGGCGATGGTCATATCAAGCGTGATGGAAGGCGGCGCCAACGTGATCATCGAGGCCGTCACAAGCGGTGTGCCGGTGCTGGCCAGCCGCATCCCCGGCAACGTCGGCATGCTGGGCCGCGACTACGCCGGCTATTTCCCGGTGGGCGCCGCCGCACAGCTCGCGCAACTGCTGGAGCGCGCGAGCCGCGATGCCGGATTCCTCGTTCATTTGCAGGAGCAATGCGCGCAACGGGCGCCGCTCTTTGCGCCGGCACGCGAGCGCGCGGCCGTGATCGAGCTGGTTGCCGGCGCGTTGCAGCTGGTGTGAGTCACCCAGACAACGATTGCACGGCAAGCGCCGTCCCGCTATCGTGACAGTCTTTGACCGCATCACCCGGCATCTCCTCCCGTGAGCCCTTCCCGCCCCCCTCTGTCGTTCCGCGACGCACTGCTCGCGATGCTTGGCATCGGCCTCGTCAACATGCTGGTCGCACTCGACCAGACCGTCGTCAGCACGGCGCTGCCGTCGATCGTCGCCGAATTGCACGGGTTCGAATATTACGCATGGATTGCCGGCGCCTATCTGCTGGCATCGGTCGTCACCGTGCCGGTGTTCGGCCGGCTCGGCGACTTCTTCGGACGCAAGCGCTTCGTCGTCGCGGCCGTGATCGTGTTCACCGCGGCGTCCGTGCTGTGCGCGATGGCGACCGGCATGCGCATGCTCGCCATCGCCCGCGCGCTGCAGGGCGTCGGCGGCGGAATGATGGTCGGCACCGCGTTCGCGTCCATTCCGGACCTGTTTCCGGATCCGCGCGCACGCGTGCGATGGCAAGTCGTGATGGCGGCCGCCTACGGGATCGGCACCGCGGCCGGACCGTCGCTCGGCGGCTGGCTCAGCCAGCACTTCGGCTGGCGCTCGACCTTCCTCGTCAACCTGCCCGTCGGCGCGCTTGCGCTCTATTTCATCTGGGGGCACCTGCCGGATTACCGGCGTCCGCATGTGGACAAGGTGCGCATCGACTGGACCGGCGCCGTGCTCGTCGCGCTGCTGCTCGGCGGCGTTCAGACGCTGATCGAGGCGTTGCCCGGCAGCGGGTTGACGGCCGGCAACCTGATGCTCGCGTGCGCGGTCGCGCTGTGCCTCGCGGCATTGCTGATCTGCGAGCGCCGCGCGACCCACCCGATCGTGCCGCTCGGACTGTTTCGCGACCCGCAACTCGTGACGCTCTTTGCGCTGTCGACGCTGTCCGGCTTCGTGATGTTCTCGCTGATCTTCTTCGCGCCGTTGCTGCTGCAGGGCGGTTTCGGCCTGTCTCCCGAAACGGCCGGGCTGCTCGCGACGCCGATCGCGGCCTGCATCGCGATCGGCAGCGTGATCAACACGCGCATCGTGATTCACCTGCCGCGTCCGACCGCGATCCTCACGGTCGGATTCGGACTGCTGACCGCCGCGTCGGCCGTGCTCGCGTTCACCGTGCCGTCCACGCCGCGCGTCGTGCTCGAGATCGCGATGTCCGCGATCGGCATCGGGCTCGGCTTCATCCTGAACAACCTGAATGTGTTCGCACAGGAAATCGCCGGCCGCGAGCGCTTCGGCATCACGACCGCGCTGCTGCAATCGACGCGCATGGTCGGCGGCATGCTCGGCACGAGCGTGCTCGCCGCGATCGTCAACCATCGCTATTCCGCCGGCGTCGCCGATGCGCTCAGCGCGCTCGGCCCCGGGGCCGCGGCGCACTGGCTGCCGCATCTCGCCGATCCGCGCGTGCTGGTCGACTCGTCGCTGCGCGACACGCTGCTGGGCGGCATGCGCACGGCGGGCATCGACGGCGCCGCGCTTCTCGAGACGACACGCCGCGTGCTCGTGCAGTCGATCCACATCGGCATCGCGCTGTCGGGATGCGCGGCACTGTGCGCCGCGTTGCTCGTGCGGCGCATCGCCCATATCCGGTTCCAGCGTGCGGCGCAGCCGTCGAAGAGCGCCGCGGCCTGAGCGCGGGGCGACTGTTTCGCCGTCGCGCGCTATGCCTGCGCGAGCGAACTCCCGCCGCAGACCATGATCTGCTGCCCGGTGATCGCGCCCGCGTCCGGGCCGATCAGGAACGAGACGAGCGCGGCGATCTCCTCGGCCCGGATGTATCGGCCGATAGGCGGCAACACCGGGGCGCTGGACGCGCGTGCGGGATCCTTCAGCATCGGTGTTTCGGTCGCGGCCGGCGACACGACGTTGACCGTGATGCCGCGCGGCGCCAGTTCGATGGCCCACGATCGCGCCATGCCGACGATGGCGGCTTTCGCGGCCGCATACTGGCTTCGGCCCGCCGCCCCGCCCGACGTGCGGCTACCGACGAGCACGATGCGTCCGCCGTCGCGCATCGCCGGCGCCACCGCGTCGGCCAGCGCGGATGCCGCGCCGACGTGAATCCGCCACATCGCCTCGCCGCTTGCGGCATCGAGCTCGCCGAGCCGCGCCGTCTTCATGAAGCCGGCCGCATGCACGAGCCCGTCGACGGCGCCCAGTTCTCTTGCGAGCGGGCCGATCGCATCCAGATCGGCGAGGTCGGCCCGCACATGGCGAAACCGCGCGTGGGTCAGATCGGGCACGCTGCGGCTCAGGCCGATGACCGCGTACCCGTCGTCCAGCAATCGTGCTGCAATCGCGCGCCCGATGCCTGAACTCGCCCCCGTCACGATGATCTGTCTGGTCACGTCCATTTCCATTGCAATCATGTGGGGCGGTTCGATTCGCTATTGCCCGGCCGCAAGCGCCCCTGTGGCTGCAACCGATTCGATCTTCACGCCTGCGACATTGTCGAATGCGTGCAGCCCGTCGTGCGGCGCCGCCGCATCGGTGATCAGCGTCCACGTTTTTTCGATCGGCGCCCAATGCTGCTGGCTGTCCCGGTTCAGCTTGTCCGACGTCACGAGCACGAACACCTCCGCGGCCTGACGCATCACGCACTCCTTCAGGTACGCCTGCTCGGCCGTCGCTTCGCACAGCCCGCGCCCCGGCACCACGCCGTCCGCGCCGAGAAACGCCTTGTCGAAGCTGATCCGGGTCAGCGCGAGCTGCGCGATCGAGCCCAGCGTGCTCATGCTCGACTCGCGCACCTCGCCGCCGAGCAGCGTCAGCGGCACGCTGGTCCCGGCCAGGATCTGGACGGCGAGCAGGTTGTTCGTCACGACGCGCACGTCCTGGCGGGTCGACAGCGCCCGCGCGAGCGCCGCCGTCGTCGTGCCGCCGTCGAGGAACACCGTATCGCCGGCGGCGATGTGCTGCGCGGCCGCGCGGCCGATCGCGTCCTTCTCCGCCTGGAAGCTGTGGCTGCGCTGCTCGAGCGACTCCTCCGGCGCGTGCGCGCTCACGGACGCCGCGCCGCCGTATGTCCGCAGGATCAGGCCTTCGTCGGCGAGCGCGCGCAGATCGCGGCGCACGGTGGCCTCTGACATCCCGAAGTGGTCGCACAATGCGGCGACTTCGGTCATTCCGGACAGGACGGCCTGCAGCATGGCCTCCCGGCGGCGAGCAACTTTCATGGTCTGATCGGGAAAAGGTTGGATACACCGCCCGCCGGTGTCGCCGGCAGACGTGCGCATGCGGTTGCGCCGACGTAGTGTATCCATTTTTCCTGCCCACCCCGACCCGGCACCTGCCGCCGGCCGGCGCCGTCAGGCCGCCTGCGCGGCGGCCCCCTCGCCGGCCGATACCCAGTCTTCCGTCACGCTCACGTACTTGATGCGCTGTCGAAAGTACGTGTACGCGATGTGCAGCCTGCCGTCCGCCGACTGCACGATCGATGGATACGAGAACTCGCGGTTCAGCCTGTCCGTCGAGTTGTTCGTCATGCAGTAGCCGTCGCCGGTCTCGAGGTTGCGCATCAGCGGCCACGTGCGGGCGCCGTCGAGCGAGACGGCGAGCGTCATCGGCGCGCGCGGCGCGCCCCAGAACGCGGTGCCGCGCGCCGACGCCGCCTGCGTGACGAGCGTGCCGCTGTCTTCCGAATCCTCGATGTCGTCGTACAGCGACGCGCGGCGCGCGGTGCTCTGCGCGGCGCTGCTGTGGTTGAACACGAGGCCGAGATGGCCGTTCGCGAGCGCGACGAACTGGATCGACGAATTGTTGTTCGGCAGGTCGAGCGGCTGCGGTTCGCTCCACGCGCAGCCGTCGGTCGAGCGGCTGATGTACACGTGATCGGCCCAGCGGCTGCGGAACAGCGCGACGAGCGTGCCGTCCGCGAGCGGCTGGATGTTCATGTGGACGCACCCGACGCTCGCCGGCACATCGTGTTCGGTCCAGCTCGCGCCGCGATCGGTCGAGCGCATCACGACGCTGACGTCGTCGTTGCCCGACCAGCGTTCGCCCGGCTTCACGCGGCATAGGAACGCGGGGCACAGCCACGCGCCGTCCTGCGCGACGACGATCGGCTGGCGCACGAAGGTGCCCGGCCGGTCGAACAGCGTGTCGACCGGCCCCCACGTCTGGCCATTGTCGCTCGAGACGCGGCGCCGCACGATCGCCGTGTTCTGGTGCCCGGACAACTGGGCCGTGTAGATCAGCCACAGCTTCCCGTCCGGCGCGGCGAACAGCACGGGGTTCTGCTCGGAACGCGCCGGATCGTCAGACAGCCGCACCGGGTCGCTCCACGTCGTGCTGCCCGCAGCGAGCCGCGACAGGTAGATCGAGATGTCCGGAACGCCTTCCTGCGTACCGCCGAACCACGCGCACAGCAGGTCGCCGTTCGCGAGCGCGATCAGGTTGGCTGCATGGTTCTGCGCGGTCGACGCCGGCAGGTAGGCGTCGGTTCGCGCATCGTCGCCGGCCGGATGGTGCAGACGGCCCGGCATCGTCGTGGCCGGCTCGGGCAAGGTGGAAGCACTCGTCATCGTTGAATTTCCATTGCATTCAGTTATTGCGTGATTGGCCGGTCGGCCCGCATTACAGGTCGTTGTGCACGACGCGCCCGTGGTCGACATGCCCCGAGCGGTGGTGCGGCGGCGGAAGCAGCAGCTTCTCGACGATCATCACGATGGCCGGCACCGCGAGCGACACGTACATGTTGTCGATGCCGTACGGGTTGCCGAGCAGATACCAGACGGAAGTCGCGAGCGTCGCGATGACCAGCGCGGAGATCGCGCCGCGGCTGCTGTTGAAGAACGGCAGGTAGATCCCCATCAGTGCGACGACGGTCACCGTCAGGCGCAGCGCGCGCGTGAAGAACGACAGCGCGAGGATCTGCGGCACGAACAGCACGAAGATCAGCGGCAGGAACCCGACGACGAGCGAGATGAGCCGCGTCGTGCGCAGTTCGCGCTCCGGCGTCGGCCGATACCGCGGCACGTAGAAGTCCTTCACGATCAGCGAGGCGATCGCGAGCGCGACCGTGCTGACGCTGACGAAGATCGACGCGACGAGCGACACCGTGACGATGCCGGACAGCAGCGGATGCATGTGCTGCAGGAAGACCGGCAGCGCATAGAGGCTCTTGATGTGCGGAAACAGATACCTGGCCGCGACACCCAGCAGGCCGAGCGCCACGGCGAGCGGCACGCACAGCACGCTCGCGATGAGCGTCGAATTGCGCGCGTCGTTCGCGGATTTCGCGCCGCAGATCGCCTGGATGATGAATTGCGTCGAAAAAATCGCGCCGGCCGTGCCGATGACCCATGCGCCGATCGTGCCGCCGCTCAGGAGACCGTTCCAGGTGAAGTAATGCTGCGGCATCGCATGCACCATCGGCGCGATGCCGCCCGTCATCGACAGCGCGACCCACACGAGAATCCCGATGCCGAGCAGCTTGACCGCGCTGTGCACGATCGTCACGTACGCGACGCTCTTCAGGCCGCCGTACGCGAAGTAGATCGTGCTGACGATCGCGGTGATGAGCGCCGCCGTCGGCAGGTTGACGCGCAGCACGGTCGAGATCGCGGCCGCGCCGCTCACGTAGTTGCCCACGTTCACGACGAACAGCGCGTAGATCATCACGGCCGACACCGCGAGTTTCGCGTTTTGGCCGTATTTCTGCGCGATGAATCCGGAGATGGTGAACTCGCCCGACCGGTACAGGCGCCTCGCCATGAACAGGCCGAACAGCAGGAACCCGATCGACGCGGCGAGCACCGACCACGACGCGGCGATGCCCACGTTGAACGCCTCCTGGGACGTGCCGATCGTCGATTTCGCGCCGATGAATTCGGACATCAGCAGCACCGCGATCACGATCGCGGGCGTCGAGCGCCCGGCCACCATGAACTGCTCCGGCGTCTTGCTGCGCAGACGAATGCTGAGCCATGCCGTGACCGCGATATACGCGCACACCATCGCGACGATGATGCCCGTGTCCCATGCCGTGAACTGATTCATCGATGTCTCCATGTTGTTGATGCTCCGGGCGCGCTCGTCGGGCGGCGCGCCCTGGATCGGCAGGCTGCGTCCCGGGCAGCCTGCGGCCGGCGTCTGCTATGCGGCCTGCACCGCGCGGCGGGTCGCGAGGTCCTGCGCCTGCTTCAGCGCCTCGAGCATGCTGCGTTCGTCCGCGATGCCCGTGCCGGCGATGTCGAATGCGGTGCCGTGATCGACGGACGTGCGGATCACCGGAAGACCAACGGTGACGTTGACGCCGGCTTCGAGCCCCATCACCTTGACCGGGCCGTGGCCCTGGTCGTGGTACATCGCGACGACCACGTCGAAATCCCCGCGCCCCGCGCGGAAGAACAGCGTGTCGGCAGGCAGCGGCCCCTCGACGTCCCAGCCGCGCTCGCGCAGCACCTCGACCGCCGGAATGATCTTTTCTTCTTCCTCGCCGTAGCCGAACAGCCCGTTCTCGCCCGCATGCGGGTTGATCCCGCATACGCCGATCCGCGGCGACTCGATCCCGGCGCGCACGAGCGTCTCGTGCGCGCGTTCGATCGTGCGCTGGACGAGCCCCGGCTCGATGCGGCGAATCGCGTCGAGCAGGCCGATATGGGTGGTCACGTGAATCACGCGCAGCTTCGGCGCGACGAGCATCATCGATACTTCGGGAATGCCGGTCAGATGCGCGAGCATCTCCGTGTGCCCCGGGAAGATGTGCCCGCCCGCATGCAGCGCTTCCTTGTTCAGCGGCGCCGTGCAGATCGCGTCGAGCTCGCCCGCCGACGTCAGTTCGACCGTGCGCGCGATGTATTGATAGGCCGCGTCGCCGGCGACAGGCGACAGCTTGCCGTACGGCAGGTCTTCGGGAATCAGGCCGAGGTCGATGCAGTCGACTTCGCCGTAGCGGAAGCGCGCGTCGGCAGGCGCCCCGATCGGGCGCACCGTCAGCGACACGCCGGTTCGCCGGGCCGCATCGACGAGGCGCTTCGCGTCGCCGATGACGAGCGGCCGGCAACCGTCGTAGACCGACCGGTGCGCGAGGCTCTTCATGATGATTTCAGGCCCCACGCCGGCGGCATCGCCCATCGTGATTCCGATTACCGGACGATATGTCATGTTTTCCTCTCCGCTGGATTGACGCGGTGCATGCGCATCCGCTTGCTGCATGGCGACGAGCCGTTGCCATGCGCGATAAAGCGTGTCGGGCCGGCCGAAGCCGCCCGCCTTGGTGACGACCGGCAACGTGCGGCCGGCATGGTCGGCGGCCAGCAGCGGCACGCCGGTTTCGATCTCGGCGACGACCTTCAGCGCGCCGACGCCCATCGCCGACAGCAGCGCGCGCGCCGTCTCGCCGCCGGTTGCGATCAATCCGGCTGCGTGGCCGGCAGCCGGCGCCAGATGGTCGGCGAGCCGGCGCGCGACGAGCACGCTGTCGTCGGCCGGCACGCGTTCGGCCTGGCCGAGCGCGACGATCGCGTGACGGCCGCGCATCAGCGCGCCCGACACGCGCGCCGCGAGCGTCAGCGCGGCGGAACTGACCGGATCGAGCAAGTCGCGCGCATCGACGTCGAACGTGTCGATCGAATCCGCCGCGCTCGCTGCGCGCAGTTCGGCGACCTGTCGATGCGACACGCTCGACATGCTGCCGACCACGATCAGCACGCCGCGCGGGTGCGATGTGCCGAACTCGGGCAGCACGCGCGCGGTTGCATCGCGCCCGGCATCGGACTGCACGTCGGGCTGAACGTCGGGCTGAACGTCGGGCTGACTGAGACCGGCGATGACCGCGACGAGCGGCGCGGCGAACCCGGCCGAGCCGACCCAGAACACGCCGTCGAGCACCGACGATGCAGCAGCGAGGTTCGCCAGATCGTCGTCGGTTTCGCCATCGCATACGACCGCCTGGCAATGCGCTGCGCGGCACGCGGCAAGCTGCTTGCGCAGCAGCTCGACACCGCGTCGCACGCCCGCCACGTCGACATGCGCGACACGCAGGCCCGCATCCGACAGCATCGCGACGAGATCGGCCTTGCCTGCGATGTGCTCGTTGCGCCACACCTCGGTTTGCTCGACCGGCTCGCCATTGACGAACTGCCGCCCGGCCACGGTCGTCCTGCCGGCCGCGGGAAACGCGGGCGCGACGATCGCCATGCCCGCTTGCGTCAGCGCGGCGATCTCGGCCGCGACGTTGCCGCGCAGCGTCGAATCGATCTTCTTGTACAGCTTGCGGCCGTCCCCGTACCGGCGCCACGCGTCCAGGTTCAGGCGGGCCGCGCTGTCGGCCGCGTGCCGCCGCGTGTCGGTATCGATCGCGAGCACGTCGACGGCGGGCGCCGCCGCGTCGACCTGCGGACCCAAGCCGACGGCGCTGTCGAGACCGTAGTGCGTGCAGGTCACCGCGCAATCGGCCGTTCCCGACAGGTCGTCGCCGAGGATCAGCAGCCGCGCGGGGCCGTTCGGGTGGGTGGTCATGGCAGCAAGCGGCGATAGATCGTCTTGATGTCGTCGACGCTCAGCGGCTTCGGGTTGTTGCCGAGCAGCCGCTTCACCTTCGACGCGGCGACGGCGAGCGCGTCGACGTGTTCGTCCGCCACGCCGAACGCGCGCAGATCCTGCGGAATCGCCATCGCGGCCGTCCATTCCCGGATCCGTTCGAGCAGCTTGTTGGCCGCCGCTTCGTCGCTGTCGTCGTGCCGCGCGATATCGAGCGCGTGCGCGACGTTCGCGAGGCGGCCGACGATCGCGTCCAGGTTGAATGCCATCACGTGCGGCAGCAGCATCGAATTGGCGACGCCGTGCGTGATGTTGAACATGCCGCCGAGCGGGTACGCGAGCGCGTGCACGGCCGCCGTGCCCGCGGCCGTCAACGCGAGACCGCCGTACATCGAGCCGACGAGCATCGCCTCGCGCGCCTTCAGCGAGCGGCCGTTCTCGTAGGCTTCGAGAAGGTTCGCGCCGATCAGCCGCATCGACTCCATCGCGAACATGTCGCTGATCGGGTTCGCCTTCGTCGAGATGTACGATTCGATCGCATGGATGAATGCATCCATGCCGGTCGCGGCCGTGATCGGCTTCGGCAGGTCGAGCGTCAGCGTCGCGTCGAGGATCACGAGTTGCGGCAGCAGGTGGCGGCTCACGATGCCGACCTTCAGTTCCTCGTCGGGCAGCGTGACGATCGCGTTCGGCGTGACTTCGGAACCCGTGCCGGACGTCGTCGGCACCAGGACCAGCGGCACGCCCGGTGCCGCGATCAGATCGATGCCGAGCCATTCGCGCAGCGGCTGCCGGTTGGTCAGGCGCACCGCGAACAGTTTCGCGGCATCGAGCACGCTGCCGCCGCCGATCGACAGCACCGCGTCCGGCGCGAACGGTTCGATCTGCTCGCGAAACACGGTTTCGACGTTCTCGATCGTCGGCTCGGGCTGCACGTCGCGCACGATCAGCGTTTCGATATCCCGGCCGGCCAGCGCCGACACGACACGCGCGGCGATGCCGCTCGCCTCGATGAACGGCTGCGTGATGAACGCGATGCGGCGCACCGGGCGGTCGAGCAGCGCGAGCTTGTCGGGCAGCTGGTCGAGGCTGCCGGGGCCGTGCACGATGTGCTTGACGGTCTGGAAGTGATACACGGGATGCATGTCGGGGTTCTCTGTGTCGGTCGATTGCGCGAACGGTGCGGGGCGTCTGCGGGGATGCGTCAGGACACGCGCGGATAGATCGCGAGCGCCTTCACCAGGCGTTCGCGGGCGGCGGCGTCGAGCGCCTGCGCGGGTGCCCGCGCGGGCCCGGCGGGCATGCCGAGGAGGTCGGCCGCCTCTTTCAGCACGACGGGCAACGTGCCGAGCGCGAACGCGTCGCGCAGCGGGCGAAGCGATTCCTGCGCGCGCCGCGCGGCCGCGATCTCGCCGGCCTGGAAGTTGTTCCAGATCGACATCACGACACTCGGCACCGCATTCGTCGTCGCGGCAACCGCACCGTCGCCACCGGCGATCAGCGTCCAGAGGATCATCGAGTCGGTGCCGGTGAACACCGCGAAATCGTCGCGGCGCAGGTTGATCAGCTGCAGCAGACGGTCGAAATCGCCGCCGCTGTCCTTGATCCCGCGAATGTTCGGGATCTCCGCGAGACGGCGCACCGTGTCGACGTTCAGCGTCACGCCGGCTTTTGCGGGAATCGTGTACAGCATCACCGGCAGTGGCGTGGCGCGCGCGATCCGCTCGTAGTGCGTGAACAGTTCCTGCTGCGTCGCGCCGTTGAAGTAAGGCGTGATGACCGACACCGCGTCGACGCCGACGTCCTGCATCCTGCCGTTCAGCGCGATCACATCGCGCGTCGCATACGCGCCGGTTCCGGCGACCACGGGCACGCGGCCGCGCGCCTGGTCGACCGCGATGCGCGCGACACGCACTTTCTCTTCGTCGGAAAGCGCGATGAACTCGCCGTTCGTGCCGAGCACGAACAGGCCGTGAACGCCCGCATCGATCAGGCGATCGACGAGCGTTCGCAGGCCTGCCTCGTCGATTTCCTCATCGCGCGTCATCGGCGTGATGAGTGCCGGCACGATGCCCTTGAACGTGATTGCCATCCTCGAACTCCAGTGTGTTGCCGGGCCGATGCGAATCGCCGGCCGAGTGAGCGGTTCAGTCAACGGAACCCGGAAACGCATCGATTCGTGACTGTTTCGGTCATCCTACGCGCAGATTTTGCGCGATTCAATCGAGGGTTTACCCGTTAAATGATCGAATCGATCGTTTTTGGTGGGTGGCGGGCAGGTGAAAACCGGGAATCGATCAATCGGTCGCGGCGGATAAGCGATGGAAGAGGACGGATGATCGCCGGGAAGACGCGGGAAAGCGCCGGGAGACGGCGCGCGTGGCTTCCGGGGAGCGCGGGCAGTGAATTGACCCTGTGTGCGGCAAGCCCCGTCCTTCAGGACTGGGCGTTACCCACAAGTTTCGGACCTGAATTAAAGAACCAGCAGATGCACGGCTTCATGCCGGTGAGACAGGAGGTGCAGCCGAGCGGCGGAATCGGGGCAGCGTTACCAACGTTACCGGCATTACGACGGTGCGGCGCTGGCCGGGCGAGAGACGCCCGCGCCCCGCTACCGCGTCAGGCAAATTTCCGTTCGATCGCGGGACGCCCGGCCGCGACCCAGGCTTCGTAATCGGCGTAAGTCTTCTGGCTCGGCGGATAGACGCCCCAGAGCGCTTCGCCGGTCGCGACGCGCATCGCAAGGTAATGCTCGATGTCGTCCTGCCGCTCGCAGACGTCGGCAAGCTCTTCGGCCAGATGCGCAGGCACGACGGTCACGCCGTCGGCATCCCCGACGATCACGTCGCCCGGATAGACCGCGACGCCGGCGCAGCCGATCGGCACCTGCAGGTCCGCGACGTGGTGATACGAGATCCGCGTCGTGGCGGTGACCTCGCGCGCATACGCCGGCAACGACATCTGCGCGATCTCGCTGCCGTCGCGCAGCGCGCCGTCGGTCACGATCGCGCGCGCGCCGCGAGCGAGCAGGCGGGTCACGAGGATGTTGCCCGCCGACGCGGCGCGCGGGTCGTTGCGGCTGTCGATCACCAGCACGTCGCCTTCACCGATCTGCTCGATCCCCTGCCATTGAAGATTGTCGCCGTTCGGCTTCGTGGTCATCGTCCCGTAGGTGTCGATGTCCTCTCGGGCGGGAATGAATCGCATCGTGAACGCGCGCCCCGCGAAAGGCTTCACTTCCCGGTTCAGCGCGCGCAGCCCGACCAGCGCCGGCTGGCGGAATCCGCGCTTGAACAATTGGGTGGTGAGCGATCCGCTGCTCACGCTGGCGAGACGCGCAAGCGTCGCCTCGCCGACATGCACAGTGCGATCGATCTCGCGGTCGAGTTCATCCGAATAGTTGTGGAGCGTCACGTTGGATCCTGTGGCAAGAATGAAGTGGGATGAAAGTTCCAGAAAGTGGAACTCGCGAAGCCAGGCGGCTAGGTTCGAACTCATGCTACTGCTACAGTGACTGGCAACGAAACGGCGCGGTGCCGACACGCCGCGCATGAATTCCAGAAGGTGGAAAAGTGGGAATCGGAGACGGTACGGCATCGCTCGGCAAGGCGCTGACGGTGCTCGAACTGGTCGGCGCCGCGCCCGGCGGCATGACCAATGCGGCGCTCCTCGCGCAAGCGGGGCTGCCGAAGACGACGCTCTATCGGATCCTCGCGACGCTGATCGAGCATGGCCTGTTGCGGCGTGACGCAAGCCATCGCGTCTATCGTCTCGGGTTCCGGTATCTGGAACTGGTACGCAATGCATACCTGATGCCTGACCTCGTCGCGGCGGCAACGCCCGAACTGCGCGCGCTGCGCGACCTGACCGGCGAAACGACGTATCTGGCCGCACGCGACGGCAACGAAGTCATCTCGCTCGAGCGATGCGACGGCGCGCACTCGCAGCGCTCGTCGGCGGCGCTCGGCCGCAGCAAGCCGATCTACTGCACGGGCCAAGGCAAGGCGATCCTGTCACGGATGCCGCGCGACGAACGCGATGCGTTGCTGCGCAGCGTGACGATGACCGCGCTGACGCCGCACACCATCACCGACCGGCGGCGGCTGCAGGTCGAATTGCGGATCACCGCGACCCGCGGCTTTGCAATCGACGACGAGGAAATCGTGCTCGGCGTGCGCTGCGTTGCCGCGCCGATCGTCGACGGGGCGGGCCGGGTGCGCGGCGCGCTCAGCGTCGCCGGACCCGCATACCGCCTGTCGCTCGCGCGGCTCGAACTGCTCGGCCCCGAATTGGCGGAAGCCGCTCGACGCGTCGGCATGCAGCTCGACGTCGCGCGCCCCGCGACGGAACAGGAGGAAGTGACGCCCGTCGGAGACGGCTGGGCGTTTCACGGCGCGCATCCGGTCTGGTCGGCGGCGCAACGCAGGCTCTACTGGGCGGACACGCTCGCGCCCGCCGTGCATGCGTTCGACGGCGCGCACGACAGGATCGTGATGCGGCTCGACGAGCCGATCACCGGCATGCAGCTGCGGACGGACGGCCTGATCGTCACGCAGGCGCGGCGGGTCTGGATGGTCGGGGCGGACGGCGCCGCGTGTGCGCACGACGGCGTGAGCGCGTGGAACGATCCGGCCATGTCGCTGCAATGCACCGATGCGCGCGGCGTCACGTGGGGCTGCCTGCAACGCGACGGCATCGTGCGCGTCGGCTTCATCAACGCTACCCGGCACTTCGAAACGCGCTGGCAGTTCAGCGAACCGATCGACGCGATCGCCTGGTCTGGCGACGGCGCCACCGCCTATGCGCTCGGCCCGGCATCCGGAACGATTTATACGATGCAGCGCGGCAGCGAGACGATCCGCCGCTTCGCGTCGATGCCGCCAGGCTCAGGCCGGCTCTGCGGGATCGCGCTCGACGACGGCGACGGCATCTGGGTCGCGCTCAGAGACGGCTGGAGCCTGATGCGCTTCACCGGCGACGGGGCGCTCGACCGCGTCGTCAGCCTGCCTGTCGCAGCGCCGACCGGGCTCGCATTCGTGCGCGACGGGCGTGACGCGTCGATCTACATCACCAGCGACCGCAATCACCAGCCGATCGAATCGCTTGCCAGCGCGCCGCTATCCGGGCATCTGCTGCGTCTGCGGATCGATGCCTGAACGACGGCCGTCGCATCACATTCCCGGAGACTTCATGAGCACTCGCTCGCGACTGATACTGGACAATCGCGTGCTGCGCGCCGAACTGGCCCCCGGCCTCGGTGCCCGGCTGACGCGCCTGCAGGTCGTCGCATGCGGCACCGACATTGTCGTGCCGCTGCACGAATGGACCGCACCGCCGCATAGCTGGCCGAAGGCCGGCGCCTATCCGCTGATCCCGTATTCGAACCGCATTGCCGGCGCGCAATTGCGATTCGGCGACATGGTCCATGCGCTGCCGCCTCATCCGCTCGATCTTCCGAACACGCTGCACGGCATCGCGCATCGCTGCGAATGGGAGACGCGTGCATTCAGCGATGTCTCGGCCGAATTCGCGCTGCATTACGCCGGCGCGCATTGGCCATGGCCCTTCGATGCACGCATCGCGTTCCGGCTCGACGGTCCGGCGCTGCACGTCGAACTCGCGGTATGCAACGCCGGTGCGTCCGCGATGCCGGCCGGTGTCGGCTGGCACCCGTTTCTCGCGCGCGACGCGCACGCGTCGATTCGCTTCGATGCGCGGCGCCGCTGGCACATCGACGCGGCCTGCGTGCCCAACGGCAACACCTCGTCCACGCACGAGGCGATCCGGATCGACGAGCGCGACTGGCAATCGTCGGACGTGGCGATCTATGCGAGCGAATGGCACGGGCCGGCGGTCGTCACACGCGCGAACGGACGGATCGCGATCGATGCGGCCGCGCCGCTCGACCACCTCGTCGCCTTCGTGCCGCGCGGCGCGCCGTATCTGTGCGTGGAACCCGTCAGCCACGTCGCCAACGCATTCAATCTCGCCGCGGCCGGCGTCGCACACACCGGCATGCGCGTGCTCGGCCCGGGCGAGTCGCTGAGCGCGCACACGTCGCTGCGCTGGGAGGCGCGGGCGAATCGCTGACGACGCAACCGTCGCCACGCCGGAAGGCTCGGCCTGCCTGGCGACGGTCCCAGATGCTGGAACTGCTGTCTGCTACGGCCACAGGCGGCCGCAATCATCGGCGAGCCCCGACCCTACACTCGCATCGTGTTCCATCGCGTGCCGCACAAAGTCTGCGGTGCGCATTCCCAGGAGGCTCATCGATGGCAGTCATCGACCAGGCGAAATACGCGGCCCTGATCCGCCGCTATTTCGACGCATGCAACGCAGCCGACTACGACGCGCTCGTAGCGTGCTTCACGCCCGACGCCGTGCATTATTTCCCCGCCGGCCTGCCCGACATCCCGTGGCGCGGCGCCGACACCATCGCGCGCAAGTGGCAATGGTGCGTCGCCGAGCTCGGTTCCCGGTGGACGATCGAGAAAATCCTCGTGTCGCACGATTCGCACGAGGCCGTCATCGAATGGACGCACTGGAAGTCGAAAGCCGGCACGGCGCTGCGCGGCGACGAATGGTACGTGTTCGACCCGGACACGTGCCGGATCAAGGAAATCCGCGCGTACTACGCCGCACCGGCCGACAACGCGGTCGCGATCAACGCGCTGGTGGCGTTCGACTATGCGGCGCGCGGCTATCACGTGGAGCCGCAATCGTGAGCACGACCGATTCCGGCGCCCGCGCCGCGCCCTTCCCGGCCATCGATCGCGCGGTGGCGCTCGCAGCCGACGCCCATGCAGCCGACGCGCTGGCCCCTGCCGCCGCACGCACCCGCCTGTTGCACGGTCTCGCCGATGCGCTCGACGCTCAGGCGGCGGCGCTGATCGCACTGGCCGACGACGAAACCGGCCTCGGTCATGCGCGCCTTGCCGGCGAACTTGCCCGCACGACGTTCCAGTTGCGCGGCTTTGCCGACGAAGTCGACGCCGGCGCGCCGTTCCGCCAGATCGACGCCGCCGCCGTGGCCGGCGCGCCGCCGACAGGCCGCCCGCGTCTGACGCGCGTGCTCGTGCCGCTCGGGCCGGTCGCAATGTTCTCCGCGAGCAATTTCCCGTTCGCGTTCTCGGTGCTCGGCGGCGATACCGCGTCCGCACTGGCAGCCGGCTGTACGGTGGTCGTCAAGCCGCATGCAGGGCATCCCGAACTGTCGCGGCGCGTGTTCGCGCTTGCGGCCGACGTCGTGCGCGAGCAGCGCTTGCCCGACGGCGTCATCGCGTTCACCGATCAGGTGCCCCGCGACGCGGGCACGCATCTGGTCCGGCACCCGGCGATCGCGGCGGTCGCATTCACCGGCTCGTATCAGGGCGGTGTCGCGTTGTGGCGGGCAGCGAACGACCGCCCGCGCCCCATTCCGTTCTTCGGCGAACTCGGGTCGATCAACCCGCTCGTCGTGTTGCCGCCGGCACTGGCGGCCGGTACCGCCAGCGCGGCCGACGCGCTCGCCGCATCGATCACGCTCGGCTGCGGCCAGTTCTGCACGAGCCCCGGCCTGATCGTCGTGCAGGACGATCCGCAGGGCGACAGCTTCGTCGCCGATCTCGCCCGTGCGCTCTCCGCGCAGCGCCCGCACCGGATGCTGACATCCGCGATGCGCGCCGGCTTCGAACAGGCTGCGGCGACGATCGCCGCGCAAGCGGGCATCCGCGTGCGGGTCGCGCCGCCCGACGGCGCGCGTGCCGACACGGACGCGCCAGCGCCACGACTCTATGAAGTCGATGCCGATGCATTCGTCGCAACGCCGGCGCTGCGCGACGAGATGTTCGGTCCCGCCGCGCTCGTCGTCCGCGTGCGTGACCACGACGAGATCCTGCGCGTGCTGGCGGCCGTCAACGGATCGCTGACCGTCACGCTGTGGGGCGCGCACGACGATACACCGGACAATCGCACGCTGATCGGCGCCGCCCGGCGGATTGCCGGCCGCGTGCTGTTCGGCGGCGTGCCCACCGGCGTTGCGGTCTGCCATGCGCAGCAGCACGGCGGGCCGTGGCCTGCATCGACGCACCCGCAATCGACGTCCGTCGGCTATGCCGCGATCGAACGGTTCCTGCGGCCCGTTGCGCTGCAGGATGCGCCTGCGTGGTACCTCGACGCGTGTCGCGGAGGGACGGCGCGATGATGAAGCATGTCGTGATGTTCCGCCGCCTCGCTCATGTCGAGCGGGACGCCGCGCGGGAAAGGGTACTCGTCGACAAGATGCACGCGCTCGGACGTGAAATCGGGTTCGTCCGCGGCTGGCGCGTGTCGGCCAACGAACTCGACCGGCCGATCTGCTGGGACTACCTGCTCGAATCCGAATTCGACGACGAGAACGCCGTCGCACGATATCTGCCCCATCCGGCGCACCAGGCGCTGGTCGCGGACCTCAAGACCTATTTCGAGTGGGCCGCCGTCGACTATACGATGTCGGAAATCGACGGACGAACGCCAGAAAGGATGCCTGAATGTTGAAGACCCTGCTTGTCACCGGCGCAGCCGGCGGCGTCGCCACGCGCGTGCGCCCATGGCTGCGCGAACATTACCGCCTGCGTCTGCTCGATCTGCGCGAGCCGCAGGATCTCGCGGACAACGAAACCGCGCTGGTCGGCGACATCACCGATCCGGCGCTGGTCCGGCGTGCGGCCGAAGGTGTGGACGGGGTCCTCCACCTCGCGTGCAGCTACGGCCTCGACATCGATTTCGAGGCAACGCTCGACGCCAACTACCGCGCGCAGCTCTACCTGCTCGACGCGTGCCGGCAATACGGCATCCCGCGTTTCGTGTTCGCCAGCAGCCATCATGTCGTCGGCCATCATCGTATCGACGGCTTCGCGGGCGACGACGCGCCTGTCGCGCCCGACGGCTTCTATGCGCTCAGCAAGGTGTTCGGCGAGGCGGCGTGCGTGCTGTATGCACATCGTCACGGGTTGAAGACGCTGTCGATCCGCATCGGCAATGCCGATCCGGAAGTCGCCGACGGGCGGCGGCTGCACCTGTGGGTCAGCGGCCGCGATCTCGCGCAGCTGATCCGGATCGGGATCGAACACGACGCCGTCGCGCACGACGTCGTCTACGGCATATCGCGCTGTCCGGAGCCGTTCTTCGACAATCGGCGTGCGACCGAACTCGGCTATGTGCCGCAGGACGACGCGCGCGATCACGTCGCGCGCGCGTTCGTGCCGCGCGACGCGATGCCGGCCGGCGACGGGCCCGGCTACATCGGCGGCCCCTATGTGCCCAAGCCACTGCGCGTGCGAGGTGCCGCATGAAGATCAAGTCGGTCGACACCCGCATCGTCGAGATTCCGTTCGAAGACGGCGGCGCCGGGCTCGGCATCACGCCCTCCGCATGGCGCACGCTCGAAACCGTGCTCGTGCGCATCGAGGACACGGACGGCCACGTGGGCTGGGGGGAAGGCTTCGGCTATTTCGTTGCCGATGCGACGCGCCACGTGATCGACAGCCGACTCAAACCGCTGCTCGAAGGCGCGGCGATCGACTCGGTCACGGACTGGACGAAGCACGTGCAGCAGCTGCTGCACCTGTTCGGCCGATACGGGATCACGATGTTCGCGATCTCGGGCGTCGATCTCGCGCTCCATGACCTGGCGGCGAAACGCGCAGGCGTCCCGCTGTATCGGCTGCTCGGCGGCAATGCGCCGGTCACGCGGTCGACTTACGCGAGCCTCGTGCGCTACGGCGATCCGCACGCGGCGGCGGCCATGTGCCGACGCGCGCTCGACGACGGCTTTGCCGACATCAAGCTGCACGAGATCGACATGCCGGTCATCGAAGCCTGTCATGCTGCGGTGGCCGGCCGCGCCGCGCTGTCGGTCGACGTCAACTGCGCGTGGGATCCCGCGACCGCACGGCGAAATATCGTGCGCCTGCGCGAGCTGGGCGGATTCGACTGGCTCGAAGAGCCCGTCTTTCCGCCGGAAGACTTCTCGACGCAGTCCGCGCTGCGCACGCCGGATGTGCCGATCGCCGCCGGCGAGAACTGGTGCACCGCGATGCAGTTCCGGCAGGCCGTCGACGCGCAGGCGGTCGATTATCTGCAGCCGAGCGTGAGCAAGGTCGGCGGCATCACCGAGTTCATGGAAATCGTCGCGCTGGCGCGCGGTGCGCGCTTGGGCGTGCTGCCGCACAGCCCGTACTTCGGCCCCGGCTTCCTCGCGACCCTTCATCTCGCGACCGCCTTTCCCGACCTGATGCAGATCGAATATCTGTACGTCGATCCGGCTGCCTGGCTGATCGATCTCGCCCCCATTCGCGACGGGCATGCATTCCGTCTCGACGATGCGCCCGGAATCGGCGCGGCGCCGGACGAAGCCGTGCTGTCGCGCTATCTCCGTCCCCGCTGACTTGTCCGGCCACGCGCAAGCGCGGCCACCCCGGGCCACGCGTTACGACCGCCACGCGTGTGCGCGGCAATCTTCATGTCGTCGCGCACACTCACCGGTGGCGGTCAGCTCGCGAACGCCACCCCCTTCTCCAGCAGAAACGCCGCGATCCGGTCGTACAGCGCGCCCACTTCCGGCAACTGCGCCGCACGCAGGCATCCGTGCACCAGTCCCGCTCCGGCGCATACGTCCACCGGCACGCCGGCGTCGCGCAAGCGCGCCGCATAGGCGAGTCCCTGGTCGCGCGCCGGGTCGACCTGCGCGAGCGCAAGCAGCGCAGGCGCGAGCGCCGTGCAGTCGTCCACCTCCAGCGGCATCGCCAGCGGATTGCGCCGATCGTCCGGGTTCGGCAGATACGCGTCAATCGACGACGCCAGCCCCGATGCGCTGAGTATCGGCGCATGCGCATGTTCGATCATCGACGGGAAGTCCGTCGATGCGCTCAGCACCGGATACGCGAGCACCTGCGCGCGCGGCTGACGCTTGCCCGCCGCACGCAGCGCGATGCACAGCGCCGCCGCCAGCGTTGCGCCGGCACTGTCGCCCGCCACTGCACGCCGCGTCGGGTCGAGCGGCAACGGCAGGTCTGCGATCGCGTCCCAGACCGCCCGACCATCGAGCAGCGGCGCGGGAAACGACGCCTCGGGCGCCAGCCGGTAGTCCACCGCGAGCACCGCGACCTTCACGCGCTGCAGCAACGCCGCGGCAAACCAGTCATGCGTCGTGTGATCGCCGGCTGTCCATCCGCCACCGTGGAAATACAGCAGGACGGGCCAGCCGCGCGCGGGCGCGGGCTCCGCGGGCCGGATGCAGCGTGTCGTCACGCCGCCGGCGAGCTGGTCGCTGACCGTGATCGTGCCGGAGCGCGGTGGCGTGAAATGCGCGCACTGGCGCGCGAACGCGGCGCGACGCGACGGCCAGTCGCCGCCTGCGGGGGCAAAGCGCAAAGCGGTGCGCACAAATGCGTGCATGCCGTCGCTCAACGAGGAAGCGGAAAAAGTGTTCATTCGGTTTCCAGAAGAAAAAAAAGGCGCATGCCCGATCCGGGCATGCGCCTCGTACGCGCGCCGTTTGCCGGCGATGACTACGCGAGCGAAGCGGCCGTCTCGCGATCGGTGCGGCCGCCGACGAAGAGCGCGAGGATCATCGAGCCGACGAGGCCAAGCGAGCCGGCCAGCACGAACGCGCTCGCATAGCTGCCGGTGCCCTGGATCAGGAAGCCCGTCGCCGCCGGGCCGACAATGCCCGACACGTTCGCCAGTCCGTGCATGAAGCCGCTCGCCGTACCGACCTGACGACGGGGCACGCTGTCCTGGATGATCGCCCAGTAGGCGGGCGCCGCGAGCATCAGGAAGCCGATGGCCACCGTCATCACGCCGACGGCCGTCATCGCCGAATCGACGAGGCCCGTCAGGCCAATGCATACCGCGGCGATCATCAACGACGTCACCAGCACGACCTTGCGGGAGAACATCCGCTTGCCCGTGCGGCGGAAGATCGCGTCGACGATCAGCCCGCCGGTAAAGAAGCCGAGCGCACCGGTGATCCACGGCAGCGAACTGACGAGGCTCATGTCCTTGAGGCTGATGCCCTTCGTATCGACGAGATAGCTCGGAAACCACGTGATGAAGAAGAACAGGATGTAGTTGTAGCAGAACAGCGAAATGCCGGTCATCAACACGGAGCGCGTCGAGATTACCTCGAGGATCGACACCTTGCCCTCGCCGTCACGCACGTCCTCTTCCTGCCCGTCATTGATTTCGGCCAGCTCTTCCCGGCTGATGCGCGGATGCCGCGCGGGCGTTTCGACTGCCAGCCGGTGCCACGCGAGCGCCCATGCGAGCCCGAGGGCAGCCATCACGATGAACGACGCGCGCCAGCCGAACGACAGCGCGAGAAAGCCGATGATCGGCCCTGCGAGCGCGCCGCCGAGCGGGCCGCCGGCCTGGTTGATCCCGGCCGCGCTCGCGCGCTCCCTGACCGGAAACCAGGTATTGACCACCTTGTTCGCGGTCGCCGAGTTGGGCCCCTCGCCGGCGCCGAACACGATGCGCACGAGCAGCATCGACCAGAAGCCGGACACAGCCGCAGTCAGGCCGCACGCAATCGACCAGCCTGTCATCGAGACCGTCAGCACGCGCTTGCCGCCGAAGCGGTCGGAGAAGTAGCCGCCCAGGAAATTGAACAGCGCGTAGCCGATGGAGAATGCACTGAAGATCAGGCCTTTCTCGCCGGGCGTCAGGTGAAAGTCCTTCGTGATGAACGGCATCGCGATCGATAGTGCGGCCCGATCGATGTAGTTGATGACCATCGCCAGCATCAGCATGACGAGAATGGTCGTCCGGTATTTCCGGTGTTGCATGTTCACGAACTGTCTCCGATGTTGTGTTTGCGGTGCGTCGCGAACGGCGAACCGCGTTCCGATCGCATCCTAGCGTGCACCGCAAGCCGCGAAAGACCGCCGACACGACGGCCGCGCACGGTTTTCCAGAATGTGGGCCTCGTCAGAAGCTGTGACGCAGTCCGGCGGTCACGGCCACCTGCGACGCGGTGCTCGACGGCGTGAAGCCGTAGATCGCCGCCACGGCCTTCGACCCGGTCGAGTCGTACCCGGACGCGTGCTGCCAGATGCCCACGAGATACACGTCCGTACGCTTCGACAGGAAGTAATCGATGCCCGCATTCGCCTGAAGATAATTCACGCCGCCGAGATTGCCAGCCACGGGGCTGCCGCGCGTGTATTGCACCGACGCGCCGAACATCGCGGCCGGCGTGACGAACTTGCGCAGGTTCAGTTCCCAGGTGTTGAAGACGGCACTGCCGCGATAGCCGAGCGGATCGAGCCCGGGCTGGCTGCCGAGGTCGCGCAATTGCGAATGGGTGTAGACGCCGCCCGCGGTCCAGCCGCCGAACGTGTAGGTCGCGGCCGTGCCGAACACCTGCAGCGAGCCGGCAGACGCATAGCCCGAATAGATCGGTGCGGCCGTCATGTTGTTGCCGGTCGCGCTCGACGACGGGTTGTTTCCGTAGAACGAAAAATTCGGATCCTGCGCGTTGAGATACGCCACACCCAGTTGCACCGCGCCATGCACGTAGCGGGCGCCCAGCGAATAGATGCGTTTGCGGCGATAGTCGCCCGCCACGCCGCCCAGGCTGTATACGCCGCCGACCGTGAGCCCCGCGAAATCCGGGCTGCTGTATTTGACGGCGTTGTTCACGCGGAAATTGTTGCCGGTGTTGTCGATGTCGCCGGGGTGGTTCGCGTATGCGCCGGCGGTATCGCCCCCCGCCTTCAACGCGCCGACGTAATCGACGACCGAGTCGTACTGACGCCCGAGCGTCACCGTGCCGAACGCGCCGCTCAGGCCGACATAGGCCTGCCGGCCGAACATTGCTCCCCCCTGCCCCAGCGAACCGTTCAGCGCCGAGAAACCGTTCTCGAGGCGAAACAGCGCACGGGTGCCGCCGCCAAGATCCTCGCTGCCGATGAAGCCGAGTCGATTGCCTTTCAGCGGCCCCGCGGTCAGCGCCGTCAGCGACGCGCCGCGCGCGTTGTTGACGTAAGTCACCGCCGTATCGAGAATCCCGTAGATCGTCGCACTGCTTTGCGCGAGCGCCGTCCCGCAGAAGAGCATGCCGACCGGCACGGCGAGTAGCTTGAACTTCATGGTCCCGAGTCTCCTATGTCGTATTCGAGTCGGGACGGATATTAGCCAGCGTCGGGGCGGTGCGGGCTTGCGTCGTCGCACGCATGCCGTGCGGCGTTCCAGCATTCGGGACTGGCGTGTGCGGATGCGCGAATACCCTGACGGGCGCGACGTGGAGTGAAGGCGGGAGGTCGACGATACGTCGTACGCCGATGCGGCAATGTCGGCCGTGCGTTCCGATTGCGAGACCGCGACGGCCGGATGCCGGGGCGGCCCGGAGTGCGCGCGCCGCCGCGTCTTTCCAGCGTGCCGCGCCCTTTACTTCACGGCGACGACCGTATGGATGACTTCCGGCGGCCGCTTGAAGAACGGCCCCGCCAGTTGCCGCCAGGCCTGGAAGTCATCCGACTCGCGGAAATGCACCATGTGATCGTCGACGGTCTCCCATTTCACGACGAGCAGATACTCGCCGTTGCGTTCGATCACGCGGTGCAGTTCCGCGCCGCCGCAGCCGCGGGCGCGCGCGAACAACGGCAGGGCCTGCCGGACTGCGGCTTCGAATTGTTCGGCTTGAGACGGGTCGATTTCGAGACTGGCCATTTCGAGGATCATGAGCGCTCCATTCATTCGGGAAAATTCGGTCGGTTTGCGACGCGGCGTCAGCCGCGGCCGGCGTCGCACGGGAACGATACCGGAAATCGGCAAGACGGTCCGTGCGCGGAGGCCGTCGTGCCGGTCAACACTTCAGGCTTTCTCGATGAGCAGCTTGAGCGATGCGGCCAGCGCGGCAGACAGCGCAAGCATCGCGGCCATCGCCCAGATGCCGGCGGCAAAGGAGCCGGTCGACTGCTTCAGGAAGCCGACGAGGTACGGGCCCGCAAAGCCGCCGAGCGTGCCGATCGAATTGATGAAGGCGAGACCGCCGGCAGCGGCGACGCCGGTCAGGAATCGCGTCGGAATGGTCCAGAAGATCGCGCGCGCAGCGCTGACCGCAACCACGGCCAGGCTCAGCCCCACCAGCTCGATGGCCACACTGCCGGCGAGCGCGGACAGCGCGAGGCCGATACCGCCCAGCAGGCACGCGCTGAACAGATGGAAAACCTTGCGGCCGCTTCGATCGACCACGCGTGCCCAGATCAACATCCCGAATACCGCGGCGATATACGGAATCGTGGACAGCAACCCGACCGCGACAAGGCTGAGGCCGTGTCCCTTCAGAATGATCGGCAGCCAGATGCCGATGCCATACGAACCGAGCACGAAGCCGAACTGAATCGCCGCGAGCAGCAGTACCCGGCCGTCCTTCAGCGCGGCGAACAGCGCTTTCTTCGGTTTTTCGCGCGGCTCCTCCGCGAGCATCGTGACGAGCTCGCTGCGCTCTTCCTGCGTCAGCCAGTACGCGTCCTTCGGATCGTCGCGCAGCCAGACGAGCACGGCAATCCCGATCAGGACGGCGGGCATGCCCTGCACGACGAACATCCATTGCCAGCCGTGCAGCCCCGCGATGCCATCGAGGCCGAGCAGCGCCGTCGACATCGGGCCGCCGATGACCGACGACAGCGGTACGCCGAGCATGAAGAAGGCGAGTACGCGTACGCGGTACTCGGTGGGGAACCAGCAGGCGAGGAAAAACGTGACGCCCGGAAAGAAGCCTGCTTCGGCGATTCCGAGGAGCAATCGCAGGATGTAGAAGCTCGTCGGCCCCTGCGCCAGTGACGTTGCGGTCGCGGCGAGGCCCCAGGTGATCATGATCCGTGCGAGCCAGCGCCGGGCGCCGTACCGGTACAGCGCGAGATTGCTCGGGATCTCGAACAGGCAATACCCGGTGAACAGAACGCCGGCGCCCCAGCCGAACTGGGCGGGCGTCAGCCCGATGTCCTGGTTCATCGTCAGCGCCGCGAAGCCGACGCTGGTCCGGTCGATGTAGTTGAAAATGAACGCGAGCGTCAGCAGTGGCAACAGGCGCCAGGTATTCTTGTGCAGCGCCCGCTGCCGGATCGCTTGCCGGGTCGTCCGATGATCGGACGCCGGGTCCATCGCCATTGATTCGGAATGCATGCTAAATCCTTCGATGAATGCGTGTGATCGTCCAACGTACGTGTTCCGGCTGGCCTCGCCATGGAGCGCATCGACGCGGCGCGCGCGGATATCGTCTGCAACGCGATCCGGTCGGGATTGGCGTTTCGATAACGCTATCGGGCGACGCGCGACATTCGCCCGTCAGCCGTGGCGCGGCCATCATCGAATGTCTCCGGTTTGTTGTCGCGATTCGGCGGCGGCAACGCGCCGCCCGCCGAGCAGCGCGTCACGCGGCCTGGAGCGCGTCGGCAACCTGTTTGCCGAAGGCCTTGCAGCCCATGGTGCCGCCGAGATCCGCGGTGCGCGTCTCGGGATTGGCAAGCACCGCGTCGACCGCGGCATCGATCGCATCGGCGGCCGCAATGAAAGCCGGTTTCTGCCGGTGTTCGCCGATCCAGCGCATCAGCATGCCGACCGACAGGATCATCGAGGTCGGATTCGCCTTGTCCTGGTTCTGGATATCCGGCGCGGAGCCGTGCTGCGCCTGGGCACAGCAAAGCGCATCGCCCGCCATGATCGAGCCGCCGAGACCCAGGCTGCCGGACAGCTCCGCCGCGAGATCGCTGATGATGTCGCCATAGAAGTTGGTGGCGACCAGCACGTCGAAACGCTCCGGCGACCGGACGAGGTGGGCCGTCGACGCGTCCACCAGCAGATCGTCGAGCGCCACCTCCGGGAAGTCTTTCGCGACATGGCGGACGCTTTCGAGGAAGAGGCCGTCCGTCATGTGGAAGCTGTTCGCCTTGTGAATCGCCGTCACCTTCTTCCTGCGCTTCATCGCAAGCTCGAACGCGCGCCGCGCAATCCGCTCGCTGCAGTGACGCGTGATCTTGCGTACCGACAGCGCCATGTCCTTCGACGGCATCATCTCGCCCCACCCGAGGTGCATGTTGCGGTCCGGATAGAAGCCTTCGGTGGCCTCGCGCATGATCACGAGATCCATGCGCCTGCCTTCGCGCATGTTCGACGTCAGGAACGGGCGGGTGCGTGACGGACGCACGTTCGCATAGAGGTCGAGTTCGCAACGGAACGCGGCCGACACATTGCGCCCGCCCTCCGCGGGAGGCGGGTAGTCCGCATGCGAGACGGTGCCGAGGATCAGGCCGTCGTAGCCCGCCGCCTTTTCCAGCACCGCCGGCCGCAGCGTGGTGCCGTGCTTGTCGAGGCTCGCGAAGCCGACATCTTCGTAGTCGTATTGGAGGCCGAGATCGAAGAGGCGATCGGCCTTTTCAAGCACGTCGATCGACGCCGCGATGATCTCGGGGCCGATTCCGTCACCGGGAAGAACAAGGATACGCATGATGATTCGCTCAGGTTATTTCGAAGGCGTCTGGTGTTCGGCCGTGACCGGCCGGGTCTCGCCGCTGTCGGCAAGCGTGCGCGTCGCGTCGGGGCGCGCGTAGATCCACAGGATCTTCATCGGCACGGTCGTCGACACGTTCCGGAAGCGATGCGGCACGTTCGGCGGGATGAAGGTCGTGTCGAGCGGCTTGAGCCGGAACTCGAGTCCGTCGATGTCGAGAATCGCGTCGCCTTCGACCAGCACGACGCTTTCCTGGCAGTTATGGCTGTGAAACGGAATTTCGACGCCGGGGGCGAACGACGTGTAACCGGTGATGAAGCTGTCGGAACCGACGGACCGGCCGACGAGCGGCGTGGTGCTCGCGCCACCGCCGCGATCGTAGGCGGGCAGGCGGTCGGGTTGCAGCAGCGCCGCGCCCGAAGGGGTCGTGATCGTCATGGGGTACTCCTGTGGGGATGTGAAATCAGCGCGCCGGTCCGATCCAGACCGTCTTGATGTTGGTGAATTCGCGGATGCCGGCCGCGCCGAGTTCGCGACCGTACCCGGACTGCTTGATGCCACCGAATGGCAGACGGGCATCCGACGCCACGAGGCCGTTGACGAATACCGCGCCCGCCTCGATCCGGCGAACCAGTTTCCTGGCCAGGTGAAGGTCAGCCGTCCAGATCGCGGCGCCGAGCCCGAACTCCGTTGCGTTGGCGAGCTCGATCGCGGACTCGGTGTCGGTGACGCGCAGGATCGCCGCGACCGGACCGAACGTTTCCTCGCATGCGGCCGCCATGTCCGGCGCGACGTGGTCCAGCACCGTCGGCGCATAGAAGAATCCCGTGCCGGGAATGGGTTGCCCGCCTGCTTTCAGCACCGCGCCGGCCTCAACGGTCCGCTCGACCTGCCGGTGCAGTTCGTCGCGCAGGTTCGCGCGTGCCATCGGGCCGATCGTCGTGTCGCGATCCGTCGGGTCGCCGACCTTCAGCTGCGCAACGCCCGCACAGAAAAGTTCGACGAAGCGATCCGCCACCTTGTCGTCGACAATGAAGCGCTTCGACGAAATGCAGCTCTGGCCGGTATTCGAGAACCGCGCCTTCACAGCCGCCTTGGCGGCCGCTTCCACGTCGGCGTCGGCGAGCACGATGAACGGATCCGAACCGCCGAGCTCGAGCACCTGCTTCTTCATCGCGCGCCCGGCCTGCGATGCGACCAGCTTGCCGACCGCGGTCGAACCGGTCAGCGTGACCGCGGCGATGCGCGGATCGTCGATCAGCGGGGCGACGTTTTCCGGCTCGATCAGCAGCGACGCCACGAGACCCGCGGGTACCTCGGCCTCCGCAAACACCGCGTTGATTGCCAACGCGCATTGCGGGACGTTACCGGCGTGCTTCAGGATCGCGCCGTTTCCTGCGCACAGTGCCGGCGCCGCGAAACGGATGAACTGCCAGAGCGGATAATTCCAAGGCATGATCGCCAGCACCACGCCGAGCGGGTCGTAGACGACGAAGCTCTCGCTCGCGTTGCTCGCGACCGTCTCGTCATCGAGATACCGTGCCGCGTGCTCCGCATAGAAGCGGCACGTCCATGCCGACTTCTCGACCTCGGCTTCCGACTCGACGATCGGCTTGCCCATCTCCAGCGTGATCAGCGCGGCCAGTTCAGCCTTGCGGCGCAACAGCACGTCGCCGATGCGCGCGACCGCCGCCGCACGCACGGCAAGCGGCTCGCAAGCCCAGTGGCGTTGCGCGGCGCACGCATCCGCGAGTGCCTGCTCGATGCGCGCGGGCGAATCGGCGTCGAAGGTTGCCACGACAGTTTCCGTGGCCGGGTTCAAGGTGCGAAACATGAGTGATTTCCAGTCGATGTCGAAAGAGTTCAGATTGCCGGCTCGGTAAAGCCATAGAGTTGCCCAGGGTTGTCGACGAGGATGCGCTGACGCAGCGCCGCGGAATCCGCCCATGCGAGCAACTGATTCAGCGCGCGGCCGGCATCTTCGCGGCGGAACGGTTCGACGCGCGCGAGATTCCCGTCGCGATTGCCGGCGCGCCCGGTATGCGGCCAGTCCGATGCCCACACCATGCGATCGGGGCGCGTCTCGATCAGCTTCCGTGCCAGCGGCGCGAGGTCGTCGAATTGCGGCGCCTGCCGTGAAGCGCGGTATGGCGCCGACAGCTTCACGTACGCATTGCCGTGTCTCACGAGATCGAGAACGGTGCCGAAGGCGGCACGCTGCTCGGGCAGCCTGTCCGCGCGTGCGCCTGCGAAGTGATCGAGGACGACAGGCGCCGCGAGATCCGCAATGCCGGAAGCGAGGCCTGCGATCACGTCCAGGTCGGCGTAGATCTGAACCGCCCATCCGAGCGGTCCGACGACGTCGGCCGCGCGCCGCAATTGCGCCATCGCGACCGTCTGATCGCGCTCGCCCTTCACCTGCAAATTCAGCCGGATACCCCGCACGCCTTGTTCGTGCAGAGCCTGCAGCTCCGCCCTGGTTGCCGTACGCGGATCAATCACGGCAACGCCGCGGGCCCGGGTCAACCCCAGCTCCCGGAGGCCGGCGAGCAGCGCCGCGTTATCGGTTCCGTACACGCTCGGCTGGACGAGCACGATGCGATCGATCCCGAGACGGGCCTCGAACGCAAGCAGATCCGCTACCCCGGCACGCCCGGGGGTGTACGTACGGTCAGACGCGAACGGAAAGCGCTCGGCGTCGAACAGGTGAACGTGGCAATCGCAGCTGCCCGGCGGCAGATTCGCTGCCGGGCGGCTCGGGAAGTCCTGCGGTCCGGTGCTTACCGGTGCCACCGAGCCGCCGGACAACGAGGCGGCCGAATCCGTGCTCGACAGCGCGTAGCCGCCGACTGCCGCGAGACTCGCGCCGAGAAGATGCCTGCGCTGCACATGTGCCTCCTTGATCGATGCAACCGGTTGGAATGAGTGGCATTTTACGAATTCAAAAGACCATGTAAAGGGATTTTTGACATGTCAAAGTACCAATCAGGGTAAACAATGATCCATCTTTCGCCCTGGACGACCGCGCAAGTTCACCGGTCTTTACTTGTACTTGTGGGATTCAATGGTGGACCTGGCGTGACCGATGCAACACCCTCGTCAGGTTCACCATACGCCCAAAAGACCAATCCGCCGATGTGGTACGATCGCACCGTCCCACGTGATCCGATTCCCCATGACTCGCGCCCTCGCCGATGTGCTCGCGGCGAATATTCATCAGCACATTGCCAATTCCGGTATTGCACCCGGGACGCGCCTGCCCGAACGCGCGCTTGCGGAGCAGTTCAATGTGTCGCGTTCGCCTGTCCGCGAAGCGTTGAAGCGCCTGGCCGCAAGATCGGTCGTATCCGCGCATCCCGATGGCGGCTATGCGGTCGCGGAAGGCGCGATGCCGCTCGACGCCGTCGCCACTCGGGACGCGGAAAATACCGATGCAACCGAGCAGGTCTATCTGGCGATTGCCGAGGATCGCCTGGCCGGCCAACTCCCCGACCGCGTGACGGAGAACGAATTGATGCGCCGCTACGGCGTCACGCGTGCGCAGCTGAACGCGATACTTCGGCGGATGGTGCAGGAAGGATGGATAGAACGCCGGCCCGGACATGGCTGGATGTTCCAGTCCGTCCTGACCTCGTCGGAAACGTATCGGCAGGGGTATCGGTATCGCTTGCTGATCGAAGCCGCCGGGATACTCGAGCCCACATTCCGGCTGGATCGCGAGGCACTGCTGCGCTGTCGCGCGGAACAGGAGGCCCTGGCGACCGGCGGCGTGCGAACCGCGTCTCCGGCAGCGCTTTTCGACGCGAACAGCCGGTTGCACGAAACGATCGCCGCCTGCTCGGGCAATGCGTTCATTCTCGACGGCTTGCGCCGTCTCGACCGGTTACGCCGGCTGATGGAATACCGGAAGGCCGTCGATCGGGATCAGGCAGAGCGGCGTTGCCGCGAACACCTGACGCTCATCGACCTGCTTCTCGCCGATCAACGCGAAGCCGCTGCCGACTTCATGAAGCTGCATCTGCACAACGCGGTGCGCGAAAAGACGACCGATTGAACGCACCGGAACAGCCGGGCCAGATAGGAGACGTTCTGGCCCAGGCCGTTTTCCCGGATGTTCTGGCCGGCGTGCGTGAGAACCGAAATTCCGATTCGCATGGCTGTCTGCCTCGATCGATATGCGTTGCTTACCACTGGTACGCTGCGCCGCCCCCATACGTATTGCCGCCCGCGCCGTTGATCGCCACCCCGCCCTTGATCTTCAGGTTGTTGGTGATGCGAGCCGTGAAGCCGAGGGCCACGGCCTGATAGCCCTGGTAGCTGGCCGTTCCGAAGCCGACCGAGAGTGTCTTCCCGGGATCGACTTCAGGAATCATCGTCAGCGCGGCGGCCCCGGCTATGCCGGAATATGCGAGCCTTGCCACCTGGTTCATGTTCGACTGCACGGCTGCCAGTTGCGAAACGTTGACCGCGTCCGTCGGGTTCATGCCGGGCGCCACGTTCGTGATCCTGCGCTCGTCGCCTGGCGTCCCCACTGACACTGTGTTCGCATCGGTCGCTATCGAGTTCGCGCCGAGCGCGACCGAGTTCGGCGCCATGGCTACCGCTCCTGAACCGACCGCAGCCGAGTTGCTCCCCGACGCGACCGCGTTGGTGCCCACTGCGGTGGCGGAGTCGGCGGTGGCCTGTGCACCGGTGCCTGTCGCGACCGGGCTTGCCAGCGCGCTCGGAACGAGTTGCGCGCCAACGACTGCCTTGGTGCCGGTCGATTGCGAGCCGGAACTGGTGGACAGCGAAGCCGACGCCGTCGAGGTGGAACTTTGCGCGGTGCTGACACTTGTCGAAGTCGATGTAGAGAGCGCGGTGGACGTAGACGTAGTCGTCTTGTTCTGTGTACCTTTCCCGAACCCGGGGGAGTTGATCTGCGTGGACAGCGAGGACAGCCCCGTCGACAGCGAGGTGACCGCGGTACTCAATGTCGACACGTTGCCGTTCGTCGTGCTCAAACCGGTCGAGAGAGACGCAACACCCGTGAAGAGCTGAACCACACTGGTCGACATGGAAAAGCTCAACGTCGAAAGGTTGTTGTTGACCGTGCTCAGACTGTTGACCCAGGAGGCAATCGAGCTCGAAAACGTGCTCGACAGCGACGCCAGATTGCTGTTCGTCGTCGACAGGCCGGTGGACAGCGAGCTCACGCCGGTTACAGCCGAGCTGATTCCGGTCGACGCAGAGGTCGACAGGGTCGCGAGGTTGCTGTTGGTCGTGTTCAGACTGGTCGACAGTGAATTGACCCTGCTGGTCGTCGTGTTCAGGGTCGTCGACAGCGAGCCAACCGTGCTGTTGGTGGTGTTCAGGCCGGTCGACAGTGAGCTGACATTGCTGTTCGTGGTGTTCAGGGTCGTCGATAACGAGGTCATGCCGCTTTGTGCGGTGCTGATGCCGGCGGCGGACGCCGTCGACAGGCTTGTCACGGTGCTGTTGGTGGTGTTCAGGCCGGTCGACAGCGAACTCACGCCGCTTTGCGCCGTGCTGATGCCGGCTGCAGCCGAGGTCGACAGGCTTGTCACGGTGCTGTTGGTGGTGTTCAAGCCGGTCGACAGCGAATTCACACCGCTTTGTGCCGTGCTGATGCCGGCTGCAGCCGAGGTCGACAGGCTTGTCACGGTGCTGTTGGTGGTGTTCAGGCCCGTCGACAGCGAGCTCACGCCGCTTTGTGCCGTGCTGATCCCCACCGCAGCCGAGGTCGACAGGCTTGTCACGGTGCTGTTGGTGGTGTTCAGGCCGGTCGACAGCGAGCTCACACCGCTTTGTGCCGTGCTGATGCCGGCTGCAGCCGAGGTCGACAGGCTTGTCACGGTGCTGTTGGTCGTGTTCAGGCCGGTCGACAGCGAACTCACGCCGCTTTGCGCCGTGCTGATCCCCACCGCAGCCGAGGTCGACAGGCTTGTCACGGTGCTGTTGGTGGTGTTCAGACCCGTCGACAGCGAACTCACACCGCTTTGCGCCGTGCTGATGCCGGCTGCAGCCGAGGTCGACAGGCTTGTCACGGTGCTGTTGGTGGTGTTCAGGCCCGTCGACAGCGAGCTCACACCGCTTTGTGCCGTGCTGATGCCGGCTGCAGCCGAGGTCGACAGGCTTGTCACGGTGCTGTTGGTCGTGTTCAGACCCGTCGACAGCGAGCTCACACCGCTTTGTGCCGTGCTAATGCCGGCTGCAGCCGAGGTCGACAAGCTCGTCACGCTGCTGTTGGTCGTGTTCAGGCTGGTCGACAACGAGCCCACGTCGGTCGCTTCTTGCGTCGACAGCGCCTCGACGGTGCTGTTGGTGGTGCTCAGACCCGTCGACAGCGAGCTCACACCGCTTTGCGCCGTGCTGATACCCGCTGCGGCCGAGGTCGACAGGCTCGTCACGTTGCTGTTGGTCGCATTCAGGCTGGTCGACAACGAGCCCACGTCGGTCGCTTCTTGCGTCGACAGTGCCCCAAGCGTGCTGTTGGTGGTGCTCAGCCCCGTCGACAGCGAGCTCACACCGCTTTGCGCCGTGCTGATCCCTGCCGCCGCTGAAGTCGACAGGCTCGTCACGTTGCTGTTGGTCGCATTCAGGCCGGTCGAAAGTGAGCTGACGCTGCTGTTGGTCGTATTCAAGCTGGTCGACAACGAACCCACGTCGGTCGCTTCTTGCGTCGACAGTGCCCCGAGCGTGCTGTTGGTGGTGCTCAGACCCGTCGACAGCGAACTCACGCCACTTTGCGCCGTGCTGATACCCGCCGCGGCCGAAGTCGACAGGCTCGTCACGCTGCTGTTGGTCGTATTCAAGCTGGTCGACAGCGAACCCACGTCGGTCGCTTCTTGCGTCGACAACGCACCGAGGGTGCTGTTGGTGGTGCTCAGACCCGTCGACAGCGAACTCACGCCACTTTGCGCCGTGCTGATACCCGCCGCGGCCGAAGTCGACAAGCTCATCACGTTGCTGTTGGTCGCATTCAGGCCGGTCGAAAGTGAGCTGACGTTGCTGTTGGTCGTATTCAAGCTGGTCGACAACGAACCCACGTCGGTCGCTTCTTGCGTCGACAGTGCCCCGAGCGTGCTGTTGGTGGTGCTCAGCCCCGTCGACAGCGAACTCACGCCGCTTTGCGCCGTGCTGATCCCTGCCGCCGCTGAAGTCGACAGGCTCGTCACGCTGCTGTTGGTCGCATTCAGGCCGGTCGAAAGTGAGCTGACGCTGCTGTTGGTCGTATTCAAGCTGGTCGACAGCGAACCCACGTCGGTCGATTCCTGCGTCGCCAATGCCCCGAGCGTGCTGTTGGTGGTGCTCAGACCCGTCGACAGCGAGCTCACACCGCTTTGCGCCGTGCTGATCCCTGCCGCCGCTGAAGTCGACAGGCTCGTCACGTTGCTGTTGGTCGCATTCAGGCCGGTCGAAAGTGAGCTGACGCTGCTGTTGGTCGTATTCAAGCTGGTCGACAACGAACCCACGTCGGTCGCTTCTTGCGTCGACAGTGCCCCGAGCGTGCTGTTGGTGATGCTCAGACCCGTCGACAGCGAACTCACGCCACTTTGCGCCGTGCTGATCCCCGCCGCAGCCGAAGTCGACAGGCTCGTCACGCTGCTGTTGGTCGTATTCAGGCTGGTCGACAACGAACCCACGTCAGTCGCTTCCTGCGTCGACAGTGCCCCGAGCGTGCTGTTGGTGGTGCTCAGACCCGTCGACAGTGAACTCACGCCGCTTTGCGCCGTGGTGATCCCCGCTGCGGCCGAGGTCGACAGGCTCGTCACGCTGCTGTTGGTCGCATTCAGGCCGGTCGAAAGTGAGCTGACGCTGCTGTTGGTCGTGTTCAAGCTGGTCGACAACGAACCCACATCGGTCGCTTCCTGCGTCGACAGCGCCCCGACGGTGCTGTTGGTGGTGCTCAGACCCGTCGACAGCGAACTCACGCCACTTTGCGCCGTGCTAATGCCGGCGGCCGCCGAGGTCGACAGGCTCGTCACGTTGCTGTTGGTCGTATTCAGGCTGGTCGACAGCGAACCCACGTCAGTCGATTCCTGCGTCGACAACGCACCGACGGTGCTGTTGGTGGTGCTCAGACCCGTCGACAGCGAACTCACGCCGCTTTGCGCCGTGCTGATGCCCGCCGCCGCTGAAGTCGACAAGCTCGTCACGCTGCTGTTGGTCGCATTCAGGCCGGTCGAAAGTGAGCTGACGTTGCTGTTGGTCGTATTCAAGCTGGTCGACAACGAACCTACGTCGGTCGCTTCTTGCGTCGACAGTGCCCCGAGCGTGCTGTTGGTGGTGCTCAGCCCCGTCGACAGCGAGCTCACGCCGCTTTGCGCCGTGCTGATCCCCGCCGCAGCCGAAGTCGACAGGCTCGTCACGCTGCTGTTGGTCGCGTTCAAGCTGGTCGACAACGAGCCCACATCGGTCGCTTCCTGTGTCGACAGCGCACCGAGGCTGCTGTTGGTGGTGCTCAGACCCGTCGACAGCGAACTCACACCGCTTTGCGCCGTGCTGATCCCCGCCGCAGCCGAAGTCGACAGGCTCGTCACGCTGCTGTTGGTCGCGTTCAAGCTGGTCGACAACGAACCCACATCGGTCGCTTCCTGCGTCGACAGCGCCCCGACGGTGCTGTTGGTGGTGCTCAGACCCGTCGACAGCGAACTCACGCCACTTTGCGCCGTGCTAATGCCCACTGCGGCCGAGGTCGACAAGCTCGTCACGCTGCTGTTGGTCGTATTCAAGCTGGTCGACAACGAACCCACGTCGGTCGATTCCTGGGTCGCCAGTGCCCCGAGCGTGCTGTTGGTGGTGCTCAGACCCGTCGACAGCGAACTCACACCGCTTTGTGCCGTGCTGATGCCTGCTGCAGCCGAAGTCGACAAGCTCGTCACGGTGCTGTTGGTCGTGTTCAAGCTGGTCGACAGCGAGCTCACGCCGCTTTGTGCCGTGCTGATGCCGGCGGCCGCCGAAGTCGACAAGCTCGTCACGCTGCTGTTGGTCGTATTTAGGCTGGTCGACAACGAACCCACGTCAGTCGCTTCTTGCGTCGACAGTGCACCGAGCGTGCTGTTGGTGGTGCTCAGACCCGTCGACAGCGAGCTCACACCGCTTTGCGCCGTGCTGATGCCCACTGCGGCCGAGGTCGACAAGCTCGTCACGCTGCTGTTGGTCGTATTCAGGCTGGTCGACAACGAACCCACGTCGGTCGATTCCTGCGTCGACAGCGCCCCGACGGTGCTGTTGGTGGTGCTCAGACCCGTCGACAGCGAACTCACACCGCTTTGTGCCGTGCTAATGCCTGCTGCAGCCGAAGTCGACAAGCTCGTCACGGTGCTGTTGGTCGTGTTCAAGCTGGTCGACAGCGAGCTCACGCCGCTTTGTGCCGTGCTGATCCCCGCCGCGGCCGAGGTCGACAGGCTCGTCACGCTGCTGTTGGTCGTATTCAAGCTGGTCGACAGCGAACCCACGTCAGTCGCTTCTTGCGTCGACAGTGCCCCGAGGCTGCTGTTGGTGGTGCTCAGCCCCGTCGACAGCGAGCTCACGCCGCTTTGTGCCGTGCTGATGCCGGCGGCCGCCGAGGTCGACACACTCGTCACGTTGCTGTTGGTCGCATTCAAGCTGGTCGACAGCGAACCCACGTCGGTCGCTTCTTGCGTCGACAGTGCCCCGAGCGTGCTGTTGGTGGTGTTCAGGCCGGTCGACAGCGAACTCACGCCGCTTTGCGCCGTGCTGATGCCCGTCGCAGCCGAAGTCGACAGGCTCGTCACACTGCTGTTGGTCGTGTTCAGGCTGGTCGACAACGAACTCACACCGCTTTGCGCCGTGCTGATCCCCGCTGCAGCCGAGGTCGACAAACTCGTCACGCTGCTGTTCGTCGTGCTCAGTCCCGTCGACAGCGAGCTCACGCCGCTTTGTGCCGTGCTGATGCCCGCCGCAGCCGCGGTCGACAGGCTTGTCACGGTGCTGCTGGTCGTGTTCAGGCCTGTCGATAGTGAGCTCACGCCGCTTTGCGCCGTGCTGATGCCCGCCGCAGCCGAAGTCGACACACTCGTCACGCTGCTGTTCGACGTGCTCAGACCCGTCGACAGCGAATTCACACCGCTTTGCGCCGTGCTGATCCCCGCCGCAGCCGAGGTCGACAAACTCGTCACATTGCTGTTCGTCGTGCTCAGCCCCGTCGACAGCGAATTCACGCCGCTTTGCGCCGTGCTGATCCCCGCTGCAGCCGAAGTCGACACACTCGTCACGGTGCTGTTGGTCGTGTTCAGACCCGTCGACAGCGAATTCACGCCGCTTTGTGCCGTGCTGATCCCCGCTGCAGCCGAGGTCGACAAACTCGTCACGCTGCTGTTGGTGGTGCTCAAGCCCGTCGACAACGAATTCACACCGCTTTGTGCCGTGCTGATACTCGCCGCAGCCGAAGTCGACAAACTCGTCACATTGCTGTTCGTCGTGCTCAGTCCCGTCGACAGCGAATTCACGCCGCTTTGTGCCGTGCTGATACTCGCCGCAGCCAACGTCGACAAGCTCGTCACGTTGCTGTTGGTGGTGCTCAAGCCCGTCGACAGCGAACTCACGCCGCTTTGTGCCGTGCTGATACTCGCCGCAGCCGAGGTCGACAAACTCGTCACGCTGCTGTTCGTCGTGCTCAGTCCCGTCGACAGCGAACTCACGCCGCTTTGTGCCGTGCTGATACTCGCCGCAGCCGAGGTCGACAAACTCGTCACGCTGCTTTTGGTGGTGCTCAAGCCCGTCGACAACGAACCCACGCCGCTTTGTGCCGTGCTGATCCCCGCCGCGGCCGAGGTCGACAAACTCGTCACAGTGCTATTGGTCGTGCTCAGCCCCGTCGACAGCGAGTTCACGCCGCTTTGCGCCGTGCTGATGCCCGTGGAGGTCGACGTCGACAAGCTGTATAGCTGCGAGCCGTTAATCGCATCCGTTGAGGTTGATGTCACGGTCCCGGCCGTAACATTGACGATCTTGCGCGTTGCCGGTCCGGGGCCTGCGCCGGTGCCAGTGCCAGCACCTACGCTTACAACGTTAGACTGGCCCTGGTCCGTGCTACCGTAACCCAGAGCGACGTTGTTTGCCCCAGTAGCCGTCGCACTGTTGCCGATCGCGACGGTGTTAGAGGCACTGATTCCCGAGCCTGCATTCACACCCAACGCCACGTTTCCGCTTCCGGTTACGTTCTGCCCGGCGTTCTCCCCGATTGCCGTGTTGTTACTTCCCGTCAGATTTTGGCTCGCATTGGCTCCATAAGCCGTGTTGTTGTCGCCCGAGGCATTTGTGGCGCTCCCCCCGCCGTAGAACGTGTCGTTATTCCCGCTCGAGCCGGTGAACCCCGAATTGGTGCCGCAAACGGAGTTGCTATTACCGCAAGCCTTGTCAACCGCCCATACCCAATGCGGAAAAGCCATACAGGCGACAGTCACCAACGCCGCAAGCACAGCGCGCACCCGCCGCACCGCTCTGGTTCGCCCCCCCGACTTCCCCTGACCCGCCACGCTCTCCGCAACAACAACGATCTGATTCAGCTTGCGGCTGAAAATGCACTTGTAGATCTTGTTCATGTTTCCCCCCAGTTCTTGTCAGCGCCAATTCGCGGAGAGCGCTTGCAGACAGGTTCCCCAGTCCGCGCGCACCTCTTGTCTGTATGTCTCGACATCCGGATACCAGGCGGTATTCCCACACCACCGCCAGTCCGCATGCTTTTGCAAAAGCACATGCGTTTTCAGCCCGAGCGCCCCCGAAAGATTGGCGCTCGACGTGCACACCGACACGATTTCATCCAGACACTGCATGGCTGCCGCAGTCCGGCTGAAGTCGGTCAAAAAGCAAGAGAGATCGGTAACGGGCAAATCGGGCACACCGGCCAGCACAGCGCGATGTTCCGACGGCATCAGCGAAAAGAAGCGCACGCCGCCAATGCCTTTCAGACACGCGTTCAGCGGTTCCGACGGCACGCTGCGCGCCAGCCGGTTCGACGCGGTTGACGCCGGGTTGGCTGACCACACAATGCCGATGCGCCTGCAGTCATCGCTCGAGCGCGACGCTGCGACCAGCCGCCGGGCGGCGTTCTGATCCTCCGGCGCAGGCTTCAGGTATGCCGCAGGCTCAGGTTTGTCCAGCCACAACGGCAAATCACCGATCGGGATGTGCCAGATACGTGAGGTCTCCTCAACGATCTCGCGAATATCCGGTTCTTGAGCGACCATTCCCCCCAATACCCGTGCCGACGGAAAGCTCTCGCTGAACAACCGCACCAGAGCGGGCCGGCACACCACCACCACGCGCATGTCGGCCGCCCCTGCCCGCTGCAGCAGCGAAGGCAGAAATGCCGCAAACAGGATCTCGTCTCCGGCGCCCTGTTCGCCGGACACAATCAATGTCGAACCGGCTTCGAACTGGCCGCGCCACGAAGGGTACGGAAAGCCCATGCCCTTGAAGCCGATCTTCCCTGCTGCATCGAAACGTCTCGCGTAATGCGGCCAGGCATCAGTGAACCGGCCCCTGCCAAGCAGAAAATGCGCGTATTCCCAATGGGTGAGCGGATCGTCGTCTTCGGCGATTTGTGTCTCGAAGAGGGCCTGTGCACGTTCGTCCAGACCCAGATAGGCGCAGCACACGGCCATCCGGTGCGCAGCCTTGTCGCGCAATCCGCTCTCGAGGCGAACCAGCCGGTCAAAGCACTCGAGCGCCTTGTCGAAGTGCTCCCGGAGACGGAGAAGTTCGCCGTAATTCCATAACGCGTTGGCACAATTCGGATCTCTCTCCAGGCAGGCGCGATACTCGACCATCGCGAGTTCCTGCTGTCCGGATTCGTGCAAGGCGACTGCCAGGTTGTAGCGAATCTGCGGATCACGAGGCGCGAGTTCGGCAGCCCGCGCGAGTTCGCCGAGTGCCTCGCGTCGTCGGCCACCTTGCATCAATGCCACGCCCAGCAGCAGACGCAGGAAGCCGCTGCCCGGATCAATGGCCACAGCCTGCCGGGCGCACGCGGCACTTTGCTCGAAGTGCCCGGCATTCAGAAGTTGCCATGCCCGCTTCGAAAGCGCGGCGGCGCTCGTCGGCACGCCGGGCGCGAAGCTCCCTGTCGACCCATGAAGCGGCAATGCATCGGTGATGCATGCCGGCACGACAGCGGACGAATGTAAGCCGTTTCTGACTCTCATACTCACCCCGAACACGTCATTGATTGAATCCTCATTGCGCGTGAGTGCGACTCAGTCAACGTGTACGGCGTGGTGATGCGAGAAGGCAGCCGCATGGCGGCCCATGGTGCTTGGACATGATTTCCCCGATCTGTGTGTTCGTTTTTCATCGCCTGCATCGGGCCTTGCGGCCGTGCGGCTTGGATGTGTGCGAGTGACGTGAGCAAGGAACGGACCAGCATGCAGCGACGCAATGCACAAGGGGCTGCGCGATCGATCGATCGCGGGATGAAACGTTCGGACCCTGGTGATGTTTCAGTTCTGAAACGCACGGCGATTGAATCGATTCGCCGAGTCCCGCGCGTGGCAAGGAAACTCACTCACGGCGAGGCTCCGCGGCGGCGACAAGCATTCGGCTCAGCGCAAGCCGTCGCTGCAATGCATCGAAGAATTGTTTCAACCCTGAAACCGGCAGCCGCTTCCGTCGACGTATGCGTGTGCGCTCGGGATGGATACCAGACGGCGTTCGGAGTTTCGCTTCAGGCCACGAACCGGCATGGCGGCCCACAAACCGTTGGCGGCTTGCAGAAGGGCAACGTCGAAGTTCCGGGGGGTATATGGCATAGTCGTGCGCCGGGGCGGCCGAGCTACAGACTGAATGGCGATGGCATGGCCCTGGGAAAGTCACCCGACCGCAATCTAATGGAGTTTCTACACATGCGTTTTCCCGTACTCTGGGCTGCCGCCCTGCTGTTCGCGAGCGGATCCTCCTGGGGCGCACAGATCGATTGCCTGAACGACTCGCCGACCCAGATGGCAATGGACGAGTGTATCGGCCACAGCAAGCAGGCGTCCGACCAGAAGCTGAACGAAACGTACCGTGCGCTGCTCGCCAAGGTGAGCAAGGAAGGCGGCGACCAATTGCGAAAGGCCGAACGTGCGTGGATCGCATGGCGCGACGCGCAATGCGAATTCAACACGATGGGCACGCGTGGCGGTTCCATCAATTCGTCGGTCTATGCGATGTGCATCGATGAACTGACGCAGGAACAGGCGAAGCGTCTCGACGCCCAATTGCATTGCAAGGAAGGGAAGCTGACCTGCGGCGGTCAATGATTCACACGCCTGCGTCACGCGATGCCGGCTGCTTCCCGCCGCAGGTCCTGAGCCAGGCCACCACGGCATCCACCATCGGATGGTGCCGATTCGCATTCCATGCGAGCGCCGCCGTGACCACCATGACCCGCTCCTTCAGCGGCCGGACCACGACGTTCTCGGGCGCAAGCTTGCGCATCGACGCCGGCACCAGCGCAACGCCCTGGCCGCAGCCGACATACGCGATCTGCGACGTCACCGACCGCACTTCGTGCAGCACGCGCGGCGCGAACCCGTGCGCACGGCACACGCCCGTCAGCATGTCGAAGTAGACAGGGCTGACCTGCCGCGCCGACATCACCAGCGATTCGTTGGCAAGCGACCCGATCCTCACCCGCGACAACGCGGCCAGCGGATGATCGCGCGGCAGCGCGACGGCGAGCCGGTCCTCCGCGAGCGGCATCGTCGCGATCCCGTGCCCGACCTCGCCGTCGAGACGGACGAACGCGAGGTCGAGTTCGCCGGCCTCCAGCGCCGGCACTGCTTCCGCGCTGTCGATCTCGCGCACGAACACGGTCAGGTGCGGATGCGTGCGCTTCAGCGCATCCAGCACGGCAGGCACCGTTTCGAGCATCGCGGACGTAATGGCCCCGACATGCAGCACGCCGGACTGGCCGGCCGCCACTTCGCGCACGACGCGTTCGAGCCGCTCGACCTGATCGGCGAACTGCCGCACGGCCGGCAGGATCGCGGCGCCGGCCGCGCTGAGCTGCGTACCGCGCCGCGACCGCTCGAACAGCTGCAGCTTCAGCGACTGTTCGAGCACCTTGATCTGCTCGGTCAGCGGCGGCTGCGACATGTTCAAACGCTGCGCCGCACGGCCGAAATGCCGTTCCTCGGCCACCGCGAGAAACATCCATAGCTGCCTGATCAGCCTGAAGTCGATCGTATTGCTCATGTCCGCCGTGCCTCCGCGTCGTACCGGGACGCGCCGTGATCCGTTGCCATTGCCATTGCCATTGCCATTGCCATTGCCATTGCCATTGCCATCGCCATCGCCATCGCCATTGCCATCGCCATTGCCATCGCCATCGCCATCGCCATCGCCATCGCCATCGCCATCGCCATCGCCATCGCCATCGCCATCGCCATCGCCGCCATGATCGGCCGGCGGACCGGAAAAGTGTGAATCCGCCTGATCCGAAAATCATATCAGCCAGATACGAAATAGCGAATTTACATATCAGCTACCCGGCCCGACGATGAGTGCCTCTGTCAACGGAACCCGTCGCCATGACCCAAACCACTCTCCTCGACCGCCTCGCTGCGCTCGACACGAATACGGTGTCCGACGCGCTCGATTTTCTCGGCCTGCCGGGCGCGACCGTCGGTCTGCGTCCGCTGTGGGACTGCCCGAAAATCGTCGGGCGCGCGAGCACGATCCAGCTCGGCCCCAAGACCGATGCCGCGCCGACCGTGCACCTGATCACGCCCGTCGTCGACGCGATCGCCACCGACGACCGCGTGCTCGTCATCGCCGGCGGACTCGACGGCATCTCGTGCTGGGGCGACATCCTCGCGAATGCCGCGCGTGCGAAACGGATCCGCGGCTCGGTCATCGACGGCGCAAGCCGCGACATCGAAGGCAGCGAATCGATCGGCTACCCCGTCTACGGCCGCGGGATCACGATGATCAGCGCACGCAATCGCGTGGTGCAGGTCGATGCCGGCCAACCCGTGCAGATGGCGGGCGTGACCGTGCACGAGGACGACTACGTGATCGCCGACCGCTGCGGCACCGTGTTCGTGCCGGCCGCGCGGATCGACGACGTGCTCGACCTCGGCGAACGCATCGCGCGCCGCCAGGACGGCATGGTCGCCGCGGTCCGCACGGGCCGTCCGGTCGCCGACGTGATGCACGACAAGGAATTCGACGCGATCCGCGCGCAGTAAGCGTTCTCTCCCGGAGCTTTTCCCATGACGAATCCCCTGAAAGCAAGCGCCGAAGACCAGGCACTGGTCGCGCTGTTCGCCGGCCTCGACACGCCCGGCGTGTCCGACGCGCTGGACAAACTCGGCCTGCACGGCCAGGCGCTCGGCATCGCGCCGCTCGCCGACTATCCGCATCCGGTCGTCGGCCCCGCGTACACGGTCAGGTACGTGCCGGCCGGCGTGCCCGCGGGCACCGTCGGCGACTTCGTCGACGACGTCGCCGAGGGCGACGTGATCGTGATCGACAACGACGGCCGCACCGACTGCACGGTGTGGGGCGACATCCTCACGCAATACGCGGGCCTGCGCGGGATCGCCGCGACGGTGATCGACGGTGTCTGCCGCGACGTCAACAAGGCGCTCGGCGACGGCTATCCGCTGTTCACGGCCGGCCGCTTCATGCGCACCGGCAAGGACCGCGTGCAGGTCGAGTCGGTCAACACGACGGTCGCGATCGGCACGGTGCGCGTCGCGTCGCGCGACATCGTGGTGGCCGACGCGAACGGCGTCGTGATCGTGCCGCGTGCGCGCGCCCGCGAAGTCGCGGAAACCGCACGCGCGATCGAGGCCGTCGAGACCGCCATTCGCGAGCGCATCGCCGGCGGCGCCACCGTCCGCGACGCACGCGCCGCGCTGGGTTACCACACGCTGCAAAGGAAAGCATGATGTCCGACACCGTCCCCGCCTACGACGCCGTGACGCTCGAACAGGCACGCAAGCTCGGCACGTCGACCCTCTACGAAGCGTCCGGGCTGCCGACCAGTTCCGTCGATCCGGCGATCCGCACGATCTGGCCCGGCGCATCGGTCGCCGGCCCCGCCTACCCGGTCGAATGCGCGCCGGGCGACAACCTCGCGATTCATCTCGCGATGGAAAAAGCGCCGCGCGGCAGCGTGCTCGTCGTGTCGACGGGCGGATTCGTCGCCGGTTACTGGGGCGAGGTGCTCGCGGTCGCGGCCGAAGCGGCCGGCATCGCGGGCCTCGTGATCGACGGCGGCGTGCGCGACATCGCGGCGCTCACCGCGCGGCGCTTTCCGGCGTTCACGCGTGGCGTGTCGGTGCGTGGCACGCTGAAGGACAGCGCGCCGTCGGTCGGCGCGCCGCTCAGCTTCGCGGGTACGCCGGTCGCCGCCGGCGACCTCGTGGTGGCCGACGACGACGGCGTCGTGATCATCCCGGCCGCGCATGCGCAGGCAACGCTCGCGAACGGCCAGGCGCGTGCGGACAAGGAAGCGCAGATCATGGCCGCGCTGGCCGCCGGCCGCACGACGCTGGAGCTGCTCGGCCTGACTCAATGGAGGTCCGCACGATGAATGCCCGCGCCCATTCATTGAACCGCTTCCTTGCAGCCGCCAAGCCGTCGGCGACCTACCGTGTGATGGACCGCGTCGCCGCGCGGCGCGCGAGCGGCGCGCAGGTGATTTCGCTGAGCGCCGGGGAACCCGATTTCGACACACCCGAGCACGTGCGCGAGGCCGGCATCGCGGCGATCCGCGCTGGCCACACGCGTTATACGCAGGTCGCGGGGCTGCGCGCGCTGCGCGAGGCGATCGCCGCGAAGTTCCGGCGCGAGAATGGCCTCGACGTCGACTGGCACAACACGCTCGTGTGCAACGGCGGCAAGCAGGTGATCTTCAATGCGCTGGCCGCGACGCTCAACGAAGGCGACGAGGTCATCGTGCCGGCGCCGTACTGGGTCAGCTACCCGGAGATCGTCCAGCTCTGCGGCGGCACGTCCGTCACCGTCGCCTGCGGCGCCGACAGCGGCTTCAAGCTCACGCCCGGCGCGCTGGCAGCCGCGATCACGCCGCGCACGCGCTGGCTGGTCCTGAATTCGCCGTCGAACCCGACAGGCGCGGTGTACAGCCGTGCCGAGCTGCAGGCGCTCGCGGACGTGCTGCTCGCGCATCCGCAGGTGCTCGTGCTGTCCGATGACATTTACGAACACCTGATCTTCGACGGCATCGATTTCCGCACGATCGCCCAGGTGGAACCGCGGCTGCGCGAACGCGTGCTGACGATGAACGGCGTGTCGAAGGCGTACGCGATGACGGGCTGGCGCATCGGCTTCGGCACGGGCCCCGGCTGGCTGATCGACGCGATGGAGAAGTTGCAGGGCCAGCAGACGTCGGGCGCATCGACGATCTCGCAACATGCGGCGCTCGCCGCGCTGACCGGGCCGCAGGACTTCATTTTTCACTCGCGCGTGGCATTCCAGCGTCGTCGCGATCTGGTCGTCGAACAGTTGAACCTGGCGCCCGGCCTGCACTGCGCGGTGCCGCAAGGCGCGTTCTATGCGTTCGCGTCGTGCGCGGGCCTGATCGGCAAGACCACGCCGGCGGGCACGCGCATTCGCAGCGACGAGGACGTGGTCAATGCGTTGCTCGACGAAGCCGGCGTCGCCGCCGTGCATGGCAGCGCATTCGGGCTCGGGCCGTACATCCGCATCGCATACGCGCTGGACGACGTGTCGCTGCAGCACGCATGCGACGCCATCCAGCGGTTCTGCCGGTCGCTCGTCGATTAAGCGTGTATCTGCCGGCCGCTGCGGCCGCGGTTCGTCGTAACACGAATCACGGCCGTCGCGACGCCGGCCCAACCAGGGAGCAAGGTTCGATGCGTCAGGAATTCATTCAGTCTCGGTTCTCGTTCACGATCGACGGCACGCCCGTGGACGTCGCCGCCATCCATCGCGCCGCCGGCGAGCGTGCGCCGATCGTGTTCCTGCACGGCTTCGGCTCCACGAAGGAAGACTATGCGGACATCGTGCGCCATGCCGAATTCGCGGGCCGGCCGTTCATTGCCTACGACGCGCCGGGCTGCGGCGAAACGCAATGCGCGGACCTGTCGAAGGTCGCGATTCCGTTTCTCGTCGACACCGCGCTGAACGTGCTCGACCGGGCCGGTTTCGAACGATTCCATCTCGTCGGCCATTCGATGGGCGGGCTCACGGCGCTGATGCTCGCGCATCGTCATCCGGCGCGCGTGCTCAGCTTCGTCGACATCGAAGGGAACATCGCGCCGGAGGACTGCTTCCTGAGCCGGCAGATCGTCGACCATCCACGCGACAGCGCCGAACGCTTCTTCGACGATTTCATCGAGCGCGCGCGGCACGCGCCGGCGTTCGCGAGCGCGCTGTATGCGGCGAGCCTGCGCCACAAGGTGCGAGCGGAAGCCGTCGGCGGCATCTTCCGCTCGATGGTCGAGCTGTCAGACAACGGCGACCTGATGCGCAAGTTCCTCGGGCTGCCGTGCCCGAAGATGTTCATGTACGGCGAGCAGAACGCGTCGCTGTCGTATCTCGCGGATATTGCGGCCAATGGCGTCCAGCTCGCCGGGATTCCCGAGTGCGGGCACTTCCCGATGTATTCGAATCCGCCGGCGATGTGGGCGCGCATCGCGGCGTTCCATCGGCAATGCGCGGATCGATGATTGCTCGCGCAAGGCATTCCTTGCAACCGCATTACGGCATTGGTCAGACGAAACTTGAGCCCGGCAGGCTGCACGATGACGACGCTGCATCAGTCGCAATGCCGGACGGCAAGCCCTGCGTTCGCTGGTAAAATTGAATGTGTTCCGGCCGATCTCGCGATCCGACTTCCGCACGGGGTCGCCCAATGCGATCGCCGCCGGCACCCACGACCGTCCTTTCGGTCAGGGCACGCAAGCGCGTGCTGCCGTCCCCGTCCCGAGGCCGCGCCTCGGTCGAGACCACCGCGAACGCATGAATGGGTACGCCCTTGCGTGCCGGTCGCGGGCCCGAGCGACACACTGCATCCGGATGCGCGATTTCCATTTTTGGGGTCGCATCGCATTGCACGATGCCGCCGGCGGACGCGCATCCACTTTCATGACGAGTTTTGAGGTACACACGATGGCCCGCATTGGCGCCTTTTGCATCGCGTCGTGGCTCGCTGCCGCGATCCTTTATTTCGGCCAGCACTCCGTGGCGATGATTGCGCTCAGCGGCGTGGTGGTATTTGCCGGATTCGATCTGCTCCGCCCGTGACCGGCATAGGCGCGGCCTATGCCCGACAAAGCCGGCGCATATTGGCGCGCCGGCGCGGGATCAACGAGAATGTCGGCGCGCGTTCACGCGCTGGCCACGCTGGCCTTCACGTTTGCCTCCCGGAATCATGGACATCCGTCACCCGGAAACTTCGCGGACGCCCCTTCCCGGATCCGCTGGCCCGATTGAAATCCTGGTCGACACACCTGCCGGCGACCTGTGCGGCATGGTCGTCGTGACCCGCCCGCACCCGCTGCAACGCGGCCATGCGGAACACATCGCGCATCGCGTCCCGGGTGGATTCCGATGAAGCCGGAAGTGACTTTCATCGCCGATCTGCGCCGCGTGGCCGCCGACGTCGCACGCGACCTGCGCCGCATTCCCGTGCCGGGGCCGCGCGCGCTCGACGAAATCGAGGCCGTCGTCGCGGTCCTGCTTTCGATTCTGTGCGCGCATGCGCTGCGCGAGCGCAACGTCGGATGGGCGGCGTTCAGCGGCTACATGGTGATGCGCACGCATGTCGCAACCACCCTGCGCCGCGGCATGCTGCGCATCGCGGGCACGGTCGCGGGCGCGGCGGCCGCCTGTGCCGCGCATGCGCATTGGCCCGGCTCGACGGCCGCGCTCGCCGTTGCGCTGGCGTGCGCCGGCGCAATCACGCTGTATTTCGCGGTCACCGAAGCGAACGGATATGCGTGGCTGTTCGCGGGCCTGACCTTCGCGATGGTGATGACCGAAGCGCTGCAACAGCCGGCCGTGCAGCTCGCGGCGTTCGCGTGGTCGCGCGTCGCCGAGGTGGCGACCGGCACGCTGTGCGGGATCGCCGTCAGCGCGCTGTCCACGGCCGCGATCCGCCGCACGCTGGCGGGCGACTACTACGCTCCGCCGGCCGCGGCAGCCGACCCGCCCGCCCGGCGCTGGCAAGCAGCCGCCGGCATGCACGCGCTCAAGGGCGGCGTCGCGCTCGCGCTCGTCCCGCTGCTTGCGCGCCTGCTGCACCTGCCGTCGCCGGCCCAGGCGTGCGTGACGATCTTCGCGGTATCGATGATTCCGGCTGCGCAGCTGACGGCCGCGCACGGCCCCACGGCACGGCGCATGGCGCACCGCTTCGCCGGCTGTGCGGCGGGCGGCGCGCTCGCGACCGTCGGGCTCTATGCATGCCACCATTCGCCCGCGATGATGGCACTGCTGGTTGCCGCCGGCGTCGTCGTCGGCCGCCATATCGAGAACTCGCGCACGGGCGCGAACTACGTGGGCACGCAGTTCGCGCTGGCCTTCCTCGTCGTGCTCGTGCCCGACACATACACGGCGGTCGACACGGCCGCGGGGCTCGACCGCTTTCTCGGCGTGCTGTCCGGCATCGCGGTCCTGTATCCGGTATTCGCGCTGTGGCCGTCGCGATGCCGGCGCGCCGACGCCCGGCCGTGACCGTGCATCGCAGCGCGCCGCCCGCGCCCGACCGGGCATCCGGCCGGCGTCAATCGCGCAGATAGCCGTGGGTGGCCGGATCGCGCATCGTCAACGATGCTATCACGGCAACCGCACCCAGCGCGGTCACATACCAGAAGAACACCGATTCGACGCCGGCCGCCTTCAGCGACAGCGCCGCATACTCGGCCGATCCGCCGAACACGGCGTTGGCGATCGCATAAGGCAGGCCGACGCCGAGCGCGCGCACCTCGGCCGGGAACATCTCCGCCTTGACGAGCCCGCTGATCGACGTGTACAGGCTGACGACCGCCAGCGCCGCGAGGATCAGCACGAACGCCCACAGCGGATCGTGAGCAGTCTTGAGCGCCGCGAGCACGGGAACCGTGCCGAAGGTCGCGCCGACGCAGAACAGCAGCATCGACCGCCGGCGTCCGATCCGGTCGGACAGCGCGCCGAATGCGGGCTGCATCAGCATGAACACGACCAGCGCCGCCGTCATGATCGCGCTCGCGGTCTTCGCATGCATGCCGGCCGTGTTGACGAGGTACTTCTGCATGTACGTCGTGAACGTGTAGAAGACGAGCGACCCGCCGGCCGTGAACCCGAGCACCGTCGCGACCGCGCGCCCATGCGCGAACAGGCCGCTGAGGGTGCCCGCGTCGGCGCGGTTGCGCGTATGCATCGTCGTGGTCTCGTCGAGCGCGCGGCGCAGCACCATCGCGACGACCGCCCCGATCGCGCCGAGCGCGAACGGAATCCGCCACCCCCACGCGACGAGCTGGTCGTGCGTGAGCCACTGCTGAAGCGCGACGACGACGACCAGCGCGAGCACCTGCCCGCCGATCACCGTCACGTACTGGAACGACGCGAAGAAGCCGCGCCGTCCCGGCTGCGCGATCTCGCTCATGTACGTCGCGCTGGTGCCGTATTCGCCGCCGACCGACAGCCCTTGCACGCAGCGCGCGGCGAGCAGCAGCGCGGGGGCGAGCGCGCCGATCTGCGCGTAGGTCGGCAGCACGGCGATCGCCAGCGAACCGCCGCACATCATCAGCACCGACACGACCATCGCGCGCTTGCGGCCGTGGCGGTCGCCGATGCGCCCGAACAGCCAGCCGCCGATCGGTCGCATCAGGAAGCCCGTCGCGAATACGCCGGCCGTATTGAGCAGTTGCGTCGTGCGGTCGCCGGCCGGAAAGAACGCATGCGCGAAATACAGCGAGCAGAACGAGTAGACGAAGAAGTCGAACCACTCGACCAGGTTGCCCGACGACGCGCCCACGATCGCGCGAATGCGGCGCCGCGTATCGGCGGGTGTGCCGACCGCATCCGGCAGCAAGGTATTGGCTTTCAATTGGTGTCTCCAGATCCATGTTGTCCCGCTGTCCGGTCTGACGCCGCGTCGGGAGATCGGACGCGACGCGCGGATGCGCGCCGCTGCCGGCATGTCACGGCTAACGCATCACGAACGGATTGCCGGTCGGCGCGCCCGTGTTGATCCACACGCTCTTCGTCTGCAGGTATTCGTCGACCGCGCCGATCCCGTTCTCGCGGCCGAGGCCGGAGTCCTTGCAGCCGCCGAACGGCGACAGGTAGCTCACCGCCCGATAGGTGTTGACCCACACGGTGCCCGACTCGATGCGCTCGGCCATGCGGAACGCGCGGCCGAGATCCTGCGTCCACACGCCGGCGCCGAGCCCGAAACGGACGTCGTTCGCGATGGCGACCGCGTCCTCCTCGGTGTCGAAGCGGATCACCGACAGCACGGGACCGAACACTTCCTCCTGCGCGATGCGCATGTCGTTCGTGACGCCCGTGAAGATCGTCGGCTCGACGAACCGGCCGCCGCCGCATTCGGCGCGTGCGGCCGCGCGGCCGCCGAGCGCGAGCACCGCGCCTTCGCCGCGCGCGACGTCGATGTAGTGCAGCACCTTGTCGAACTGCGGCCGCGTCGTGATCGGCCCGACCTGCGTGCCGGCGTCCATCGGATCGCCCATCCGCGCGGTGCGCGCGAGCGCGACCACCCGCTCGACGAATGCGTCGTGGATGCTCGACTGCACGAGCAGCCGCGAACCCGCGATGCAGGTCTGCCCGGTCGCCGCGAAGATCCCCGCGACCACGCCATTGACCGCGTCGTCCAGGTTCGCATCGTCGAACACGATGTTCGGCGACTTCCCGCCGAGCTCGAGGCTCACGTGCTTGAAGTCGCGCGCGGCCTGCTCGTTGATGCGGCGCCCCGTGGCATCGGCGCCCGTGAACGTGACCTTGCGCACGAGCGGATGCGACACGAGCGCGCTGCCCGCTTCGTTGCCGAACCCCGTCACGACGTTGACGACGCCGCGCGGGAACCCGACGTCCGCGAGCAGTTCGACGAACTCGAGCGTCGACGCCGACGTGAATTCCGATGGCTTGATCACGGCCGTGCAGCCGGCGGCGAGCGCGGGCGCGAGCTTCCACGCGAGCAGCATCAGCGGCGAATTCCACGGCGTGACGATCGCGACGACACCGAGCGGTTCGCGGCGTGTGTAGTTGAAATAGCCGGGCTTGTCGAGCGGGATCACGTCGCCGTGCAACTTGTCCGCGAGCCCGCCGTAGTAGCGGTACCACTGCGGCAGGTATTGCAGCTGCGCGTGCATTTCCGCATACAGCTTGCCGTTGTCGCGCACTTCGATTTCGGCGAGACGCGCGGCTTCGGCGGCGAGGCGGTCGGCCAGCCGGATCAGCAGGTGGCCGCGCGCGCTGGCCGACAGCGACCGCCACGTGCCGTCGGCGAACGCGCGATGAGCGGCCCGGACCGCGTGATCGACGTCCGCGGCGTTGCCGCGCGCGATCTCCGCCCACGGCTCGCCCGTGTACGGATTGTCGGTGGCGAACCATTCGCGGCTGTCCGGCTCGCGCCGTTCGCCGTCGATATAGAGAGAGTAGCGTTGCATGATCGACTCGTTGACTTCGGTGGGCATGCGCCGCCGCGAGGTGCACCAACGGCACCATCGGCACCCATGGCACGAACGGCGCGACACGGACGGCGCGGCATGATGCGCGCGCCCGCGCCGGTGTCGCGCGGGCGCGATACGCGCACGGCTCAGAACGTCGCGAGGCCGAGATGCGCGCGCATGCGGTTCTTCACGTGCACGCCGTCGCGCGGCGGCAGCGCGCGCGGCGGCTCGTCGGCCGTGATACGGACCTGCGCGAACACGGGGCCCTGCCGCGCGTTCGCGCGCTCGACGATCCTGCCGTGGTCGTCCTGATCCCATACGACGAACGAATCGGCGACGCCGAAACCCTTCGCCACCGCAACGAGATCCGTGCCGAGGCTCGAATGGCTGCGCTGCATGCCGGTTTCACCGTAGTGGCCGTTGTCGAGCACGACGATCGTCAGGTTGCGCGGCTGCTTCGCACCGATCGTGCCGAGGCTGCCGATGCCCATCAGCTGCTCGCCGTCGCCGGTGATCACGACCACGGGCTTGTCCGGCTGTGCGAGCGCGAGACCGAGGCCGAGCGACGCGGCACCGCCCATCGCGCCCCACAGATAGAAGCGGCTGTCGCTGTCGCCGGCCGCGAACACGTCATACGAAGGCGAGCCGAGCCCCGTGACGACGAGCGCGTCGGGCACGCCGGCCAGCAGGTGCTCTACGAACGCGCGGCGCTCGATCGTCGCGCGGGTGTTTTCCGTGGTCATCATTTCCGCTCCCATTTCTTGCGACCGATCAGGCTTTGCGACAGCAGCACGGCGACCTGCTCGCCCGCTTCGAACGCCGCATCGAAACCCGCGCTGACGACATCCTCGACGTCCTCCGGACGATCGGCGCGCAGCACGGTGATGCCCATCAGTTCGAGCGCGGCCTGCGTCGTCTTGCCCATCGGACCCTGCCACGGGTTGAACTCCGCGTATTCGCCGCGCATCGTCACGAGCGTGAAGAACGGGAAGTTGCAGCTGCGCAGCAGCGAGAACATGTTCACGCAGTTGCCGACGCCGCTGCTCTGCATCAGCAGCACCGCGCGCTGGCCGCCGAGCCACGCGCCGCTCACCACCGCGACGCCCTCCTCCTCGGTCGTCAGCGCGATGTCGTGGATCGCGTCGTCCGCCTGCGCGCGGCGGATCACGTGCGCGTGGCCAGCATCGGGCACATAGACGATCTGGCGCGTGCCGCCCGCTTTCAGCACGGAAAAGATGGACTCCTGCCAGGCCGGCGGTTGTCCCGTTGAAGCGTTCATGTGGGGGCTCCTGAAGTGAGAGGTTTCAGGTATCTTAAAATGCGATGTTCACGCATCAGAAATAGAGATTTTTGATGCACGCATCACGAACCGGCATGACGCACGTCAGGAGAACGCATGGACATCAAACAGCTTCGCGCGCTGCTGGCGGTCGCCGAAACGGGCAGCGTGACGCGCGCGGCCGAAGCGCTGCATCTCGTTCAGCCGGCCGTGTCGCGCCAGCTGAAGCTGCTCGAGGAAGACATCGGCGCCGCGCTGTTCGACCGCGGCCGCTACGGAATGGAATTGACGGAGTCGGGCGAAATCCTCGTCGAGCACGCGCGCCGCGCGCTGCTCGAACTCGATCGCGCGCGCGCCGAGATCCTGCCCTCGGACGCGCAGATCAGCGGCGTCGTCACGGTCGGCCTGCTGCCGAGCACGGCCGACCTGCTCGCCGGCCCGCTGCTGAGCGCGATCAAGGCCCGCCATCCGGCGGTCAGCCTGCGGATCGCGGTCGGCTATGCCGGCCATCTGCACGACTGGCTCGACGCCGGCGAAGTGGACGTGACGCTGCTGTACAACCCGAAAGCGACGCCCACGCTGCAGGCGCAACCGCTGCTCGAGGAAAGCCTGTACGTGATCGGGCCGCCGGACGCGCCGCTCGACCTGCGGCGGCCGGTTGCGCTGGATGCGCTGACGGGTTGGCCGATGATCCTGCCGAGCGCGCCGCACGGGATCCGCAACCTGCTCGAACAGGCGTGCCCCGGATCGGGCGTGCGGCTGAACGTGGTGGCGGAAACGAATTCGATGAACGTGCAGAAGCAGCTCGTCGCGGGCGGACACGGCTACACGATCCTGCCCGGCATCTGCGTGACCGACGACGTCGCGCGCGGACAGCTTCGTGCAGCGCCGCTGAGCGACCCGGGGCTGCAGCGCACGATCGTGCTCGCGCTGCCGAACACGCGCAGGATCGCCGCGGCCGTGCGCGCGGTCACCGCGATTCTCGTCGACGAGATGCGGGACGCGGTCGAGCGCGGCGCGTGGCCGGCCGCGCGCTGGCTCGCCGAATGAACGGCGCGTGCGCCGGCTGCCGTCACTCCGGCGCTTCGACCGGCGTGCGCAGCGTGATGCCGGTCCATGCGCCTTTCGCGGCCAGCTCCGCGATCAGCTCGACGATGGTCTCGCGCACGGCCAGCGCGGCCGAGCTGACGGGCGACGTATTCGACCAGCACAGGCTGGCCGGGCGGCGGATCTCGGGATCGACGATCCGGCGCATCCTCGGGCGGCTCGCCTCGTCCCACAGCGTCAGCGCCGACGCGGGCAGGATCGTGCACGCAGCGCCCGTGCGTGCGATCGACAGCAAGATCGGCAAAGAATCGATGTCCGCGATGATGTTGAGCGGCACTTCCTCGCGCGCACAGGTCCGCTCGATCAGCAGGCGCAGGCCGTTCGACAGGCCGGGCGCCACCAGCGGAACCCCCGCGAGCGCGGCCAGGCTGCAGGTGCGCGCGCGCGGCGACACGCTGCCGCCCGGCTCGCCGAGCAGGTACAGCTCCTCGTCGAGCACGGGCATCGCGGTGATGCCCGTGGTGTTCGATTCGCGGAACAGGATCGCCAGGTCGAGCCGGCCGTTCGCGAGCAGTTCGTTAATGTAACCGCTCATGCTTTCGAAGAACTGCAGGCGAATGCCCGGATAGCGCGCGCTCACGCGCTCGAACACCGGCATCGCGAGAATCGATGTCATCGTCGTCGGAAAGCCCACCGCGACCGTGCCGGATTCGCCGCCCGCGCCCGCGCGCACTTCCTGCCGCAACTGGTCCATCTGGCGCAGCACGAGCCGCGCGTGGCGGTACAGCGCCTGGCCGGCCGCCGTCGGCTTCACGCCTTGCGGGCTGCGCACGAGCAGCGCGACGCCGAGGTCGTCCTCGAGCTTCGCGATCTGCTGGCTCAGCGACGGCTGCGCGACGTAGAGCTTTTCGGCGGCCTTGCCGAGGCTCCCGTATTCGACGATGTTCACAAAATAGCGGAGCTGGCGGATATCCATGACCGTGCCGATCGAGCGCAAAGCCATAGGATACCCCTATGACCGGCACATTCAATCGGTATTTCCGGCGCGACGCCGCTTCACCTACAGTCGTCTCCATCCCATTCCAAACCGCTGGCACGCCCAGTCACGGAGACGGCATTGAACGCTACGCAGTCCGACGCTCGCACCGGCGCCGCCGAGGTCGCGACCGACCTCGTTTCCCTCGCCCCGGCGGCCGCTTTGGCCGCGGTCCTCGACCACGACACCCGACCGCGCGCCGGCGACGCACTGCCGCCGCTCTGGCACTGGCTCTATTTCTGGTCCGTCGCACGCCAGTCGGAACTCGGCGCCGACGGTCATCCGCGCACGGGCGGCTTCCTGCCCGATCTCGGCCTGCCGCGCCGGATGGCGGCCGGCGGGCGGCTCCGTTTTGTCGCACCGCTTGCGATCGGCGCACCGGCGACGCGCACGTCGCGCATCCTGTCGGTCGAACGCAAGAGCGGCCGCAGCGGACACCTCGCGTTCGTGACCGTCCGGCATTGCGTCGAATCGGACGGCGTGCTGTGCATCGAGGAAGAGCAGGACATCGTCTATCGCGAGCCGGCCGAACCCGGCGCACCGCGTCCACAGCCGGTGCCGGCGCCCGACGGCGCGCAGTGGGTGCGTGCCATCGAGCCCTCCGAAACGCTGCTGTACCGCTACTCCGCGCTGACCTTCAACGGTCACCGCATCCATTACGACCGGCGCTATGTGCAGGAGGTCGAAGCTTATCCCGACCTCGTCGTGCACGGGCCGCTGATCGCGACGCTGCTGCTCGATCTCGTGGCCCGCAGCCTGCCGGGCGCGGTCGTGCGCGACTACACGTACAAGGCCGTGCGCCCGACGTTTCTCGGCCATCCGTTCACGCTGTGTGGCCGGCTGGCCGACGACGGCAGGACGGCCGAGCTCTGGGCGAAGGACCACGAAGGCTGGCTGACGATGTCGGCCCAGGTCCGCCTTGCCTGATCCATTCCCCATGCATCCCGGAATTCCCCCTATGAATCACGCAACCGATCCGTATCAAGACATTCGCGACGCCGTCCGCGACCTGTGCGGCCAGTTTCCGGCCGAGTACTTCCGCAAGATCGACGAGGCGCGCGGCTATCCCGACGAGTTCGTCGACGCGCTGACGAAGGCCGGCTGGCTCGCCGCGCTGATTCCGCAGGAATACGGCGGCTCGGGCCTCGGCCTCACCGAAGCGTCGATCATCATGGAAGAGATCAACCGCTCGGGTGGCAACTCGGGCGCGTGCCACGGCCAGATGTACAACATGGGCACGCTGCTGCGCCACGGCTCCGCCGAGCAGAAGAAGCACTACCTGCCGAAGATCGCGAGCGGCGAGTTGCGCCTGCAGTCGATGGGCGTGACCGAGCCGACCACCGGCACCGACACGACGAAGATCAGGACGACCGCCGAGAAGCGCGGCGACCGCTACGTGATCAACGGCCAGAAGGTGTGGATCTCGCGCGTGCAGCATTCGGACCTGATGATCCTGCTCGCGCGCACGACGCCGCTCGCCGACGTGAAGAAGAAATCCGAAGGAATGTCGATCTTCCTCGTCGATCTGCGCGAAGCGGTCGGCAACGGGATGACGATCCAGCCGATCCCGAACATGGTCAATCACGAGACCAACGAGCTGTTCTTCGACAACCTCGAGATTCCGGCCGAGAACCTGATCGGCGAGGAAGGCCAGGGCTTCAGGTACATCCTCGACGGGCTGAACGCGGAACGCACGCTGATCGCGGCCGAATGCATCGGCGACGGCTACTGGTTCATCGACAAGGTGTCGAAGTACGTGAAGGAGCGTGTCGTGTTCGGCCGCCCGATCGGCCAGAACCAGGGCGTGCAGTTCCCGATCGCGCGCGCGTACGTGAACGTCGAGGCCGCGAGCCTGATGCGCTTCGAGGCCGCGCGCCGGTTCGACGCGCACGCGCCGTGCGGCGCGCAGGCGAACATGGCGAAGCTGCTCGCGGCAGATGCGTCGTGGGAAGCGGCAAACGCGTGCCTGCAGTTCCACGGCGGGTACGGCTTCGCGTGCGAATACGACGTCGAGCGCAAGTTCCGCGAGACGCGCCTGTATCAGGTCGCACCGATCTCGACGAACCTGATCCTGTCGTACGTCGCCGAACACATCCTCGACCTGCCGCGGTCGTTCTGACGGAGACGCCCCATGCGCCCACTTGCCGGCATCACCGTCATCACGTTCGAGCATGCGATCGCCGCACCGTTCTGCACGCGCCAGCTCGCCGACCTCGGCGCGCGCGTGATCAAGATCGAGCGGCCGGGCAGCGGCGATTTCGCGCGCAACTACGACGAGCGCGTGTCGGGGCTCGCGTCGCATTTCGTGTGGACGAACCGTTCGAAAGAGAGCCTGACGCTCGACGTCAAGCAGCCGGAGGCCGCCGACATCGTCCACCAGTTGCTGGCCGATGCGGACGTGCTCGTGCAGAACCTCGCGCCCGGCGCGATGCAGCGGCTCGGCTTCGACTACGACACGCTGCGCGCGCGCTATCCGCGCCTGATCGTCTGCGACATCTCGGGCTACGGCGCCGACGGCCCGTATCGCGACAAGAAAGCGTACGACCTGCTGATCCAGAGCGAGTCGGGCTTTCTCAGCATCACGGGCTCCGACAGCGAGCCCGCGAAGGCCGGCTGCTCGATCGCCGACATCGCGGCCGGCATGTATGCGTATACGAACATCCTCGCGGCGCTGCTCGAGCGGCAGCACACCGGACACGGACGGCGCATCGACGTGTCGATGCTCGAGAGCATGGTCGAGTGGATGGGCTATCCGCTCTACTACGCGATCGACGACCAGCCGCCGCCGCGCCGCGCCGGCGCATCGCACGCGACGATCTATCCGTACGGCCCGTTTCCGGCGGGCGACGGCAAGACCGTGATGCTCGGGCTGCAGAACGAGCGCGAATGGCAGCGCTTCTGCGACGTCGTGCTCCGGCAGCCCGACCTGGCGGCCGACGACCGCTTCTGCGCGAACAGCCGGCGCGCCGCGAATCGCGACGCGCTGGCGGCGATCATTCGCGGCGCATTCGCCGAACTGACCGCCGACGACGTGGTCGCCCGCCTCGACGACGCCGGCATCGCGAACGCGCAGGTCAACGACATGCGCGCGGTCTGGCAGCACCCGCAATTGCGTACGCGCGGCCGCTGGACCGAGGTCGACACGGCGGCGGGACCGGTGCCCGCGCTGTATCCGCCGGGCCTGTCCGCGCACGACGAGCCGGTCATGGCGCCCGTCCCCGCGCTCGGACAGCATACCGACGCGATTCTCGCCGAGCTCGGCTACGACCCGGCCGGCATCGCGCAACTCCGGGAGCGGCGCGTCGTGTAGGCAGGCTCACCCCGGCCGGACCATGCTGCCGCAGAAGCAGCGCCGGCCTCTTTCCCCCATCAGGAGACACTCATGACATCGATCGTCAACGCCGCTGGCCGGCTTGACCGTTTGCCCGTATCCCGCTTTCACTGGAAGATCCTCGGCCTGATCGCAGGTGGCGCGTTTCTCGACGCGTTCGACCTGTACCTCGCCAACGGCGCCGTCGCCGCGATGGTGAAAACCGGCTTCGCGGACCTCCGCACGGGCGCCGCGTTCGTGTCGGCCACCTTCGTCGGGATGATGATCGGCGCGGGATTGTCCGGCTACATCGGCGACCGGCTCGGGCGCCGCTATTCGTACCAGCTCAACCTGGCGATCTTCGGCCTCGCGTCGATCGCTGCCTGCTTCGCGCCGGGCATCGAATGGCTGATCGTGCTGCGCTTCATCATGGGTATCGGGCTCGGCGCCGAGCTCGTCGTTGCGGCCGGCACGCTCGCGGAATTCGTGCCGCCAGCCACGCGCGGCAAATGGGTGTCGCTGCTCGCGATCATCATCAACAGCGGGCTGTTCTTCGCGCTCGCGATCGGCTACTGGGTGATTCCGAATCTCGGCTGGCGCTACATGTTCGCGATCGCGGGCGCCGGTGCGCTCGTCGTCTGGTTCCTGCGCCACCGGATGCCCGAGTCGCCGCGCTGGCTCGAATCCGTCGGACGGCTCGACGAAGCCGAACGCACGCTGCAGGCGATCGAGCGCGAAGTGGCGTCGCAGGTCGGTACCCTGCCGCCGGTGTCGCGCACCATCGACCTGAATGTCGGCGCAGTGCCGCTGCGCGCGCTGTTCGCGCCCGGCATGCGCAGCCGCGCGCTCGTCGCGGCGCTGACGGCCATTGCCGTCAACATCGGGCTGTACGGCTTCATCGCGTGGCTGCCGACGTTCTTCGTGTCCGAAGGCCTGTCGATCGTCAAGTCGCTCGGCTTCGTGCTGCTGATGTCGATCGGGTCGCCGGTCGGCGGCGTGTGCGGGTATCTCATCGCGGACCGGATCGGCCGCGCGCGAGGCATCATCTCCGCGGCGCTCGTCAGCATCGTGCTCGGCTGGATCTACGTGTCGCTGCGCGAACCGGCGGCGATCATCGTCGTCGGCTTCTGTCTCGTCACGAGCATCTACACGGTCACGACGCTCGGGCTGTTCGGCTTCATTCCCGAACTGTTCCCGACCGAATTGCGCCTGCGCGGCACGGGCTTCGCGGGCATGGCCGGCCGCGCCGCGTCGATTGCGACGCCGTATCTCGCGCTCACGCTGTATCACGCGTTCGGCGTCGGCGGCGTGATCGCGCTGGTCAGCGCGATCTTCGTCGCGTTGTGTGCCGGCATCGCGCTGTTGCGCATCGAAACGAGCCGGCACGCGCTGGAGGACATCGCGCCGACGGCGAGCGATGCCGCACCGGAAGCGGCGGGCGGTACCGCGCGCTGAGACAGGCTGAGTCACGCTGAGTCACGCTGAGTCACGCTGAGTCACGCTGAGTCACGCTGAGCAAGCGTTCTGGTACCAGTCTCTCCAGTCAGGTACGCCTGGACCACGCGATGCCGGAAACGCTCATCTCATTTCGTCATGAAAAACACCCCAAAGGTTGGATCCAAGATCAACCTTTGGGGTGAAGTGCACGCCGGCGCCCCGTTTGCTGTTCAAGGCACCCCGACGGACATTGCGGCCTGTGGGCCATCGTCATGGTTCACACGCGCACGGTCATCCGCGCGCGGCGTCGGCCGTTACACGGGCGCCGTCGGGCGACGATGCGCGGCAAGCGCCAGCAGGCGCTCGGCGCGCAGCACGACCGGGCGATCGACCATCTTGCCTTCGACGGTAATCGCGCCGGCCTCCGCGTTCGATACCGCATCGATCACACGCGCCGCCCATGCGAGGTCGCGCTCGTCGGGACCGTAGCATGCGTGAACGGTCGCGATCTGCTTCGGATGGATGCACAGCTTCGCACCGAAGCCATGCCGCTTGCCGTTCCGCGCGTCGGTTGCCAGACGCCCGGCGTCTTGAATGTCGGGCGTGACGCCGTCGACCGGCTGGTCGAGGCCGGCCACGCGCGACACGAGCGCGAGTTGCGCGCGGTACGGATTCAGCGCGTCGCGATCGTCGTCCGTGCCCATCTCGGCGATGAAATCGAGCGTGCCGAACATCAGGCGCTTCACGCATGGCGCCTTGGCGATCTCCATCGCCGACCACATGCCCTGCGCGGTCTCGATCAGCGGAAACACGGGCACCTTGCGCTGCGCGCGCGACACGACGGCAATCACGTCGTCCGGGTGCTCGGCCTTCGGCAGCACGATGCCCGCGACGCCGTCGAGTGCGGCGAGCCGCGCATCGTCGTCGAACCACGGCGTGCCGCGGCCGTTGATGCGCACGAGCACCGGCCGCGCGCGCGAGACCCACGCCGCGACGGTCGCGCGCGCCGCGTCCTTCTTCGCGGGTTCGACCGCGTCCTCGAGATCGACGATGACGGCGTCGGCGCCGCTCGAGCACGCAGCATCGAAGCGGTCGGGCCGGCTGCCCGGCACGAAAAGATAGGACTGGGGCGAGAACGCCCCGTTGCCTGCCGGGTGACTTTGCTGGGTCATGTCAGTTCGGCCTCCGCTTCGTCATTGCAAGGCATCGGCCAGTTCCGGCACCGCCTGAAACAGGTCGGCTTCGAGTCCGTAGTCGGCCACGCTGAAGATCGGGGCTTCGGGATCCTTGTTGATCGCGACGATCACCTTCGAATCCTTCATTCCGGCCAGGTGCTGGATCGCGCCCGAGATGCCGACCGCGATGTACAGCTGCGGCGCAACGATCTTGCCGGTCTGGCCGACCTGGTAATCGTTCGGCACGTAGCCCGCGTCGACTGCCGCGCGCGATGCGCCGAGTGCCGCTTGAAGCTTGTCCGCCAGCGGCTCCAGCACCTTCGTGTAGTTCTCGCCGCTGCCGAGGCCACGGCCGCCCGACACGATGATCTTCGCGCTGGTGAGCTCCGGACGGTCCAGCTTCGTCACTTCACGGCTCACGAATTGCGAGACTCCTGCGTCGGCTGCCGCTTCGATCTTCTCGACCGCTGCGCTGCCGCCTTCCGCTGCAACCGGGTCAAAGCCCGTCGAACGCACCGTGATCACCTTGATCCGATCTGAAGATTGCACCGTCGCGATTGCGTTGCCCGCATAGATCGGGCGCTCGAACGTGTCGGCCGAATCGACCGCCGTGATGTCGGAGATCTGCGCAACGTCCAGCTTCGCGGCGATACGCGGCGCGATGTTCTTGCCATAGGCAGTTGCCGGCGCCAGGATGTGCGAATAGTCCTTCGCGATGTTCAGCGTGGTTGCCTCGACGTTTTCCGCGAGGCCTGCGGCCAGTTGCGGTGCGTCGGCCAGCAGGACCTTGCTGACGCCTGCAATCTTCGCCGCCGCATCCGCAGCCGCCTGCGCATTGTGACCCGCGACCAGCACGTGAATGTCGCCGCCGACGGATTGGGCAACCTCGTGCGCAGCAGTCACCGTGTTCAGCGTCGCTGCCTTGATCGACGCGTTGTCGTGTTCCGCAATAACCAGAATCGTCATTTTCTTTCCGCTCCCTCTTACAGCACCTTGGCTTCGGTCTTCAGCTTCTCGACCAGCGTCTTCACGTCCGGCACCTTCACGCCGGCTGCGCGCTTCGGCGGCTCCGCCACTTTCAGCGTCTTCAGGCGCAGCGTGACGTCCACGCCAAGCTCTTCCGGCTTCACGGTCTCGAGCGGCTTCTTCTTCGCCTTCATGATGTTCGGCAGCGTCACGTAGCGCGGCTCGTTCAGGCGCAGGTCGGTCGTCACGACCGCCGGCAGCGTCAGCGACAGCGTTTCCGCGCCGCCGTCGACTTCACGCGCAACCGTCGCCTTGCCGTCGGCTACAACGACCTTCGATGCGAACGTCGCCTGCGGCAGGTTAGCCAGCGCAGCCAGCATCTGGCCGGTCTGGTTCGAATCGTCGTCGATCGCCTGCTTGCCGAGGATCACCAGTTGCGGCTGTTCCTTGTCGACCAGCGCCTTCAGGATCTTCGCGACGGCCAGCGGCTCGACGCTGTCGTTCGACTCGACGAGGATCGCGCGGTCCGCACCGATCGCCAGCGCCGTGCGCAGCGTTTCCTGCGCCTGCGCAACACCGACCGACACCGCGACCACTTCAGTCGCGACGCCCGCTTCCTTCAGGCGCACCGCTTCTTCCACGGCGATTTCATCGAACGGGTTCATCGACATCTTCACGTTCGCGATGTCGACGCCCGTGTTGTCCGACTTCACGCGGACCTTCACGTTGTAATCGACCACTCGTTTCACTGCTACGACAACTTTCACGCGTTGCTCCTCCATGGACTCGTTGGCATCGTGCAATATCGCAGGCCATTACACGCGCAATCGCGCACGTCCACAACTATCGATTGACTCTGCCGGCCATAGCCCGATCCTATTGGTCCGCTCGCGTTCCGGCGCCCGAATGCGACACGGCCCGGAAATCCGGGCCGTGTGGTCAGCGTGCCGCGAGCGATTCGGTCACCGCAAGGAAGCGTTCGATATCCTCGGGCGCATGACAGTGCAGCGGCGAAATCCGCACCGCGCCGTCGAGATTGAATGACTTCAGCATCCGTCCCGAATACACGCTCGACGCGACGCGTTCGTAGACGATCACGCCGCGCTGTTCGTATTCGCGCACGGCCTGCGTCGGCTCGAGGTTCGCGAAGCCGATGCCGACGATAAGGTCGCGCTTCGTCAGGTCGTCATGGTCCCAGTAGACTTCGACACCGTCGATCGCCCTGAGCCCGCGGCGGCCGCCGTGACCGTCGAGCAGTGCTGCCAGCAACGCGCGTTCATGCAGTTCGATCCGGTGCATGCCTTCGACGAACAGCGTGCGGCGGTCGTCCGTGTCGCTGAAATACCGGCCGATCCAGGCAACGTAATCGACGATCGCCGTGACGACCGCAAACTGCGCGGGCGCCGGGCTGCCGAGCTCCCAGACCCCCGCCTGCTTCGCGGCAAGCCGGTGATGCGGCAGCGCCGCCGCGCGCGGCGACAGCCACGACATGCCGGAGCCCCGGCAGCCGAAGAACTTGTACGGTGCGAAGTTGATGCCGTCGACGGGCGTTTCCTGCAGGTCGACGATGCCGTGCGGTGCATGCTGGACCGCGTCGACGACGATGAACAGGTCCGGCTTCTTCTCGCGTGCCCGCGCGACGATCGTCGCGATGTCGAATTTCGCGCCGGAGATGTTCGATGCAAACATCACGCTGAGCAGCGCGGTATCCGCGTCGACGAGCGAGACGATCGCATCGACGTCCACGCCGCCCGTCTCAGGATTGCTGGGCGCGACACGCAGCGTCTTTCCGGTCCGGTCCGCGTAGTACGCCATCGCGTCGTAGGACGACGGATGCTCGAGGATCGTCGTGACGGCGTTCGTCCCCGGCACGTTCTCCATGATCGCGCGCACCATGTCGAACATCGCGCCCGACGCGGTCAGCGACGCATGGACGGTACCGCCCTGCGCGTTCAGGATCGTGCGGACGTCGGCCTCGCCACGCGACTGGATCGCCTGGAGATCGAGCGCGCGCGCGTGAATGCGCTCCGGGCAATCGGGCAGCGCGTCGATCCGCGCAAACGCATCGACGGCCGCCTTCAGGCGGAACGATCCGCCCGCGTTGTCGAAGAACAGGCGTTCGCGTCCGTCGAGATCGTGATCGACATGAAGGAAGCGCGACCTGATTTCCCGCATCAGCGCGTCGGGAAAGAATGCTCCACGGGTACTGCTCATCTGGATTGCTCCTGTTTGCTTCGAATGATTGTCGGGATGTGTCGTGCGGCCCGCGTCACGCGTCCAGCGACGCGAGATACGCGCGCCCCTTTTCCGCGTCGTACTGGCGTTCCCACTTCGCGATGACGAGCGGCGCAAGCGCGTTGCCGACCACGTTCAGCGCGGTGCGCCCCATGTCCATCACGCGGTCCACGCCGGCAATGAACGCGAGGCCTTCGAGCGGCAGCCCTGCGCTCGCAAGCGTCGCGAGCAGGATCACGAACATGAAGCCCGGCACGCCCGCCGCCCCCTTCGACGTGACGACCATCGTCAGCGTCAGCAGGATCTGCTCCTGCCAGCCGAGGTGCACGCCGTAGAGCTGCGCGACGAACAGCGTGCCGATCCCGAGATAGATCGACGCGCCGTCGAGGTTGAACGTGTAGCCGGTCGGCACCACGAACGTCGTGATGCTCTTCGGCACGCCGTAGTCCTCCATCTTCTTCATCAGCTGCGGCAGCACGGTCGCCGAGCTGCAGGTGGAGAACGCGATGATCAGTTCGTCCTTGATCACGCGCAGCAGCGTGAGGATGCGGAAGCCGAACAGCCGCGCGGTGACGCCGAGCACGAGGACCGCGAACAGCAGGATCGCGAAATAGGTCACCGCGACGAGCTTCACGAGCGGCAGCAGCGACCCGAAGCCGAAGCTCGCGACCGTCACCGCGATCAGCGCGCACACGCCGATCGGTGCATAACGCATCACCATGTTCGTCACCTTGAACATCGCATCGGCGATGCCTTTCAGCGTCGCGAGCACGGGCTTGCGGTATTCGTCCGGCACCGATTGCAGCCCGAGCCCGAACAGCAGCGAAAAGAAGATCACCGGCAGCAGGTCGCCCTTCGCCATCGACGCGACGATGTTGTCCGGGATCACGCCGAGCAGCAGCGCCATCAGCCCGTGATGGGCCTGCACCTGCTGCGTCGCCTGCTGATAGCGCGAAATGTCGGCATGCCCGAGTTGCGACATGTCGGTGCCGACGCCCGGCTGCAGCACGTTGCCGATCACGAGCCCGAGCACGATCGCGATCGTCGTGACGACCTCGAAGTAGACGAGCGTCTTCAGGCCGATGCGCCCGAGCGACTTGCCGTCGCCGACGCCCGCGATGCCGATCACCATGCTCGTGAACACGATCGGCACGACGATCATCCTGATCAGCTTGATGAAGATGTCGCCGGCCGGCTGCAGGAATCCCGCGACGGCCGCGTCGCGCAACGACGGAAAGCGGTTCAGCACGAGCCCTGTCGCGATGCCGACGACAAGGCCGATGACGATCTGCCACGCAAGGCCGACGCGCGGCTTGCGCTCGGCGTGCGGGACGGGCGGGGTTTCGATGACGGTGTCCATGCTCTCTCCAAACCAGGGGTTCATTCGGTTGAATGTCGGGCAGCGTGCGGCGCGTTTTCTGGCGAATGCGCTCGCTCGACCGGACCGCTCGGCGTGGGACGGAACACGGGAAAGCCGACAATGCGGCGCCCGCGTTTCGTCCGGCGCCCACGGCGGGCGATACGACGTCGAAACCATAAGCAGCCGAAATGAACGAAAAAAGCGATTTTTTTATATGAGAAACTATCGCTTTTCCGCATGCGAAGGACGACGGGCGATGCTGACGTTCAAACAGATGGAGGCGCTGTACTGGATCGTGCAGCTCGGCTCGTTCGAAGCGGCGGCGAGCCGGCTCAACACGACGCAATCGGCCGTGTCGAAACGCATCCAGGAACTCGAACGGGCGTTCGACCTCACGGTGTTCGACCGCACGCACCGCAGCGCGCGGCTCACCGACAAGGGCGAGGAATTGTTCGACCATGCGAAGGAGCTGCTCGAACGGCGCGACCAGATCGTCGAACGGATCAGTTCAAAGGAAGCACTGGTGCGGCAGGTGCGGATCGGTGTGACGGAACTGACTGCGCTGACGTGGCTGCCGCGCCTGATCGCGGCGATCCAGTCCGCGTATCCGAAGGTGCGCGTCGAAGCGGAGGTGGATCTGAACGCGGCGCTCCGCGACCGCCTCGCCGCCGATACGATCGACCTCATCGTGGTGCCGCAGATCCACGCCACCGAGTCGTTCGCGGCGACGCCGGTCGGCGAAGTCGACAACGCGTGGATGTGCGCGGCCGGACTCGCGCCGAACCGGAAGACGGTCACGGCGCTCGCGGATATCGCGCAGTTTCCGCTGATCCTGCAAGGCGGCCTGTCGGGCACGGGCTACCTTTACACGCGCTTTCTGCAGGAACACGGCGTCGGCATGCAGCGGATCCTGACGAGCAACAGCCTGATCGCGCAGATCGGCCTGACGCTGTCGGGCCTCGGCGTCAGCTACCTGCCGAAGGCGTGCGTTGCGCACCTGGTCGCATGCGGCGCGCTCGACGTCGTGCGGACGCGGCCCGCGCTACCGCCCGTCCGCTACGTCGCGCTGCACCGCGCAGAGCGCGCGCATTCGCTGAATGCCGAGATCGCGCGGCTTGCCGCGCAGTCGTGCAACTTCGATACGAACCTGCTGGATCCGGGCGCGCAAGGGCAGCCGGCGGCGCATGCTCGATGAGCGTTCCCGCACAAGAAACGGTTCTTCGCAGGTTTGTGTGGATGTCGCTGTCCGATCCGCATCAGCCAGTCAGCCTTCGCGATAACGGACCTTCAGTTCCCACGTGCGCCGCCTTCCGGAGCACATGTACGGCGCCAATTCTCACGGGCGCGGTACGGCTTCCTGTACCGGCGCGTCCGTTCAATATAATTCATGACGTTTCCGCATTTCATGCATGACATACGTGCACCGGTACAAGGAGTTCAGATGACGCTTGCTCAGTTGCAGGCACTCGCCGCCGTGGTCGAACTCGGCTCGCTTACGGCTGCCGCCGACCGGCTCAGTCGCAGTCAATCTGCGATCAGTCATGCTTTGACCGAACTGGAGGACATCACGCAGATCAAGCTGCTTATGCGTGACCGGCAGCCGGTCGTGTTGACTGCAGCCGGCGAACGTCTATGGCCGTACATCCGAAATGTGGTGCGAGAAGCGCAAACGCTGCGCCAGCAGTTCAGCCTGTCGCGCGGCAAGCTTGAAGGGCGGCTAGTGGTCGCCTCGCTGCCGAGCGTATCCCTGGCGTTCGTCGTGCCCGCACTCGAGGCGTTGAAAGAGTTGCATCCGGGGGTGACGGCAGTGCTGCTCGAAGGCACGGATACGGAAGTCGAAGGATGGATCGAGGACGGTACCGCCGACGTCGGCGTTGTGGCGGGCACGAAAACGTTCACGAGCAATTTTCTGCTGCTCGATGAGAATTTTGTCGCGGTAGCGGCGGCCGGTACGTTCGACGGCCGCAAGAGCGTGTCGGCAAAACAGTTGTCTGCGTTGCCGTTCATTTTCTCGAAGGCAGGTTGCGGGCCATTGATCGCAGACTACTTCGCGCGTAGTGGCGCGCAACTTCGTGCCGCCTTCAATGTGGTCGAGATGCGCACCATTCTTTCAATGGCGGAGGCCGGCATGGGCGTGTCGATCGTCCCGCGCATCACGCTGACTTACACGCCGTTCGGGGGCCAGGTGCTGGAGCTATCACCGAGATTGCATCGTTCCGTACGGCTGTCGTGGAACACGACTGACAATGTGGTGACCAATGAATTTGTCAGGCTCGCCGCAGCTCAACGTGTCAGAGCAGGAAACGCGACCAGGACGCGGGCGAAAAAGGCGAAGTAGCGAGTCGCAGGCGCGATGAAAAGCGCTCATATGCAGCTTGCAGTTTATTCACACCAGAGGCGGCCGAGATGCAATACATTGCACGGAACTCGTCAACCTGACTTCGCTGCCCCGAAGGAGACCGCCGTGCCGGCCTTGCCCACTCTGTTTGCTTTCGGACTCTTGTCGCTCGGCATGGTCCTGACGCCCGGCCCGAATATGATCTACCTGATTTCGCGTTCGATCTGCCAAGGCCGCCGTGCCGGTCTGCTGTCGCTCGGCGGCATTGCACTGGGGTTCGTGTTCTATATGTCTTGTGCGGCGCTAGGCATCACCGCGCTTGTGCTGACCGTGCCGTACGCGTACGACGCGTTGCGATTCTCTGGCGCATTGTACCTGTTGTACCTCGCTTGGCAGGCGCTCAAGCCGGGCGGTCGCTCGGCATTTCAGATCCGGCAGTTGCCGCACGACAGCCGCCGAAAGCTCTTCACGATGGGCTTCGTCACGAACCTCGCGAATCCGAAGATCGCGGTGATGTATCTGTCACTACTGCCCCAGTTCATTTCACCGGGACATGGTAGCGTGCTCGCGCAATCACTGGCACTCGGCTGCGTGCAGATCGCGGTAAGCGTTAGCGTCAACGCTCTGATCGCGAGCATGGCCGGTTCCGTTGCTGTATTTCTCGCCGGCCGGCCGGCCTGGGCATTGGTTCAGCGCTGGTTGATGGGCACTGTGTTGGCCGGATTGGCGATGCGTATCGCACTGGAGTCGCGAAGCTAGAAAATGGCGAGAGGCGGGATCGGTTGAATCCGCAACCCCGAATTCGCCGTTCAAGCGGCATTTCCAAACGACCGCTGTTGGGACGACACGAGACGATCACCCCATCACATCAAAGCGATACGCGTCGCCACATGGACGAAAGACCGGTGCTGTTGTTGCGCTGCGGCCAACGTGGCACGATAGCGGCACCAGCGGTTGCACGACTGCGCAGCTGAACAGCCGCACGCTTGATCTCGCGGACCGCTTCGGTCTCACCGGGCACCTGAACAAGCGCTTCGAGCAAATGTCGCTCGGCACCCGCAAGAAAATATTCTCGACGGCGACCACACTGGGCGAGCCCACGGTCATCATCGCCGACGAGCCCGGCAGCGGGCTCGACGCAGCAACGCGTGCCGTGCTTATCGATTTATTCAAGACGTTGGCTAAAGACCGCGTAGTCTTCTTTTCGAGTCACGATTTGCAGCTTGCGCGAGCTTGTGACGCAACAATGACCAACTTTGCGGACCTTGGCATGGCCGTATGAGCCTCCTCACCCTCGTTCAGTCACATGGAAACGCCCAATGTGGCTGTGTTTGACACAACAGGGGAACGTCGACATCACGCCCTCAAGGGCGGCCTCGCTCGTAAGCAAGGCTTGCTTGCCCACAACTACCGATGGAAACAGGTATGACCGTTTCCTTTTGGCGGCAAGCGGCCTATCGGAGAAATTCCGCGACTGACGCTCAACGGCCTGCGAGCGACCGCTTGCAGGCCGTTGAGCCTTTAAACGTCAGTCTGCTCCGCCATTTCCGGAGCGTCGTCTACCTCAATGCCAAGGTATCGGACAGTGTTTCGAGCTTTGTAAGTCCGAGCAGCAACTGAACCGCCAGAAGATTTTTCGTGCACCGGTAGAGTTGACGAGCCTCCGCCGCATGAGGTACGGTACCAACATGCAACGCAATCTGATTCCTTTCGCGACCGTCATTACAACGACGACCATCGGCAACGGTGGGTCGTCCTTGATGCGCACGCGGTAATCTTCGTCGTTGCATATCCTCAAGGGCCCCGCCGGCAAAAGACGGGGCCTTTCGCGTTTACGGCTGATCGTCTTTCGTCGGTATCACACCAGCACGGAGTCGTCATGGGCGAAGTAAATCACCACAGCCGAAGTAGCGACCTCGAGGTGATGCTTGTTATCTCGATTCAAACCATTCCCGGGAAAGGCCACGAGCAAATCGCGGCCTACGAAAAGTTAGCGCCGATAGTGCGAGCGGAACAAGGTTGTCTCCAGTACGACCTTCATGCTGTCGTCGGTGACGACAATAGCTTTGTCTTGATCGAGCGCTGGGCATCAGCTGAAGCGTTGGCGGCACACGACGTGACGCCTCACACGATTGCCGCCGATGCACACAGTCCGAGCTTCAGGGCGGCACCCGCACGGGTTTTACGACTTGCTCCCGATAGCCTCGCATAGACGTCGTCGACGCCTATGCGAACGGCAGCGGCCCCGAAGTTGTTACGGATCCTGGATTCAGTGCGCCGTCATCCGCCGCCCTAATGGACGCCGAAGCCACGCCGCTGCCTGCCAGCGGGCCGCAAACCGCCAGCCTGTTCCAGGACCGGCGTGACTCATCCCCACGGATCAGGGTTGACGTTTACCGCGGCCACCAGCGGGTTTGCCAGCCGGCTTGCGTGAACCCGCAGCTGGCTTGCTGGCGGGTTTGCTGCGTGGCTTTTGCACGCTGAATGGGTTACCGCCGGACAAACTTGTGCCTTTACCTGCGGCTACAGCGCGCTGCGCCGCAGGCTTGCGTGTGTTTTCGCCGCTTTGCGGCCGCGGTTTCTTGCCGAGCACCGGCATGGCGCCCGGCGCAGCTTGCGGCACTTTGGGCTTCTTGGGCTTTTTGGGTTTCTTGATAATCTGGCCCGTTGCGCTGGTTTCCGGCACGCGGTGTTCGGCTTCAAAACCCGGCTCTTCTTCACGGGGCAGCGTTTGCCGGATCAGCGCTTCAATCGCTGCCAGTTGCGGCGCTTCATCGGCACACACAAGGGACACCGCCACGCCGCTGGCGCCCGCGCGGCCGGTACGGCCAATACGGTGCACATAGTCTTGCGCCACGATCGGCAGATCGACGTTGATCACCAGCGGCAGGTCATCGATATCCAGCCCGCGTGCAGCCACATCGGTGGCCACCAGCATGTCGACTTCGCCCGTCTTGAAGCGCTCCAGCGCACGCAGGCGCGCGGGTTGCGGTTTGTCGCCGTGGATGGTGTCGACCGCATAGCCCGCTTCATCCAGCATGGCCGCCAGGTAATCCACGCCTTTGCGGGTCTTGACGAACACCAGCGCGTGCTCCCAGTTGTTCTCGGCCACAAGGTGCATGAAGAGCTCGGGCTTGTTCCTTTTATCCACCGGCACCACCCACTGCTTGATCTTGCTGGCCGTCGCATTGGGCGGGCTGACGCTGATATTGACCGGGCCGCGCAGAATGCTCGCCGCCATGGCGCGGATATCATCGGAAAACGTGGCAGAGAACAGCAGGGTCTGGCGCTGAGCGGGCAACGCAGCAAAGACGGCGTTGAGTTCGCGCGCAAAGCCCAGATCCAGCATGCGGTCCGCTTCATCCAGCACCAGCGTCTGTACTTGATCGAACTGCACCGCGTTCTGGCGATTGAGATCCAGCAAACGGCCCGGCGTGGCAACGAGCACATCCACGCCCTTGCGCAACTTCATCATCTGCGGGTTGATACTCACACCGCCGTAGGCGGCCAGAAATCGCAAGTCGAGGCCTTTGCCGTAAGCGATAAAGCTTTGCAGCACTTGTTCAGCCAGTTCGCGCGTGGGCACCAGCACCAGAACACGCGCGCGGTTGCTGGATACGGCCGGGCCGTGTTGCACCAGCCGTTGCAACAGCGGAAGCGCAAAACCCGCCGTCTTGCCTGTGCCGGTCTGTGCCGCCGCCATGACGTCCTTGCCATTGAGCACAGCAGGAATCGCCTTGACCTGCACCGGCGTAGGTGTCTGGTAATTGAGGTCCTGCACATTACGCAGCAAGGGATCGATCAGGCCAAGCGAGGCGAAGGACATGGGTGCATTCCGGGCTAAAACCGCAATTCTAGCGGTTACCGCGCTGATCGCACCGCGCAGATCGATGGTCAAGAAGATCGACGTTGATCGCCGCTGAAAAACGTAGCGGTGCCGGGCACCGCGCGCCGGCAAGCTGTACTACGAGACACCGATGAGCAGCACTGCCAGCTGCACCTGCCCTATCCAGGTACCATACGCACGAATTGCCCTTCCTTGCGGAAAATCCGCCAACTGGTTGACGGCGATTTCAAGGAGCCTGCAGGATGCGCTCGAGCAAACGTTCGAGGTTCCGGCGGGGGATTGTTTTCGGGTCTTTCAGCAGTGCCAGCCAGGCGACGGGCGAACCTCAGGACACCATCACCGCAGTTCGATCGGCACGCCGTGCGGCGTTCGCCGGGCAGCTTCGTCCCATGCGTCCCGACGTTGCAGCAACGCATCAACCGTTACATATCCCTTTTCCGTGACGATGCGTTCGAGTGCCGTCAGCCAGTGCTCGTAGTACGTGTCCCCGCGGTCCGGGTCGCCAGTCGCCTGAGCATCGCGTATCGCGCTGCTCAAATGAACCGTCCACTCCGCCCACGTGAACAGGCCGCGTTCGTGCAGTGCAAGCGTCATTGCGAATGCCGCGGCTTGCCATGGTGCACTAAAAGCCGGATCGGCGCTGCCGTGACGCATGGCCGGCAAGCGCGTGTATTCCTCCCATGGCGGCGTCTTCCTTCGAGTCATGTCACGCTGCCCGCGCTCGCGGCCTCGAGATACGGTTCCCAGCAGTCGACGCAGACCGATGACGCGGTCGTATCGGGCCCCCAGAGTTCAATGGCTTCGAAGCGCACCGTGTAGAGCCAGTGCGGTTGCTCGCCCTCGCCGATCGCGTTGGTATCGGGAAACACGTGCGCGCCATGTCGTGCAACAACCTGCCCTTGCTTGCCACGACAATAACGCGGCAACCGGGTGTGCGTGACAGGATTCATCAGGCGGGTGCGCACCATGTCGCCGACCGCGAAGCGTGCTTCTGCGAGCGCCGGACGGTCAACCGGATTGCCTCGCGCCAGCGCCGCGCCCACGTGGCCGGCAGTCAAAACACGCGCGACGGGCGCCGCCGCAGTCAACGACTTGCCCCCTTCGATTTCTTCGGCAGTGGCAAGGCCCGTTTCGATCAGCAGCGTCTTGAGGCCCTCGAACCATTTTTCGTAGTAAGTACTGGCGAGATATTGCGCGGGCGGCAGGCTTTCGCGAGCGGCGCGGGACATGTCGATGTTCCACTTGCCGGTAGCACCCATCGCCAGCGTCAGAGCGTGAACGCGACGTTCCCAGCCTGCGTGAAAAGGCGGCTCATCGGGCTCCGGCTGAACGGGTCCGAACGTCTGCATGCCACCGAGGTCCTGTGCGCCGTTCATCGGACTGCTCCTGTCCACTCGTCAGGCGCCTTGGGTAACCCCGTACCGATCATCGAATCGCGCGTGACGAGTTGGGCGAGTGCATCCTCATTCATGCCATCGGTACCGGGCGGACGCATCGGCATAACCAGATAGCGAACCTCGGAAGTCGAGTCCCATACGCGAACCTCGATGTCCGCTGCCAACATGACGCCGAATTCCTCCAATACACCGCGCGGGTCGATGACCGCGCGCGACCGATAGGGTGCCGATTTGTACCAGACAGGCGGCAGCCCGAGGACGGGCCATGGATAGCATGAGCAAAGCGTGCAGACCACCATGTTGTGCACGCCTGGCGTGTTCTCCAGAACCACCATGTGCTCTCCCTGCCTGCCCGTGTAGCCGAGGGACGCTATGGCCGCACTGGCATCCGTCAGAAGCCACTGCCTGTATCCGGGATCGCACCAGGCCCGAGCGACGACGCGAGCACCGTTATGCGGACCGATCTTGCTCTCGTAGGTCTCGATCAGGATGTCAAGCGCAGCCGGATCGACGTATCCCTTTTCCACCAGCAGGGATTCCAGCGCGCGCACACGCAAGTCCAGATCCGACAATGCACTGCCTTCGTGGCCGTGGCCATCGGTCTGCCACGCACCTTGCGAGTCGTCGTGGCTCATCGGAATTCACCAGGAAGCGTGCCAATGCGACAGAGTATGGTTTGCTGCAAACGCAAATTCAAGGTGCAGAGTTTCGGGGCAAATGCACCCACGATCGCGATCCGCTTTGCCTGCTCGCGCCCTCTGCATTTGCGAGCAAACGCAGCCACGATCGCGACCCCCAAAGCGCCACCGACAACCCGGTCGAAACCGGCTCGCTGTACCGGCTACCAGCCCATTGCCGCAGCTATTGGCGAATGTTCGTTGCGCCGCCGGCCCCCGCGGCCTGCGCGCGTCGCTCCGCCACGATCCGGGCAGCGCGCAGCGCATTCTCGGGATAATTGATCCAGTCGCTCGGATCATAGCCGGCAGCCATCCAGGCGCGCAGATCCGCGATGACGTCGGCGCGCGTCTTCGGGGTCGATTGATCATATGGAACCGACGCTACCTCCGCGAAAGCAGAGGCTGCACAGGTTGCACCGAGAAGCACACCCAGACCGATGCGAGAGATTTGGTTCATGACAGGGCCCTCCTTTAACAAGGCGGCCCTTTCATTCTAGGCGGCATTGTGCCGCCCAGCCCCCTCATGCAGACAGCGCCCGATCGAAGTTCATCACGTGAATCTGTTCCACGTCACGGTGTACCCATTCGTCGAACATGGTGATGAGGAAGTCGCTATTCGAGGGAATGACCTCCGCAAATTCATGTCCGGCTGCGGCTCGAACGAAGCAAAAAAAGCTGCAACATCGATCCCAGCACAAAAACACCTAGCCACACGGCGAGTGATCCTCGCACGATTGGGGATTCAGGGCCATTCGCGAGGGGATGACCAACTGGCAGTCGTGTCAGCGTCTCGTTGATCCCGGGGACCAACAGCAGAAAGAAGCTGAACGTGAATGCGAACTGGGACAGGTACAGCCGCGCGGGCCCCAAGGCTTTGATTCGCGGGACGAGTAGTCCGCCCAATGTTGCGAGTAGCGCCAAGATGCCGAGTGCATGCCCGACATTGAAGCCGCCGGTACTGGACAAACCAAACGATGTGAACACGGATACCACCATCCCCGCCACGTAAATCCTGGCGGACCGGGTTGTGCTATCGATCTTTCGATATCGGGCAAAGCCATAGAGACCTGCGGCGACCGTCACCAGGCTGACAACGGTGTGAACCGCGCCCAAAGAGGAAATGGGATGAGGCATAGGACGATGATTCCTTCTGAAGGTGTAGCCCCGGATCGCCGTGGCGCCGGCGACACGGGAGAACGCAAGGGGTCAATCAATACCCGGCTAGTGGGGCGATTCAACAATTCGAAGCATGTCTCCGCTTCAAGCTACCAGGGAATACCAGGCGACGTTGTCGTCATCCACCACACACTTCACCACGCGCGTGGCAATGAGGTAGTTCATGCAGGCCACCGCTTCGCCGGTCGCAAGACTCAGTTGCTGCGCATCCTGTTCCCCGATGGGACGGCCGAACAGAGGGGCAAACGCATCGACGATCCGTTGGGGCCCGGCCGCCAACGATTGGCGCAGTCGGTCGATAGCACGGTCCTGTCCGGATTTGAGCGAGTCCAGTCGTTCATGCAAACCGTAGAAGGGCTCGTTGTGAGAAGGCAGCACAAGCACATCATTGGGCACGCCGTTCATTAGCTTGCCGAGCGACTCGTACCACTCCTGCAGCGGATTGGCTTGCGGCTCGCTGGCGAACACCGACACATTCGACGAAATCTTCGGTAGCGCCTGATCGCCGGAGATCAGCAGCTTCAGATCGGGGCAGTACAGGCTGACATGCTCGGGCGAGTGGCCACCGGTCGTGATGATCCGCCAGTCGTGCTCGCCCAGCCGAACCTGGTGGCCGTCCTGCAGTCGTCGATAGCTCTCGGGCAGCGCGTGAATATGCTTGCCGAAGCTGCCGAAGCGGCTGCGATAGCCCTCGATGGCAGCCTCTGACCACCCGGCGCGCCGGCAAAACTGCACGCCGTCGCGCGGGGCCTCGCGGTTCGTGTCGGCATGCAATACTCGGCAGGACAGGTATTCAAGGCGGCTCATGTGCAGCGGCACACCGGTGCGCCGCGTGAACCACCCTGCCAAGCCGATGTGATCCGGGTGCATGTGCGTGGCGTACACCCCCTGGAGCGGCCGCGACAGCGGCCCCTGCGCCGTTAGCGCCAACCAGTCCGCCACGGTGTCAGGGGAGTTCAGGCCGGTGTCTACCAGCACCCAGCCGTCGGAGGTGTCTATGGCCCATACGTTGACGTGATCGAGCTTGAACGGCATGGGCAGCCGGATCCAGCGCACACCGGTTGCAACCTCAACAGTGTGGCGCGGCAAAGGAGGGGCGAATGGGTACAGAAGTGCCATGGCGTCGATCGAGGGAGTCAAATTCCCATGAGGTCCACCCGTACAGCGTGTGGCTTGAGCACACACGTAGCCGGACTCAGGGATACAGGGCAAAGAGACCGCACCGACGTTGTTCGGCGCACCCGGTGCGTACCCGACGGATCGTCATCGATAGTGTCGAGGGAGGTGTCATGCATGGTGGTCGATGATAGGGAGAAGATCGTGCGCACACCGGTCCGTGGAGCCAATTCTCCGGTCCGCGCAGCATCCCGGATTTCCCTCTGGTCGGCGCTGCGGCGCACGTCTGAGATTGCTCGCGGAATGCAGCCCCCCGTTTTTCATTCCTCCTTCGTCGCCCCCGATCAGCCGAGTGCCATCGCAAGCCACTCGCTGGCGATTGCGCGCAATCGAGCGCAACGGCGTGGACGCTCACCGTGTGCCGCGCGCGCGGATCAACCATGACGCCGGCACGCGTCCTCGGGAGCGAAACCATCTGGATACTGCGCAACCTCCGCGAAAGCGGAGGCTGCACAGGTTGCACCGTGAAGCACACCCAGACTAACGCGAGAGATTGGATTCACGACAAGGCCTTCATTGGCAAGGCGACTCTTTCATTCTGGTCGGCATTGCGGCGCCCATCCCCCTCATGCAGACAGCGCCCAATCGAACTCAATCACGTGAATCAGTCCCACCTCACGGTGCCCCCCTTCGTCGAACCTGGCGATGACGCAGTCGCTAGAAGGCGTGACGGATGCCCAGCATGGCCGCGGTCGTGCTCACGCCCGGCGCCACAGGCTGGCCAAACGTTATTGGCTGGTTCATCGTTCCCCGGTTGTTCACATGCCCCACCTGGCCGTAGACGAGCGTCGCTTTCGACAGGCTGTACTCCGCTCCGACTGCAACTTCAGTCGACTTGTTGGTCGAGTTGTTACGGTCCTTCAGGTAGTACACGCCACTGGTCACCTTGAAGGCAGGCGAGAACTGGTAGCCGAGGCCGGCCGAATACAGGTCGAGGTTGACCAGGTCGGAATGCGCCGGATTCCTGCCGTTCGAATACGATGCGGAAACCGAGAATGCGTGGTACGTGTATAGCGCGCCCACGTAGAGAAGGCGGTTATTGGCCAGTCCGGTGGGCACCGTCGTCGGGCCGGGGTTCGTGTCGTGGCCAACGTAGTAGCCAGCCGCAAGACGAAGGCCATAGTTCGAGTATTTCAATACGGCGGACTCCCGCGTACCTCCCTGGAAGCTGCCCGGCACCCCTCCGGGCGCATACTCGAGTGCCGCGGACAGGCCGGCGAACTTCGGCGATTCATAGACAATCGCATTGCTGTCGTACAACGCGCCGATTGGCGCATTGGTGCTGATACCCTGCCAGCCGGCGGCCTGGTTCATGCCGAGCCACGCAGTCAGCGTGCTGCCGAAATAGTGAGCCCCCCGTACGTCGGTCTCGGCCATTGCATAGGCAATCGGTACGATCTGTCGACCGAAATTTAGTGTACCGAACGGTCCCGACACGCCTACCGTCGCGATCTGGTTGAACTGTGCCACCGCGCCCGGCGTATCGGCCAGGTTGAACTTGCCGGTGCCGCTGTCGAACTCACCTTGCAGTTTGAAATTGACGTGATACCCGCCACCGATGTCCTCTGATCCCTTGAGTCCCCAGGCGCTCGCATAGATACCGCCATCCTTGTAGCGATAGACCTTGCCAAGGTTCGGCGCCGTCGGGCTCAACGAGGCCGCCGACGTGCTTTGATACAACATCCCGGAATCGATGACACCATACAGCGTCACTGAAGACTGTGCGTGTACTGCACTACCTGTTGCCGCCAAAACGGCCGCAGCGATCCATTTCAATTTCATCAGTTGCTCCGAGAAACCTCGACATTCATGGCGGGGAGGAAAGGAGCGCTCTTGACAGGCAGCTTCTTCCACGGATTAGGATGGCCGGCATGATTCTTGTCTACCGCTACCGGGTGAAATCGCTCAACGGACTGCTGAACCAGCAGAGCCGTGCGGTGAACTACGTCTGGAACTTCTGCAACGACACGCAGAAGCACGCGATCAAGTGGAATAAAAAATGGCCGACAGGGTTCGACCTGAACGTGCTGACGACCGGCAGCAGCAAGGAACTCGGCATCCATTCCGGCACGGTCAACGCAACGTGCGAGCAATACGCGAAATCGCGCAGCCAGCACCGCCGCCCTTACCTGCGCTATCGCGGCAGGAAATCGCTGGGCTGGGTGCCGCTGAAGGGCCGTGACCTGAAGCGCGAGGGCGACGCGTTTCGCTTTGCCGGCCACACCTTCCGCGTATTCAACAGTCGCCCGCTTCCCGAAGGCAAGATCAAGGACGGAACCAACTTCGCGCAGGACGCGCGCGGCAACTGGTTCCTCAACATCGTGATCGAGATGCCCGATGTTCCGGCTCGCCCGATCCGTTCTGGTGTCGGTATCGATCTCGGTCTGAAAGACTTCGCAACACTTTCGACCGGCGAGAAGCTGCCCCATGACCGGTTCGGCCGGCGCGCGGCCGACAAGCTGGCGAGAGCGCAACGGGCGCGAAAGCACAAGCGGCATATCGCAAAACTGCACGCCAAGGTGGCCAATGCCCGCGCCGATTTCCAGCACAAGCTCGCGCTCGATCTGGTGCGGCGCTTCGATTACATCGCGGTCGGCAACGTGTCGGCCGTGAAACTCGCCAGAACCAGGATGGCGAAGAGCGTCTACGACGCATCCTGGTCGTCCTTCCGAAACAGACTCCGTTACAAGGCGACGGCGCACGGAGCCACGTTCGAGGAAGTGGACGAAAGCGGTTCGACCCAGTCCTGTTCGGCGTGCGGGTCGAAAGACAGCACGACGCGGCCGAAAGGTATCGCGGGACTGAGAATAAGAGAGTGGACCTGCAGTGGCTGTGGTGTCGTGCATGATCGTGATACCAACGCTGCGTTGAACATTCTCCGATGCGGACGTGCATCGCCAGTTGTGGGAATCCTCCGCCTTTAGGCGGACGAGGACGTCAATGCGTCTCCGGTTTTTTTTGCTTTAAAGCGGCCTGTTGCGACCACCGTACCTATTGAACACGTCGGATGCTTCACCTCAACGCCAACTGCGCCCGGCGAGGGCTTCCGAGGCAACAAGACTGCCTCGTGATCAACGGCGAGAAAATCTGCATCAGCTACAGCGAGTGCCCGGAATCCCTGACCCGTACCTGTTGCACAGTCGACCAACCGAGAAAAGACGCGAGTAAGAAAGGTCGATGCGTATGGGTTTCCGACCGGGTGGCCTTGGCGGGTCAACTCCGACGCCAGAACCCGCAAGCTCTTGCACCCTCGCGCTTACTTCTCTCGATTTGCCAGCTTTTTACGAACCGCCAAACGGTTTTTGCACGATCAGCTTGTTGGTCACTGAGGTGACCCCTGGAACCCCTTTCGCGATCTCCGCAACCTCATTGACCTGCGCAGCGTCCGTGACCGTGCCGTTCAGCGTCACCGCGCCGCCTCTGGCGACGATGCTGATATTGCCGGCGCTGATCTTCTTGTGCTTGCCAATGGCGGCATACACCTTCCGGCGCAGCGCGCGATCGGCCTTCCTTGTGCTGACGGGAGCGACTCCGCTTTCCGCAGCGGATGCAGCCGGCATACCGGTAGGTACACTGGCAGTCTGGCCCGACTGCGACCATGCGTTGCTGGACGCGGCCAGAGTCAATATGGCAATCGCCAACGCGCGTAGCTGAATACTTCTCATCGAATACTCCGCTTGTGATGAAGGACGGAATCAGAAGGTGTCGCGGATGCCGGCAATTTGAGGTTCTTGTCGAGGGCGGATGGTATGGCCATGAGTTGATTCCTGCTTACACGTCAAATGGAACGGTCTAGCTGACCTTGCGCTGCATGTTTTGCCAGTACTTTTCCTTGACCGCGCGCCGCAGTACTTTGCCGACCACCGAGGTCGGCAACTGCTCGACGAACACCAACGACTTAGGCGCCTTGTAGCTGCCGAGCTTTTCCTTGGCGTGCGCGATAAGTTCGGCGGCGTCGACCGAGGCGCCGGCGCGCAGCATCACTTCCGCGTGCACGGCCTCGCCCCACTCGGGATGGGGAATGCCGACTACAGCAGACATCATGACGGCCGGGTGCGATGCCAGTGCCGCTTCCACCTCGATCGCATAGACATTGAAGCCGCCGCTGATGATCATGTCTTTCAAACGGTCGACGATGTGCAGGTAGCCGCCCTCGTCGATGTAGCCGAGGTCGCCCGACTTCCAGGACTCGTCGGCAAACTCGGCCGCCGTCGTTTCCGGGTTGTTGTAATACCCCTTGATGATGGCTCGGCTGCGGATACGGATTTCACCGCGTTGGCCGGTTGGCAGCGGATTGCCCTGCTCATCGGTCACGTAAACTTCGACGCCCGGTGTCGGCCGACCGGCCGAAGACAGACGTTCGACGGCGCCCTCGATCTTCTGTCCGATCTCGTGTTCCGCCTTGTCGAGCGTCGACACGAACATCGGGACTTCGGTGGCGGCGTAGACCTGCGCGAAGATCGGACCGAAGCACGCGATCAGTTCTTCCAGCTTGGCGGGACTCATCGGTGCGGCGCCATAGATCAGGGTGTTCAGCGAAGAGAAATCGCGTGGATTGGCGCGCTGCAATTCGAGCAGACGGTACAGCACGGTCGGCACCAGGAACGAATGTGTCACGCGCTGCTGTTCGACCGTTTGCCGCCATTGCTCGAGATCGAGCTGATTGAGCGTCAGGTTGCCGCCGCCGGCATAGAAAGTCGGGATGAACGCGACCAGCGTGCCATGCGAGAGCGGTGCCACGTGCAACATGCGCGTGCGACTGTTGAAGCCGAAGTCCGGGTTGCTGAAACCGCCGTCGCGGCAAGCCATCAGATTGTCGATCGAGTACATCGCGCATTTGCCCTGACCAGTCGTGCCGCCGGTGAAGCGCAACATGCAGATGTGCTCATCGTCGTCCAGCTCGACGTTAGCGTCGAGTTCGGAAGCCGCGCCGACCAGGTTCCAGAACGCGTGCACACCGGGGCGCGCGGCCTGCTCCGGCGTCGGGTCGTCCATGACGACGATCTCGCAGCCCGCCGCGCGCAACATGGCGTAGTAGCCATCGAGCAGACGTGTTTCAATCAATACGATCTTCGGCTTGACCAGTTCGATCTGGCGCGCATGCTCTTCCGGCGCGTCGCGAAGGTTGGTCATGACCACCGTGCCTTCCTGCTTGAGGACGGTCGGCAGCATGAGCAGACTCAGGTTGTCGTTTTCCAGGATAAGCAGGAACTTGTCGCCCTTGCCTATCCCGAGCGCATTGCGCAGCGCATCGGCGATGCGGTTGGTCAGCAGGTGGTATTCGTGGTAGCTGTAAACGCGGCCGCGCTCCACATTGACGATCGCTTGCCGGTCACGAAAGCGCAGCGTCATCAGACGCATGATGCGGCAAAAGTTCATCTTCATGGATGTGTCTCCTCTGTTCTTTTGCCCTCCCTCTTCTTCAGAGGGAGGGCGGCCCTGTCGCCGGTGCAGCGCGTTTAGCGCGCGCGCAGGCGCGACGCTGCGTCCAGGCGGATGGTGTGCGCGTTGAGGTAGGCGTTTTCGATGATGAAAGCGCAGCAGTGCGCGAACTCGCGCATGTCGCCGAGGCGTCTCGGGGCTTCGATCTGCGTCGTCAACGCAGCGACGATCTTTTCGTCGAGCGTCTGCACCATCGGCGTCAGGAACAGGCCCGGCGCAATGGCGTTGACACGGATGCCGACGTCACCGAGCTCCCGCGCCGCCGGCATGTTCATGCCGAGCAGCGCCGCCTTGGACGCGGCATAGGCGACTTGACCGATTTGCGCCTCGTACGCGGCACCCGACGAGATGTTGATGACTACGCCGCGCTCCTCGCCGGCTTCCGGTTCGTTCCTGACCATCTGCTCGGCGCATTTCGACATGACGTTGAACACGCCGTTGACGTTGACCGCCGTCACCTGCGCGAACTTGGCCAGCGGCGTGGCCTTGCCTTCCTTGCCGAGCACCTTGCACGGTGTCGGCAGCGCCGCGCAATTGATGCAGACGTGAACCGTGCCGAAGCGGGCAGTCACGGCGGCCACCGCGTTCTGCACCGATTCCTCGCTGGCGACGTCGGTTTGCACGAACATCGCGTGCTCGGCGCCGACATCCTCGACCGCCTTGGCGCCAGCCTCGGCGTTCAGATCGAGGATGGCGACGCGCGCGCCTTTTTCCTGTACCAGATAGCGCGCTGCGGCCAGGCCGAGGCCCGATGCTCCGCCGGTAATGACAACAACTTTTCCTTCAATATGCATGATGTTTCCTGTCGCTATGGTTTATAGACTGCTGCGAAACTACCGTGAGGTCGTGGCGAAGCCTTGCCGTACTACTCATACCGGTTTCGTCGCCATGCATGACCACGCCAGACTCGGGTCAGCCTTCTAGAACGCCGGCACGCCGGTCAACGCGCGGCCGATAATGAGTTGCTGAATCTGAGTCGTACCTTCCGGAATCGGCGCGATGATCGCCTCGCGCGCGAGCTTCTCGACGAGGAACTCGGTCGTGACGCCATTACCCCCGTGGATCTGCACGGCCTCGCGGGCGATTTTCACGGCTGCTTCGCAGGCGAAATACTTGGCCATCGCGGCTTCCATCTCGGCCGGCACGCCGGCTTCGATCATCGACGCCGCGCGGTAGGTCAAAAGGCGCGCAGCGTCCACGTTGGTCGCCATTTCGGCCAGCATCGCCGCGATCAACTGGTGACCCGCAATGACCTTGCCGTGCTGGCGGCGCTCCTTTGCATAACGAACCGCCTCTTCGAGCGCTCGGCGAGCGATGCCCAATCCCTGGGCGGCGACGAATACGCGCGACCGTTCGAACAGCGAGAGCGTATTGCGCAGCCCCTCACCTTCGTTGCCGATCATGTTGGAGGCCGGCACGCGCACGTCGGTCAGGAAGATCTGCGCGGTGGACTGGCTGTTGAATCCGATCTTATGGATGCCGCGTACTTCGTAGGGATGCTCGTTGCGATCCAGCAGGAAATGGGTCAGCCCCTTGCGCGGATCGTCGCTGGTGCGGCAGGTGCAGATCAGGAAGTCCGAGTACTCGCCGTTGCTGATCCAGGTCTTTTCGCCGTTGATGATGAAATGATCGCCATCGCGGCGCGCACGCGTTCTGATCTCCAGCACGTTGGAGCCGACATCGGGTTCGGAAATGCCCATCGAGACGAAACTGTCGCCGCTCAACAGGCCGGGCAGGTAGCGTTCACGCAAATGCGGGGGCGCGACCTTCTCGAGCAACACCACGCCAAACGAGTTGATCAGCACCGGCACCGACAGGTCCGCCGAGGTGGTGGCCACCTCCTCGAACAGCATCAGCGACGTCAGCCAATCCAGGCCCATGCCGCCGTTGGCTTCGCTCGCGATGCCCGACACCAGCCCGAACTCCGTCAGCCGGCGCATGATGTCGGCCATCTTGTCGCGCGGCACGAACTTGTCGCGGTATTGCTTGCTGAAGATCGGATCGATCTCGACGTCGAGGAAGCGTTTCAGTCCATCGACGGCAGCCTGCTGCTCTTCGGTGCGGAATACGTGTCCCATAGCGGCCTCCTTATTGTTTCGCCAGAATGTTGACGCCGACCACGGCCTCTTCGATGCCGTACAGGCCACCGCCGTTTTCCTGGATTGCGATGCGTGCGTCTCGAACCTGACGCAGTCCGGCTTCGCCGCGCAACTGCGTCACCAGTTCATGAATCTGGCCGAGGCCGGTCGCGCCGATCGGATGGCCTTTCGATTCGAGCCCCCCGGACGGGTTGATCGGGATGCGTCCGCCGACCGTAAAGTCGCCGCGCGCGGCCGCGGGGCCGCCTTCGCCGAACGGCACCAGCATCAGCGATTCGGCGTTGAGTATCTCGCCGATCGCCGAGGCATCGTGCACTTCGGCAACGTCAACGTCCTGCGGCGTGACGCCGGCCTGTTCGTAGGCCTTCTTCGCCGCCAGGTGGGCGATGATTTTGTGCGGCTCCTCGACACTGCGCGTCATGCCGGTCTGAATGACGCTGGCCAGCACGCGCACTGCGCGGCCAGCATCGCCCTGCAGGCGCTTCAGGCCGGCGGCGGTGCACAGTACGACGGCGGCGGCGCCGTCGCTGATCGGCGAGCACATGGCCGCCGTCAGCGGGTAGGTGATCGGCGCCGAAACCAGCACCTGCTCGATCGTCATGGGCTGCTGGAATTGCGCCAGCGGGTTATGTACCGAGTGCTGGTGGTTCTTGGCCGCGACTGCGGCGATCTGGTGCTGCGTGGTGCCGTATCGCCTCATATGGTTGCGAGCGATCGCTGCGTAGACATCCATGAACACGCTGTATGGGCGATCGGACATCGTGCCGGGCGGGGGCTCGACGCCTTCGCCCAATGCCAGCAGCGTCTTCTTGTTTTCCTCGACAGTCGAGACGTCCCAACCGCCATCGAACGCAGCAAACATCTTGGCCTTGTCGGCGATGTTCATCTTTTCCGCACCGACGGCCAGCGCGACGTCGCAGGTCCCGGCCCGCAGCGCCTGCACCGCCAGGTTGAATGCCGACGATCCGGAGGCACAGGCGTTTTCGACGGTAAACACCGGGATGCCTGCGATGCCGAGGCGGCGCATGGCGATCGGCCCAGGAATCGCGGTCTGCCCCTGGAACTGACCGTTGGTCAGCGTCGCATAGAATGCCGAGCCGATGTCGGCGGTCTCTGCGCCGGCGTCTTTCAATGCCAGCGTGACGGCCTCGCCGACCATGTCGTATACGCTGCGCTCCAGCAAGCGGCCGAACGGCGTCATGCCGACACCGGCAACATAGATATCGTTCATGTAATTCCCGAAAGAGGAATGAGAAATGCGGTATGAAAAAATTGGGGCGGCTTAACGGCCCTGGAATCGCGGCGCGCGCTTTTCGGCGAATGCCTGCAAGCCCTCCTGCAGGTCAAAGCTGCGCAGATGGCGGCGCAACATGACTTGCTCGTGCAGCAAGGCGTCGTCCCGGCTCTTGTCGGCGGAGGTGCGCGCGACTTCCTTCATGCGCCGCAACACGATCGGACTCTTTCCGGCAATCTGGCCGGCCAGCTTCATCGCTGCCTCGTCCAGTTCGCCGTCGGGATGCACTTCGGATACGAAACCGTAAGCCTTCATCTCGGCCGCCGAAAGCGTCTTGCCGGTCAACAGCAGATACATGGCGATGTTCTGAGGAATCAGGCGCGGCAGGACCGCCGCGCCGCCAGCGCCGGGATAGACGCCAAAGTTGGCATGGGCGTCCCCGATGGCAGCGCTTTCGGCAGCGATGACGATGTCGGCGCACATGGCGAGCTCCAGGCCGCCGGCCATGGTTACGCCGTTGAGTGCGGCAATCACCGGCTTGGGGAAATTTCGCAGCCGCGCAAGCGTTGCGCTGGCACGGTCGAGGAAATCTGCTTCGCCGGCCTCAGCCTTCTGACTTGCCAGCACCTCCTTCAAGTCCGCGCCGGCGCAGAATGCGGGGCCAGCGCCGGTCAAGACCAGCACGCGAATGTCATCGGCGGCGGCGATCTGTGCCAGCCGGCGGTCCATCTCCGCCAGCAGCGCCATATTCATCGCGTTCATCGCCTTCGGGCGGTTCAGCGTCAAGCGCGCGACCGCGCCAGTTGTTTCGAACAGCAATGCTTCTTCGGTCATACCGTCTCCGGGTTATCTGGGAATGTTGTCGTGGCGGAGAGGCGCAGACCTGTCCGCGATAGGAAGTGATCATAGGCAGGGGGAAATGACCGCGCGGCTCTTTGGAACGAAAAGTGCATTCCGCAAAGCGATCCTCGGTGATCATTCGTGGCGCGTGCCTGCGAGCAGTGACTACGGAGGGAGGTTGTCGTTCCTGCACGGACGAATGGCGGCCGCGGTGAGCGTGCCTTGACCGCTTCAGCGGCGGTGTAGAATCGACAGCACCACCGTCCGTCAACATCGCCGCGCCTTGAAATCCGACCGCCAACCCTCCCTCGTCGCAACTCAGGAAGCGACGACCATAGGGGGGTACTGCACGGCAATCGCCAAGACTCTGCAAGCCAGCGGAATGGACAGCGAGCGCATTTTTCGCTCCGTCGGCGTGCAACCCCACATGGTGAACGGCCCGATGGTCCGGCTGCCGGTCGCCACCCTGACCAGGCTATACCGTGCGTGCGTGGAGGCCACCCACAATCCGTATTTCGGCCTGTCGGTCGCCCGGCACATCCATATCTCCAATTTGCATGCGCTCGGCTACGCGCTCGCCGCCAGCAGCACGCTGCTCGACTTCTGTCGCCGGCTGGAGCGGCACTTCCGGCTGGTGTCGCAGGCGGCGACCGTTCGTGTCATTGAAGAAGGCGACACAATCGCCTTGCGCGCCACCGATTTCAAGATCGAGGTCTGCGGCGAAACCGAAGACGCATTCGTCGGTTTCCTGGTGCAAACGATGCGCATGTTGTACAAGCCGGGATTCAACCCGCTGTCCGTGGAATTCCATCGTCCAATGCCGCGTGAAGGCGACGAGCCGTACCGCGCGTTGATGCGAGCACCGGTCAGTTTTTCGAATCGGGCCACGACGCTGACTTTCGACAGGCATGCGTTGATGCAGCCGCTCGGCGGAGCCTGCCCGGAATTGGCGCAAGTCAACGACAATATCGCGAATCAATACCTTGCACGACTGGACAAGAGCGACGTGGTGACCGGCGTCACGCAGAAGATCATCGAATTGCTGCCCTCCGGCGACTGCAGCAGGGAGAAGGTGGCCGAAGCGTTATGCGTGAGCCCGGCTACCTTGCAGGTGCGGTTGGCGCAGCGCGGCACCAATTTCCTGCAGATCATGGACGACACGCGCCGGGAACTGGCTTGCAATTGCATCCAGCAGCGAACAGGCTCCGTAACCGAAATCGCTTTCTTGCTCGGATTCACCAGCACCAGCAATTTCGCCCGCGCATTCAAGCGATGGACCGGCATATCACCTACGCAATTCCGGGATGATCGGGCGGAGTAGGAGGTTTTGCCGCAGTAGCAAAGATGAACTGAACCCGAACTGAACCACGTTCGACGATGTGATTGGAGCTATACACTCGCCGTCGAGTCGGCGTGTGTCCGCCCAACGGCGCATCGCGGGGTAGTGTGCTGAATAATGTGCAGAAAGTCTGTGGCCAGAAAGGACCCGAGCAACTGGCGCCTTGCTGAGCGCCAGCAAACGAGTCGGAACGATCGGGCCTGCACGACGACCCATATGCGCCGCCGCACGCATATGGGACCAAAGGCCGATGTCGGCATTCCAGGCCAACCTGTACCCTGTTCCCTGGACGTGGGGGTATCGCGCGTTCGCAGACGTCGCGCACCAGGAAATCAGGCGCCACGTCATCACTCCCGGAAACGATGATCCCTGACCGGCCCGTTCGACCGGCTGGCGTGCGTCCGGCCCGGCGACAGAACACCGTGAACGAGGGCAATGCCAGGAGAAACTCAGGCCGCGACGCATGCCGGACTGCTCCTTGCGGGCGGAGACGGAGGGTAAGAGAGTGAGCCACGTCGAAATCGCTTTGATCGTGTTTGTCTGTGTTTTTGGCAGCGCGTTGCTTGGCTTGTACGTGCGCACCCTCTTGCCAGAGCACCACCTTAGCGATGAATCGACCAATGTCTTGAAGCTGGCGGTCGGTCTGATAGCCACGATGGCCGCGATCGTGCTTGGCCTGCTGATTTCGTCGGCGAAGAATTCGTTCGATACCGTGAACGGCGAGCTCGTGCGCAATGCCGCGAACATCGTCGTCCTCGATCGCGTTCTCGCCAAGTATGGCCCGGAAACGAAGGATGTCCGCGATCTGCTTAAGCAGAGGGTCGGCACGGTCATCCAGATACTGGCTTCCGGCAAATCTGCGGAGATCGCAAGACTTCGAGGCCCCGAGGCAATTGGCCGGGCGGAAAGTCTTGAACACAAGCTGGAGGAACTGTCGCCGCGCAACGACGCGCAACGTCAACTGCAGGCACGCGCCATCCAGATTGCGGATGATGTGCTGGCTGCGCGCCAGCTTACGATGCTGCAAGCGGTGGGCTCGACCCCCGCACCGTTGCTGATATGTCTCGTGTTGTGGCTCTCCATTATCTTTTGTTCGTTTGGCCTGTTCGCTCCGGCCAACGCAACAGTCATTTTTGGGTTGCTCCTGGGCGCGCTATCCACTTCCGTCGCAATATTCCTGATTCTCGAGATGAACACACCGCTCGATGGGGTGATCTCGGTTTCGCTCGCACCTATGCGCGAAGCGCTCGCCATGCTCGGCCAGTAGCGGTTACAGGTGTCGTCATCGTCAACCGCAACGACGATTTGGTTGCGGTTGACCCTATGACGACGCGAGTCCGCGTGACCTACTCAGGTGCAGTCGCTCCGAGCCGCCCCGTCGGCAATTCCGACGACGCATTCTCATATGAACTGGAGTCCTCGCAAGCTATGACTGCGCAGGAATCCTTCGCGCTTCACTGATCGTCAAATTTGACGATCCTCTGCCCTTGCATGCCAAGACCGGCCATCAGGCCCGCTTGGCCAAAAATGAACGAGTAGACATCGGATTTCAACGTGGTCGTGGTCATGGACTTGGCCATCCCTGCATCCACCACCACGACGCTCGGTCCCACACCAACCGACAATCCGGCACCGCTGGTGAGCGTCGTAATAGCCGAGTCGGTCATGAGAAACAAGGCCTCCGAGAACGACTGGGCACCAGCCTGCAGGCCGTACGATACCGCGCGCGCTCTGTAGTACCCAAGAACCTTCCCATCTGGGCCAAACATCACCCCTTTCCCGCCTTGCGCACCGACGATCAACCCGGCCTTCACGATGTCGGGAAACACGAGGACGGCCTTCGCCTGGTGCTGGAGTTCCTTCGCCTTTGGCGTGCTGTCGAGCAGTTGTTGCAGCGCCGCTTGCGCTTTCGCCACCAACTCAGGGTCTCCGCCATTAGCAACGGTCGGGTTCGTCGAGCAGGCCACGACAAACATGAGGACCGGAATCGCGAGAACAAGCCGAAGGTACCTGATCATGATGCGGACTCCAATGAAAATATCGTAGTCGCGGTATTGAACGCGGATCCACCTCGAGGCCGGGGCTAACATTAATTGTGATAGTTGCGTTCCGACTAAACAATTGGACCTTGGTCCAATAGCGTTATCGCCAGTAGAGTCGGCCGACCGCAATTTCGGCCAACGACGGATGATGGGTAAGACTAATGGCACTGCCCCTCGAAGCGTCGTTGTACGTCGACGAAGTTCGTCGTAGGAATGAAGACGTCAAGTTTAATGGCAAGTGCGTTGTGTTGATAACCGGCGGAATTCCAGCCCAAATTCAGGCGGGAGCTGCCGGTGTGGATTTTCACGGCAACACCTTGGCGAGTCAGGGTCTTCAGCTTCAGATTCGAGCACTGGCACTGGCATACGTTGGATTGTCGCCACCCTTACTGTACGCTTACGTGGCGCGGCCCGATCCGCAACGCCATATGTGCACGGGTCTACCAGTCGCTATAATGTTGCATCCGGCAGACGAACGCTCGTCCGCCGCCAACGGCAACCCTGCATCGCCGTATTCCTGCCTTGCCACGAGGTTTCAACTCATGAGCGAGTCCAATCTTCCACATGTGCTTGCAGTGGACGACGATCCAGCCATTCGCAACCTCATTTCAGAGTATCTGACGGACAACGACCTGCGGGTGACCGTCGCGGCCGACGGCAAGGAAATGACCGCTGCACTCGAGGAATACGCGATCGATCTGGTCGTGCTCGACTTGCGGATGCCCGGCGAGGACGGCATGACAATCGCGCGCCGACTGCGCGAACAATCGTCGCTGCCGATCATCGTCGTGTCGGGACGCCTCGACGAAGCCGACCGCGTGATGGCGCTCGAACTGGGCGCCGATGACTACCTGACCAAACCCTTCAGCCCGCGCGAGTTGCTTGCACGCATTCGCACGGTGTTACGGCGGACGGCGGCAACGCAATCGCTGACAGGACGTCAGGTCGACGCACGCGCGTATCGTTTTGCGGGATGGGAACTCAATATCGGTACGCGCCGGCTGACTTCGCCGGACGGCAAGCGCGTCGAGCTGACCAACGGCGAGTTCTGCCTGCTCAACGCGTTTCTCGCCTCTCCTGGGCGGATATTGACGCGAGAACAGCTTCTCGAGGCGAGCCGGCTTTACGACGACGTTTACGACCGGTCGATCGACGTGCAGATACTCCGGCTGCGCAGGAAGATCGAAGAGGATCCGTCGCATCCGGCATACATCAGGACCGAACGCGGCGCCGGATACATCTTCGCAGTAGCCGTTGACAAACTCAGCGCGGCGGCCTGACAGGCACCGCCCTGACGGTGCAAGGAATTCCGCTCGCTCGAGACCGATACGCGTTGAATCGCAAGCGGCACCCCCGAGGCTTGAACGGATGCCCAACGTTGGGGGTGCGGGGTACTGCCGGATCAAGGTTCATACCAATTGCGACAGCACACCCCATGCGCGCCGGCATCCGTCAGCCGCCGTCACGCGCAACCGGAATCACCGTCAAAGACCGGATCCCCTGTGCGCCGCGAATCAGGACCCCCTCGATATCGGCCGTCGCCGAGGGTCCACTCATCAGCACCGCATAGTTCGCAGCGAAGAAGTCGGACCGGTGATACGCGTGGTGCAGATTGCCGACGATGTCGGCCGGATCCAGCAACGCAACGAGATGCTGTGACAGATAGCCAAGCGCATTGACCTGATATTGCAGTTCGCTGAGCCAGATCGACCCTGTCTCGGCAACCGCAAACCGCGGCCGCACGATGCCGACATCGACGTCGTTCAGTTCATGCGGATCGCGGACTTCGTCGATTCGCCGCGTACCGGCCACTTCGGGCACGGCCGAGCAGATCACTTTCGCGTCCGGAAAGCGCGCCCGGATCAGCGCGTCGACGTCCCCGTCAGCGGGCATTTCCGCCCAGATGCCGCCCATCTGTGCAAACGTCTCCTTGAACCTGCCGAGCGCCGGCGGCAAACCGGCATCGAACATCGGCACGTCCGGCAGCAAAGTGGGTGTGCGCTGCGCGGCGCGCAGGCTTGCGAGAATGGCGTTTCGGCTGCTCATTTTGCTTTCCTCTTTTTCAGGTACCAATCGCGGAAGGTTTGCTCGGGGGCCTCCGGCACTTCCCGTTGCTTGCCCCACGCATTGAATGGGTTGTAGATGAAGGCTCGCGGCAACTTCGCGACAGCGGTGTCCGCTGCCTTGATCGCCGCGCGGTACAGCTTCGGCTCGGACAGTACCTTGCCCGCGACTTTCATCGCCTGCGTCTTGACGAACGGCAGCTCGTGCTGCTCGGCGACAATCTGGCGCCATTTGTAGATCTGTTCGTGGATGTTGATCTTGACCGGGCAGACATTCGTGCAGCTACCGTTCATCGTCGAAGCAAACGGCAGCGCGCTGTATTTCTTCAGATCGAAAGTCGGATTGATGATCGCGCCGATCGGACCGGAATACACACCGCCGTAACTCAGGCCGCTGCTGCGCCGGTAGACCGGACACGTATTCATGCAGGCGCCGCAGCGGATGCACTTCAGCGAGTACCAGAAGTCGTCCATTGCAAGCCGTGCCGAACGGCCGTTGTCGACCAGCACGAAATGCATTTCGCCGCCTTTGCGCGGCCCACGGAAGTGCGATGTGTACTGCGTGATCGGCGAGCCGAGCGCGCTACGCGACAGCATGCGGATGAACACGCCGAGATGCTCGAGCTTCGGAATCAGCTTCTCGATGCCGATCGACGCGATGTGCAGAGGCGGCACGTTCGCGCTCAGGTCGGCGTTGCCTTCGTTCGTGCACACCGTGATGCCGCCAGTTTCCGCTACCGCGAAATTGCAGCCGGTCATCCCGGCTTCGGCGTTCAGGATCAGCGGCCGGGTCGCGTCGCGCTGCGCTTCGGCGAGGTAATGCACGTCGCTGTTGTCCGGATCGGTGCCGAGCGTCTTCGAAAAAACCCTGGAGACGTCGGATGCGAGCTTGTGAACCGCCGGCACCACGATGTGCGCGGGGCGCTCGTGATCGAGCTGCTGGATCCGTTCGCCCAGGTCGGTCTCGACGACCGTGATGCCGCGCGGTTCGAGGTACTCGCGCATCCCGCATTCCTCGGTGAGCATCGACTTGCTTTTGACGAGCGTCTTCGCGTTGTGACTGCTGAGAATGTCGTAGACAATCCGGTTGTGCTCTTCAGCGTCCTTGGCCCAGTGCACGATCACGCCGTTCCTCGTCGCGTTCTGCTCGAATTCTTCAAGGTAATCGGCAAGATGCGTCAGCGTATGTTCCTTGATGCCCGAAGCGAGCGAGCGCAAATGCTCCCATTCTTCGATGCCGTGCGCGGCCTCGTCTCGCAAGGTTCGCAGAGTCCACAGGCGCTTGTCGTGGAACTCGATGTGCTTTTCGTCGGCGATAAATTCGCGCGACGCCTTTACGTGGTCGACACGTTTCATGAGCGGGCTCCATTGAGGATCTGTGCGATATGGATGAACTTCAGGCCAAGGCCGAGCCGCTCCGAGCAGCCTTTCTGGTGCATCAGGCATGACGAATCCGCGGATACGATGTATTCGGCGCCGGCCTGCTTGTGATCGCGGACTTTGTCATAGCCCATCCGCGCAGAGACCGGTTCCTCGGTCACGCAGAACGTGCCGCCGAATCCGCAGCATTCGTCAGGCCGCTCGGGCGTAACGAACTCGATTCCCTTGACCTTCTTCAGCAGCGATAGCGGTTTCGAGAAGAACGGCTCGTCAATCTCCGACATCTTTGCGGTGCGCAGCGATCGCAACGTTCCACAACTGTTATGCAGCCCGACTTTATGCGGAAACTCCGCCCACGGAAGCGCGTCGACCTTCAACACGTCGTGCAGGAACTCGACCAGCTCGTAGGTATTGGCGCGCACCGCCCTGCTTTCCGCTGTCGATTCGACTGCCGTCATATGATCGCGCACGTGGTGCACGCAGCTTCCGCTCGGCGCGACGATGTAGTCGTAGCCGGAGAAGTTCTTCACGAACAGCGCTTCGGTCGCGGCGGCGTCCCGCTCGCAGCCACTGTTGCCCATCGGCTGACCGCAGCAGGTCTGTTCGAGCGGGTAATCGACGTCGCAACCGAAGCGCTCGAGGAGTTCGAGCGTCGCGACGCCGACATCGGGAAAGAATGCGTCGATGAAACATGGAACGAACAAGGCGACTTTCATGATGTCTCCAGCGGCAAGGATTAGTTCCAACGAGACGAACCTGCCGCCAGCGCGGCACGGAACGCCTCGAGATAGGCGAGAAGCTGTGGCACCGCGAATGCGAGTGCGCTCCAGATCAGAAACGTTTGCTCGGATGACGATGCCGCGGCGGCATTGAGCGTCATGAGCGCCGCGCGAAGCGGTCGGGCAAACCGGCGGTCTGGGGAGCTTGACGGTGTCGCGCCGCGATGGCGCAGGTGGGTCACAACGGAAAGGAGCGGCTGCATCTCGATACCTCATGGCAAGTTCGACTTGCGATGAAGTTTCTCGCTCCGCGGTTGCTGACAGATTGCAAACCGCGCGCATTGCGCTACATCCGTAATCTGGCCGGCCGCGTCGCATACATGAACGACCGTTCGTTCCGACGCGCAACCCGAAGCGCGCGCCATGCACGGGCGTCCATGGCGCTCACACGCAGCTTCACTGCTCCTCATGAATACCGTCCACAGCAGTGCGCGCCGCCGCAGCAAGTGCTCCTTGAGCGACAGCAAGGTGCCGCCCCAGGCAACGAGCAGCATGCCGAGACCGCACCCCACCATCACCCGGAACGCAAGGAATGGAATGGCGATCGGCGGACGGTCGCTGCGTGCAAAGTCAGTTAGCCCGCCCTCCTTCGAGTCCAGGGACATCGATCCAATCAGGCTGCCGAGCACCGGCACCGAGACCGCTTAGTCGTTCTTTTTCATGTATCGCATCGGGCCACGCAATCAGGACTTCGGACGCCGGCTGTTCGTCATGCCAGCGCCCCTCGATCGCGGCAAACTTGACCGGCTGGTAGCGGTGCACGTAATCGCCGACCAGGTGACCGATTAGCAGTTGAACCGGCACGAGGATAGCCGCGAGAAGCAGGCCCATGCGCAGCATGATGCGTGCTTCGGCCGGACACATCCTGCGCAGCATGTACCACGCACCGGTCGCAGCCACACAGAACGCCCCGGTGAGGTAAGCCGCCAGCAACATATGAGGAAACCGCACCCAGACGACCGTGCTGAAGATGATCTTCAGCCAGTCGGCATGAGCGCGGTCGTGTCCATCTCGCCTCCTAGCGCCACAGGTTGGTTTGCGCGAGATCGATCACCTGATCCGCCTGGCCGTTGAGGATCGCCTTGACCATGTAGAGCGAGAACCCCTTCGCCATGTCGAGGTTGATCGCAGGCGGCATCGCCAGTTCCATCCGGTTGACGACCGCGTCGACCAGTACCGGACCGTCATGGGCGAACGCCGCGGCAATGCCCGGCTCGACGTCGTCCGGCTTTTCGAGCCGGATGCCGCGGATTCCGACGGCTTCGGCCATGGCGGCGAAATTCGGATTGGCCAGGTCGGTGCCGATCGGTACGAACGACGTGGACTTCTGTTCGAGTTCGATGAAGCCCAACGCACCGTTGTTGAAGACCACGACCTTCACCGGCAGACCCAGTTGGGCCAGGCTCAGGAAATCGCCCATCAGCATCGCGAAGCCGCCGTCGCCCGACATCGAGATGACCTGGCGGTCGGGAAAGGCCGCCTGTGCGCCAATCGCCTGCGCCATTGCATTGGCCATCGAGCCATGCCAGAACGACCCCATCAGCCGGCGCTTGCCGTTCATCGCAAGGTAGCGGGCCCCCCACACCGTCGGCAGGCCAACGTCGCACGTAAACACGGCGTCTTCCGTTGCATGGTCGCTGATTGCCTTGGCAACCTGCTGCGGATGGATCAACGACGTCCTGGCACCGGCCTGCGCCAGCGCGTCGAGATCCTTCCGCGCCTTGTGGTAGTGCTGCTGCGCCTGCGCGAGATGCGCAGCGTCGGTTTTCTCCCGCAGCTTCGGCAGGAGCGCCGTGAGCGTCGCCTTCACGTCGCCGACGATGCCCAGATCAAGCGGTGTGCGGCGCCCGAGATTGCCGGGGCGAATGTCGATCTGGACGATGCGGGTGCCGGTTTTGCGGGGATAGAACTGGCTATACGGAAAGTCCGTTCCCAGCATCAGCAACAGGTCGCAATCGAGCATCGCGTAGTAGCCCGACGAGAATCCGATCAGGCCGGTCATGCCTACGTCGTACGGGTTGTCCCATTCGACGTGCTCCTTGCCGCGCAACGCATGGACGATCGGCGCTTTCAGCCGCTCGGCTAGCGCCACCACTTCGTCGTGTGCACCCGCGCAGCCCGAACCGCACAACATGGTCACACGACCCTGCCCGTTGAGAATCTCGGCCAGCCGGTCGAGATCGGCTTCGGCCGGTGTGACGACCGCCTGCGGCGGCAACAAACCCGCTGGCGAGGGCGGCGGCGCATCCACCGCCTGCTGCAACGCGACGTCGCCCGGAATCACGACCACTGACACGCCGCGCTTGCCGGTCGCCTCGCGAATCGCGATTTCCACCGTGCGCGGCATCTGGTTGGCGCTCGAGATCAGTTCGCAGTAGTGGCTGCACTCCTTGAACAACGACTCCGGATGGGTTTCCTGAAAGTAGCCGCTGCCGATTTCCCGCGACGGGATATGCGCAGCGATCGCCAGCACCGGAACGCCAGAACGATGACAGTCGAACAGGCCATTGATCAGATGAAGGTTGCCCGGGCCACAACTGCCGGCACAGACCGTGAGCGAACCCGTCAGGTGTGCTTCGGCACCCGCGGCGAAGGCGGCAACCTCTTCGTGTCGCACATGGATCCACTCGATACCGCCGTGACGGCGGATCGCGTCGGTCAAGCCGTTGAGGCTATCGCCGACGATGCCGTACACCCGTTTGACGCCTGCTGCTACCAGTACTTCGACAAACTGATCCGCTACTGTCATTGACATTGCAATTCTCCATTAGATAACGATTGATTGACTGCCCGCGCGTGCCCGTCTCGATCTCAGTTCGCAACGGACGGGCGCTACGGTCGAACAGTTGGGTGCCGAGACGTTGTTCCAGCAAGCCGATTTGCCGGCTCAACGCAGGCTGCGCGACGTGAAGACGTTCCGCAGCTCGGTTGAAATTCAGCTAATTCCTTAGCATTACGAATAATCCAAAGTGCCTAAGGTTCATGACTGACAACACCTCCGGTTCTGGTGAAACCCGGAAGAACGCACTAGAACACGTTCCCCGCTTCTCAATTCAATAAACTGAAATCACTGCGTCGTAGACTACCGGCGTGATTTTCCGGTCCGTAGCCGATTACCCGTCAGCCGGACCTTTCATTGTCCGGCCGCGAAAACGCGCGGCTCAACGCCCACGCAAGATCGGCTTGCCGAAGTGGCTTGCGCAAGACATCAGAGACGCCAGTTTCTTTCGCGTCGCGTTCCAGTGCTGCACTGCTATATCCACTGGAAAGAATGATCGGGATGTCCGGACGCACCGCGTGAATCCGTGACGCCAGCTCGATACCCAACAGGTTCGGCATCGTCTGGTCCGTGACGACCGCATCAAAACGCTCGGGATCCGCGTCGAACGCTTGCCATGCGGCCTCGCTCGAAACGAAACCGACCGGCTCGTAGCCGAGTTCGGCAAGAATTTCTTCGCCAAGCGTCACAAGCGCCTCTTCGTCATCGACCAGCAGCACCGTCTGTCCGTCGCCGTGCGGCAGATCCGCTCCGCGTTGGTCGGCAGACACCGCTACGGCATCGATCACCGGCAGATATACGTCAAAGCGCGTGCCTTCACCGACGACACTTCGCACGTCGACCCCACCGCTATATTCCCGAACGATGCCCTCGACAAGCGCGAGACCCAGCCCCGTTCCTTCGCCGGCTTTGCGCGTCGTGAAGAATGGATTGAAGATCCGTTCAAGCAAATCGGGCGCAATGCCGACGCCGGTGTCCTGCACCGTGAGCCGGACGAACTCACCCGAGCCGACTGCACCGTGCGAAAGCGATCGCGGCGCCTCCAGGCGCTGTAGCGCCAGTTCGACGCGGAGCGTGCCGCCGTTGGGCATCGCATGAACTGCGTTGCTGCACAAGTTCATCACGACCTGGTGCATATGTGCCGGATCGCCGGCGACGAACGCGTCCCGCGCATCCAGTTGAACCTCAAGCCGAATCGCCTCCGGCAACCTGACGCTCAGCAGTTCGATCGTTTCCGTTACGACCGGCTGGAGATGAACGGGCAGCCGCGTCGTTATCCCGCTGCGGCTAAATGTCAGAATGCGCTCGACGAGCGATCGTGCGCGATCGCCGGCGCTCAGCACCTGCTCCACGTAGCGCCGCTCTGGCGTGCCCTCCGCGACGGCAGTTAGCGCCCGCTCCCCGTAGCCGAGTATTGCGCCGAGGATGTTGTTGAAGTCGTGGGCGATGCCGCCGGCGAACGTGCCGAGCGCCTCGAGCTTCTGCGACTGCCGGAGCTGGCTTTCGAGCTGCCGACGCGCCTCTTCGTCCTCACGTTGCTGCGTCACGTCTTCGACGGTGGCGACGAGCACCTCCTCGAGCAGCGGCGATGCCCGATCAGACGACTCCGTCGACACCGTCACGCGGGCTATGTTCATGTAAGTCCAGATCACATGACCGTCGTGATGCAGATAACGCTTTTCGAACCGGATGCTGTCGTGCTTGCCGCGCAGCAGCTGGTCGATGTGCCCTTGCGTCAGTTCGATATCGTCGGGATGGGTGATATCCACGGCCCTCAATTGCGCGAGCTCAGCCACCGAATAGCCGACCATTCGCTGGAATGCGGGGTTGGCGGCCAGGTAGTAATCGTGAGGACGCAGCAGGAGGATGCCGACCGGCGCGTTGTCGAATACTGCGCGCCAGTGCTGCTGGCTCGACTGCAGGCGCCGGTTGACCTGCCTCAGGGCACGTAGCTGTCTGACGAGCGCGATTGCGAGCACCGCGACGAACAACGACAGCGCAGCGGCGCCGATCAGCTCATCGATCGTCGACGTGCGCCACGTCGCGAGTGCAACGCCTTCGTCGCGTGTGGCTTCGACCTCGAGCGGAAAGCCGGGTACGGCCCTTTGCACCGAGAGGATGCGCTGTGACGGCCGGTCCGCCGGACGGTTTTCCAACACTACGACGGGGGCCCCGTCCGTGCGCCGCAGGCGGATCGCAGTGCCGGGGCCGAGATTCACCTGTTCGTAGAATTTACGGAAATACTCGTCCTCGATCAGCGCGAGGACGATGCCTCTGAAGCGTCCGTGTGCGTCTTCGAGCCGCCGCGCGACCGCGAACGTCGGTGCGCCGTCGATCAGGCTTACGATGGGCTCGCTGATCACCTCTGCGTTACCGGTCGCCCGCTGCAGTTGCTGGAAGTATGCCCGGCCCGCGACGTTCACCGATTTCACCGTTGCGAATGTCGTCGCAACCCGGTCGCCGGACGAATCGAAAATTTCGAGTTGGCGGATTTGCGGCACACCGTCGATCTCTTCGCGCAGGAACATCCGGGCCTCGTCGGGCGATGTCTGCGCGCGTCTCGGGTCGAGTGTCCACACGGACGTGCGGCCCAGGATAAATCCGACCCCTTGCAGCGATCGCGCGGCCTGCTCCGAGAGCGCGCTCACGAGACTCGACAGTTCGCGATCGTTGTACGCAAGCGTGAGCCGGCGCGAACGCATGATGTCGCTCGCCGCGCCGATCCATAGCAGGACGATCAGCAGACCGCCCCCTAGCACGATGAGCCAGTATCTGGCCGGCCATGCGGCGCTGCGTTTCGTTCGTTCCGTATCGATCATGTCGGACCTCTTCACGGAGGGTTCAGTCATTCGCAATCGGCTCGAGCAACGCCCTGACTGAAGCGACGAGCTCGTTGAAATCGAACGGCTTTGCGAGCGCCCGGTCCACGCCGAGCTGCTGGATCGCCGCCTCGGCCGTTGCGGCCCCGGCCCCGAAGTAGCCCGAAATCGCGATGATCGATGCTGCCGGAAAGCGCACGCGCAACGCCTCGATGGTCTTCGTCGAACTGTGCCTGGGCTCGTTCAGATCGACGACGATGACCTTCGCGGAGACCGTTTCATGAAGATATTGCGCGCGTTGCCCCGTGCATTCGCAGACGCGATATCCGGCGTCCCGCAGCGACAGTGCAACCAGATCGCGCATGAACGGATCGTCTTCGATGATGAGAATATCTGTTTTGGTTTCCATAGTCGAAATACCGCTTTTCAACGCATTGCGAGGCGGCCGGGCGAGTCTGCCGCAGGCACCGCATGTGGTTATTAAAACCGCCGCAGGTCACGCAACTGTTTCACCGCTGACGCCGAACGTTACAACTGAAATAGAGGCCAAGGCTCTGGTGCGACAACGGAAACAGGACGACGCAGTCCTTACGCCAATGAGCGGCCACCCAATGCAACTTCTCGTAGCGTCTTCACGTCCCATGAAATCTTCTCCAGCGTGTACTGCAGCGGCATGGGCACGAGATCCTCATTCATCTGGTCAGTCGCAGGCTCGGTAGGACTGCTTTGTTTCGGCGACTTGCCGCTCAGAATCGCTGCACTGCGGGCCATTTCATCACGAACGTTTCCAGCAAATTCGATCAGGGGCCCCGCGCTGGATCGGTCGTTGTGCATCTCATCCGACACCTCGATCAGGGTTGCAGTCCCAATTGCCGATCTGAGGGTGCGGACAACTTCTGTCGCCGAGTCGGCGAGCTGCGCTTCGGCTCGCGGCTCGATCAGCATCTGGTGGAACGAGACCTCGGCCGCGTCTACCGCCATGCATGCGTTGCGTCGCAAATCGTGAAGGCTGGCGTCCGTAACCGTGCAACCTCCCGCAGCACGCAATGCCTCCGTGACATAGGTCGCCGCCGCTTCGATGGCGGCAGCCAGGGCATGCGTGACACGGTGCTTCTCCCAGCGTGGCCACGCGAGCATCGAAATGGCGATCGCAAGCGCCGCCCCGGCCACGCTGTTGCACACACGAGCAAGCGCGAGCAGGAGCTCCGACCCGCTGGGCTGGCCAAGCTGGGCGACGAGGATGAAATGTGCGGTGAGAAACAGCGCGTAGGCCCAGTAGCTGACCGAACGCGCCGCCAGCGTACCTATCGCCAGTGGCAGCACCGCCAGGGCCAGCAGCAGCGGCGAGTGGATGAAGTAACCCAAAGCGGCCGCAACAAGCGCTCCGCACATCGTGCCGGCGATACGATGTGCGGAGCGCTTCAACGTCATGGCAACGTTCGGCTGGACGAGGAACAGCACGGTCAGGCTCAGCCAGTAGCCATGGTTCGGAGTGAAACGCTGGACGAGTGCGACGGATAATGCGCTGGCCAGCGCGACACGAATTGCATGCTGGAGCCAGATGGATCCTGAGTTGAAGTTCGCGACCAGATCGTCCCAAAGCACGCTATCGCGGCGCGACGTCGCGACCCGACGCAAAGCAGCGGCCGACGTGCGGAATTTGCTGCTGTCGGCGATTTCGGCAGTCTCGATGAGGTGATGAACGGCACGGCTCACCTGGCGGAGGGCCGCCGTTACGGACACACCGTTGATTCCTTGTCGACGTGCCGCATGAATTCCGCGGTGACACATTTCCAAGCGCTCGACAGACGCATCGAACCGGCGCAGCCGTAGCGCAAAATTCCCCCGCGCTGCCCTGCCGGGAGAGGCAAAACAAGGCCCGAGCGCAGCGAGAAGGTCGTCCAACTCCGCGAGGGCTGCCGATATACCGCCGCGCAGCCAGCGTGGCGTTGGTTCGCCGCCGGGACCAGGCGCCAGCAGACCTTCGAGAGCGACCAGCGCGACAAACGACTGTTCCGCTGTGAAAGCAAGTTCAATGGCCCATCGGCTTCCAGCACCGCTCTCCGGTCCTTGCCCCGCCGAAGCTGCTGCGCTGCGGGCAGTCTCCAGAAGTTCGCGGATCCTGACCCGCCAGGCTCCATGAGCGCCGCCATCCCTGTTGGTCCCCGCCAGGTCGCGCGATAGCTTCCCGGCAAACCTGGACATTTCGAGGTAACAGACGGCGACCGCCCGCCGCGCGGGCGACAATGGATCGGTATGCCACAGCAGTATGGCGAACGCCACCGCCCACAGATTCCCATAGAGGAAGTAGGCACCGTACGCGACGGCACGAGAGAGATCGCCAGCCGGAAATGCAACCGATACCGCGAAGTCGGTCGCCACCAGCAGTGCGCACAAACCGACTTTGGGACCCTTGACTCCAGCGAATGCACCCGCAAAACCTGTCAACGCTGCGAGCACCAACGCAAGCGGCGGCCAGGCTCCCACCCACGCCCCCAGGCCCGAAGCGACCGCTCCAGCCGCGCCAAACGCCAAAGCGAAGCGGAGTCTGGTTCGCCTGCTGCCGCCCGGGTCGCAGAAACATGTCCAGAACGCCGCAATCGCAGACCAGCTCAAAAGCGGCGTGTGCGAGACTGCCGCCAGCACCGCCGGCGTCGCGCATACGATGCCGCCCCGCAACACGTCGCCCATAGGCATGTGGAGCAGCACCCCGGAACCAGTCAGTCGCCGTAGAACAGCCCGTATTGAAGCAGTCATGGAATCAGATCCTGGGAGCGTTATCGAGCGGCCAGCCGTGTGAGCAATCCACCGTGGGCAAACACCGGACAGACCATATGGCGTTTGCTGCACGGGGATATGACCTGGCTGGTTCATATCCCCGTGCAGCTCGGGGCGGAACCACAAGCGCTCGCGCCGCCGCACCGCCTGTCGGCATTAAAGCGGCGGAAAGTCACGCAGCTGTTTCGGCGTCGCCGCGCATCGTTACAAATGAAACCCGGACGCCGCCCCTCCTGTCCGACAAGCGCCTCGCTGGGGAACGCGCCTGCTCGCGCGGCCCCGGCATCTTTGATCGCGACCGCGATCCGATCGTCGAGCCCATTGCGCGCATGCGCGATCGAACCATTTCATTTGCAACCGATTCCGCTTGTGTTTGAAACCCTCGGGTAATGGCCGGTTGATGAAATTCGGTCATCGGCTATGACAAGTCGTCGAAGATCGCGCACTACGCGTACGACAACGACCTCACGCTGAAGGAAGCCGCGCTAAAGCCCGGCTTCGTCGATGAGGCGGCGTTCGACAGGATCGTCGATCCGAAGAAGATGGTGACGCCGTACGTCGCACACGAGTAAGCGGAGACGGGGTTGCGATCGAACTACCCGTCATTCAACGAGCATGCGAGCACAGAAATGGACATTGAAGCAGCGAAAACACGTCTGAATGTGGCGGTGTTACTGAGTTTGTCGGGCGGTTTTCTCGACGCGTTCACCTACATCGGACACGGCCGGGTATTCGCGAACTCGATGACCGGCAACATCGTGTTGTTGGCAGTCAATCTGGCCGCTGGAGACTGGCAGCAGGCAACAAGACATATTTCGCCGATCGTCGGCTTTGCGTGCGGAATACTGGCAGCGCATCTCCTGCAACTGATGACGCCGCGCTGGGTCCGCCATCCGGCAATCGCTTCGCTGGTGTTTGAAATCATGTTTCTCGGGATGGCGTCGCTGACGGGGCTGCCCGAGTTCTGGCTGATACCGGGCATCTCGTTTGTCGCGACGCTGCAAACGATGTTCTTCACGCATTCCGGGAACGTGAGCTACACGTCGGTGATGACCACCAGCAATCTGCGGCGATGCATACAACTGTTTCTTGAATCGACGATATCGGGACGCGCCAGCGCGAGTTTGCATGATGCGATCGTGCTCGGTGCGATCAGCCTCAGTTTTGCGTTCGGCGCCGTGATGGGTGGCTTGACCACGCACCGCCTCCACGACACCGCGTTATGCGTCCCGGCCGCCCTCCTGTTAGCCGCGTTGCTCGACATCGGCCGGCAGGCTTTATCGAGCCGCTTGACAGACGTATGACGTATCGCATCCGGGCCGACGGCCAAGGTTCATTCCGCAAGCGCTGACGCAGCGACTTCGTGGGAGATTTGAAGCGGGCAGACGTCGAACGCGGGCGAATGACCGCGATGTGTCGGAAAGCGCTCCTTGCTTGCCTCGTTTAACGGGAGGCTTGTGGCGACGGTTCAAGAGCAACAGAAGATGAAGCTTCTGCCGCCCTCGCTAACTCTGCCATTGCCTGCGTTGCTGATCGAAGTCCTTTCTCGCCCAGGTGACGGGACAGTTCCGATTTGGCCCATTTCCACACCGGAAAGGCAGCCAGCAGGAGGCGACGCCCAGAGCTCGTCAAGCTGAGCCGCTTTCCTGCGGGGCCACGTCCGCCTTCGGAGCGCACCAATTCTCGCCCCTCAAGGTTCTGAACATTTCGGCTGAGCGTGGTCGCATCGACCCCCGCGCTCACCGCGAGATCAACGAGTGTCGCCCCCTCGGCCGCCCCGATCCCGACCAGCAGGCTGAATTGCTCGGCTGTCAGCCCGAACTGTCTGAAGCAGGCGTTGTAATAGCGCGTGACTGCACGCGCCGTCGCACGCGCCTGAAAGCCCGGACATTCTGCGGCGACGTTCTTCAAAGATTCTGGATCAAGCCCGCTCATGTTCGCGCCCTCGACAATCCTAGAATACGCAAATTATACTGTATATACATTATTGGGAGATATGTCATGCCAGCATACGTGCACGTCAATCTACGTGTCATCGACCCCGCCAAGCAGGCAGCGCTCGCTCCTCGCTTTCAGGCGGCTTTGGAAGAAGCGGGTGGGCGGATTCTGCATTTCGGTCCTGTTGTGCAGGTTCTGGAAGGTAATGAGACTCCTCTACCAATGGCTGGCGTGTTCGAGTTTCCAACCCTGGCGCAAGCGTTGGCCTTCTACAATTCCGAGCGGTATGCGCCGATCAAGGCCGAGCGCCGGGAAGCCCAGCAAGCAACCATGTTCGTTGTCGAAGCCGGCTAGACGACTGATGGCCATTCTTGAACCGACGTTCGAATGACCGAACTTCGGCGCTGAAGCGGACGACGGCCCGCGGGCTCGGGACGGCTGCATGTGGCCGGCCTCGGCCATCTGCCTTCGGTCAAGACGACCGCGACCCATGAGTTCAGCGGGCGCTTCGCGAGCGCAAATCACGCCTCAATTAGACGTACATGCTTATTGCACTTGCCACATAGCAATGCTTCTTCGACTTCTGGAATGAGCTCAACCACGCTCCTGACCAGAGCGTCATAGTCCACTTCGGTTGCCGTCTGTCTCGGCCAATGCCGTACCGAGAACCATCGCCGGACCAAAGGCCAGCTATAGACTTCATAGTACCGGCTTAGGTCAGCACGAAACGCATGCTGGGTCGCGTCACCGCCTCGCAAATGGCCGCCGCATCGGCCGCGTCCGGCCGAGTTCGACCCGAAGCGGACCGTCGATCCCATGACATATCGACGGCGGCTACCAACGCCATTGCGGCCGTTCGCTGATCGGCGATAGTCTGTGCGCGCCAACGGCCGTAGGCACCGTCCGGATCACCCGCCTCATTGGTCTCCGCTTTGCCCCGGTCGCCCACATGCGGTTCGAATCGCGTCCGACAGAAACCGAGCATAAAAAAACCCGCCGAAGCGGGCTTTCACATTGCGTGCAATTTTATCTTATTGTTTTTGCTTCGTACTACTTTCCGCTAGCGTTTTACCCTTGGTTTGGCCTTTGTACGCGCGTTCTTACGCCACTTAAGACATGCGCAGCCATCACCGATTCATTGGAGACTTACTTCGTGTCCCCGGTGCTCGACGCGGGGATGTCTATGTCGGTAAGGGCCATATCCAGGCAGGTCATGTATCCGTAGATATGCTGATAGCCAACCTGCATCTGGAAATCCCGAATGTCATTCTTAACCTCCCCGTCAAGCTTGTACTGCATCACAGGCGTCACGGGTCCTGAAGGATCGGACGTTCCCCATTGGGTGTAATTCAGAGGCCTTGTAGCAAGGCTGATCGCATCGACAGCAAGCTTCAAATCCAGATGGGGGTCAATGCCGGCATCGCTATAGACGGTTTTCACATTCAGAATGCTGTCCGCATTCCATGCCATCGGCACGATATCCCGCGAATTGAATATGCGTGCCGCACGGCCTCGCATTTGTCCGTTGAAATAGTCGGCGAATACATCGTTGCCTGCTGTCGGGCCGGCAAACGTCTGGCAGTGGTACGTCTGAGTCTGCAAGCCGCTCTGATTCTTCAGGTACAACACGATCGCGGATGCCAGCGCTCCTCCGAGGCTGTGCCCGACCACGTTGACTACCGATGACGGTTGCACAGTCCTCAGGAAGTCGGCGAGCTTTAGCTGACTTGAATCAGCCGTGGTCAGTACGTTGAACAACGCTCCGTTCGTACCCGCGGATATGCATGCGTCCGGCGGGCAGTCCGGCACATACGCGCTGAATGGCTCAAGGGTTCCATACGAAAAATCGCCCAGAACATCAAGCGGGGATTTGAAATCGGTGCCGCTTGTCACTACTGAATATTCGCCACTACCCGCCGATTGCAAGACGACAGTGACATTGGCAACATCGCCATTCGGATCCGATACGATGGCAGGCCCCCAAACAATTTCGAACTGATTGTTCTGGGTCATCTTTGATCCGTTCAGGCGATCCACGATGATCTTTTTGACCTGCGTGTCAGTTGGATGCGGGATTTCGCGCCCGAATTTGTCGGTTGCTGCGTTGTTAAGGACATAGGCCAATGTAAGATTGACCTGCATTTGCTCGAGTATGCTGGATGTCATGGTTCGTCGCCTCGTCGTCGCGCTGCGGAAGGTAGTCATTGCGAATGAGCCGATTCTTGGCCTCCTACGCCGCTGCGGGTTGGAATTGGACGCGCGGCGGCGCTACCTGGATTGCACGGAACGCAAGAGGTGTAGGCTCGCAATGATCACACAAATGATGGCGCAGGCAGTACATCGGAACAACCTGTCGATGTTGGCAGGTACCATCAGCCTGTCACGGCCTCGCGGGACGACAGTCCCGGCAGTCTCAACGATCCTGCCTTTCGAGGCTCCCTGGACTCGCCTTCAGGCTCGAGAAATCCCGGCATCCTCATGAAAAGGTCCGTTGTCCAAGCGAAGCGGTCGCCCGAACGTCCAGAAGCTGGCAGAAACGAACGTCGCTTGATGGCCGGACTGCGACGGCGGCAATACGTCGAGAAATGTTTTCAGTTGCGTTTCTGAACGACGCACCCCCAACCATCGTAGGTCAGCCCGAAAAACGCAGAGATACACGTCATGAATCCCGACACAGCTAAAATATTGTGCTGGAGAACTGGCATATGGATGAAGACTAGGACGCGAAAATGGTCGTCGACTTGTTGCACCGAAGCGCGGCCGTACTGGTAGTCGTTAATGAAACCCGAAACGATCGATGCCTTCTCGGCAGACGGTGCGATCAGGCAAAAATCGACTTCGCGAGGTATGCCAAAGTCGTCTCCTTGTGTATCCATTACACGCAATTGATCAACATCAGCAACTGCAGTTTCCATCAAGGTCTCGATAACTGACACGGCTTTCCCCTCGTTTTTGTATCGTTGAAGATTTGCAATGACGGCCATGATCGAGTGCTTACTGTCGATTTGCATATCGCGGATTTCACCATGCTACCTGCGGTGAATGTCGGGAGAGATGTTGTTCGTTGTCGACGATCTATGATCTGATCGCCGAATGTCCCTTCATGGCCGGGCAGCGACCGAGCACCGTCCGACCCAGGGTACATCAAACGTCGGTCTGTTCTGCCATCTCGAGAGCATCGTCGACCTCGATGCCAAGATATCGAACGGTACTCTCAAGCTTCGTATGACCGAGCAGCAACTGTACCGCCCTGAGATTCTTCGTGCGCCGGTAAATCAGCGACGCTTTGGTCCGACGCATTGTATGCGTTCCGTAAGCAGCGTCGTCGAGACCGATCGAGCGTATCCAACGATGAACAAGACGGGCGTACTGTCGCGTCGAGATGTGCGGCGATCCGTGGATGCGGCTAGGGAACAGAAAGTCGCCCGACGACAGTCCAGCCGCCCTGATCCACGCCTCGGCACTCTCACGGGTCTGCTCGGTGATCTCGAACTGCACCGGCTGTTGGGTCTTCTGCTGCATTACCGTTGCCCGTGGCACCACACGAGAGCCAACACAGATATCGCGCACGCGCAATCGGGTCAGGTCGCACGCTCGCAACTTGCTGTCGATCGCCAGGTTGAACATCGCGAGCTCACGTGTTCTTGCCGCTAGCTGCAGGCGGATACTGATCGCCCAGATTTCCTTGAGTTTCAGTGGCAGCTTCTGGCCCGTCAACTTGCCTTTGTTCCACGGCATGCACCGCGCGCCGTAGTTGATAGTCGCTTCCATGACGACTCTCCTTTCAATGGAAGGGAGAATCAGTCTGCATCGTCCGTGGCGGGCGATACCCGACCCTGAACGGCCCTTCAGATTCATCCAAAGCGGCCAATCGTTGTGACCTGCGGTGGGATTTTGTAGCCACGCTCGATGAGTATCTTGGCCTCGGCGCGACTGCGGAATCATTCCCGATTAAATCGCTTCTCGCGCAGCGTGCCGTTGGAACCTTCAACGGAGTCGTTCTGCCAAGGGCGGCAAGAACGGACACAGCGTGTACGATCTGGTCTTCAAGAAAACCATCCAAGGAGAGTGGAATGAATCCGGAACAGGCCCGAGCCGAAGAAACCCAGGCGATGGAGCGCATGGTGGCCGCCACGCTGCGCGTGCAGAGTACGTTCGCCTCGATGCAGAAGCAATTTCCGCCGCAAGGCAGCGGCGAGCCTTCGCCGTTCGCGCTGCAAACCTTTGATGCCGCCCTGCAGGAACTTGAAGACGCACAGGCCGCGTTCGATGCGCTGCTGAACGATCTGATCGACGGTAACCGCTAAAGGCTACGCCCTTATCTGCACCGATTGTCGACGATCTAAAAAGCTGTGTCGAACGGCCGTTTGTGGCCGGTTACCGCCCGATGCGGTCGGCCCTAGCCGTACCCGATTCGGCCGCTCACGTGTCGCACAAGCAGTCGTTCAACGACAGAGCTTAGGGGAGGCGACATGTCCGCGCCCGCTACTGATTGCGCGGATCGTCAGCGGGATTGATGAAGTGGATTCCGCTAGGCCCAACATACTGAACTTGGATAATCGCTGGCTCGTTCCCCGTCCAGACATAATGGGCGTGATCAGGGGGCAAGACGAAGACGGTTCCTGCCCCAAACATCTCGCCTTGGGCCTCGAACTTTTCCCCCGTGCCGTGCCCGACCCGACCGCTGATTACGGTGATGATCTCGGTATAGGGGTGCGTATGCGGTGCGACACGATAGTTCGGGGGAAATTTGTTGCGGATGACGATGGTCTCGGCCTTCGCCGGATCGCCTAACAATACGGCAGTTTTCACCCCCTTGAAAAACGGGTGGTCCTTCCATACGAGTTCATCGGCCTTGATCACCTTCACGGCTTCTTGCGATGCCGCGGAGCACATGGCCGCGATCAATGCCAGCGAGACGAGAAGCCATTTCATGGGGTTCTCCTTCAAGGTGACAATGCCCCTCCGGAAAAGTGCAGAGGCAGCCTTTGAGCACTCCTGCCATTTCTGTGCAATGCATTGCCAAGAATCAACAGCTTCGATATTCCGATTCCAGTACCACGCAAAAATCGCGCCGAAGCAGACAAGGCAAGGCTTCCCAGGTTCGAATTTGTCGGGCGACGCACATTTCGAGCCAAAATGCTTCACGGTTGAAACGGTGCCCTGGCCTTACAGGGAACGTTGGCGTTTGAGCCGCGTAATCCGGGGACGGCCCATCCCTCAACGCCTCTCGCCCGCTTTCACGAGGAACGCCGTATCGGGGTTGTTCGATACCCGTGCGGTACCGCAGACCCGGTACGTCGCCGAGCGTTCGGGCAGGCGCCGGACAAGCCTCAAGGAACGGCTCGATGCGATCGTTGTTTTTTGATCCAGTTCCGCAATGTCACGGGCGATTGTCAACGACCTACGCAGAGTTGTCGAACGGCCGGTCATGGCCGGCCCCGGTCCGACGCCACTGAGCGGCGCAAGCCGCAGCACCATCCATGCGAAAAGCATAGAGCGGCTCGACGCGGGCCATTTAATCAGCTTCCGGATGTGTCGCATTCATCCTACTATTAACGTGGGCACCTTCCTTTCGTATGCGACCAGAGGATCGACAAGTCATGAACAACACTGCATCTACAGTCGTGAGATCCCGTTATGCCCTGGTGCGATTGATCGATCGAGTCTCGTGGCAAGGATGGTCGATAAGTATCGTTGCGCTCGCACTCGGTGGCTGTACGTCGTCGGCGCCGCTCCCGGGGGAAGCCATCTCGTCGAGTGCTTCCAATTCTCAATGTGTCGGAACGATCGAGCCGCCCTATGGGCTCGAGCAGGTCAGCGATCCGTCGTTGCTCGGCAGAGCAGTGGGTCAGGCGGAAAAGGGCGGATTGTGCGAGGGAAAGGTATACAAAGTAACGCAACCGCTCACCGTCTACCGCGTGTGGGATTCAGCCAAGACCTGGAGCCAGTACGGGAACTGGTGGAGCTTCAGCCCGCCGGCCGGGCCGATTGAGGCCTATCGAGCGAAAAATGAGATCTGCCCGAGCTGGAGTCGTCTCGATCGCGTTACGCAGTGCCGCCTGAAGGTCGGCGCCGAGATCGTCATCGGCCCCGGGCAGAGCGCGCAGTGCGGCGTGAACGACAACAACATCAGCTATCCTCCGTCCCCCGAGTCGCAGGTCTTTATTCCAAATGACGGTGCTAATGCTGACAAAACGGGCGTCATTGACTGCCTGGCGGAAATCGCATGGCCGTAAGGATATCGGGGAGATGTCGCAGATGACTCAGGCACTGGGAGTGAACTGCGATGTCCAGTCGAAGGAAGCCGACAAGGGGCGCGCGCCGCACAAGCCCGCCGACGTGTGAGGGACGCCTGCTGGCGGCGGCCGCTCGCCCGCTTGCAGTTGGGAGGCCGGGCCAGGCGACGAGAGCCGCCTGCCTGCCGTGCGGCGCTCAAGTGCGGGCCGGCGCAGACGTGCTGCACGATGCGAGCGTCGCAGGTGAAGCGGTCTTACCGGGTCGCATAGTCTCAAAGACCACTGATGATCTGCTCTTTCGGATCAATGGCGCCCAGCTTTTTGACAATCTTGAACCGGCCGCCCGTCGCTTGGGCGATGTACATGTTCATGCGGACGTGATGCTGCCCGGGTACCATTTCCGCCGGGCCGCCGGGGCCTTGCGCGATCTTCGCGTGGTCGAGTGCCGCGATCACCTTGTCCTGGTCGACGGTGCCCGCCTCACGCACAGCAGCCTCCCAGAGCTTCATGCCGCGGTAGAGACCGGAGCAGGCGCTGCCGGCGGTGAACTGCGCGCTGCCGGGGAACAGCTCGTCGTAGCGGGCGAGCAGATCGCGGCTAAACGGATCGTCGACCTCCTGGTAATAGTCGAGGCAGCCGTAGAGACCTTCGACCCGCTCGGACGGTACCAGATTGAGGAAGTTCTCGTCGAAGTAGGTGCAGACGAGCTTCCCGCCACGCTTCTGGAAGCCGGAATTGTAGAGTTCCTCAAAGAACGGCGTGAGGCCGGGCGGGACGATCGTGTTGAAAACGACATCGGCACTGCTGGCCGTTATCTTTCCTGCCGTATCGCGATAGTCGCCGTGATCGAGAGCATAGTATTCCTCCCCGACGATCTGGCCGCCGTTCGCAGTGACCAGCTCACGCACCTTGCTGTTCATCACATGCGGCCAGATGTAGTCGGCCGACGGCAGATAGAACGTCTTTGCGCCGGTAGTGTGCATAAGCCAGGGAATGAGCGGCTCGAGCTGCTGAGCCGGCACCGGGCCGGTGCAGAAGATGAGCGGGTCCGCCTCCTGTCCTTCGTACTGCTCGGGGTAGATGTATAGCTTGCCGCTCTTCTTGACGGGGACCTTGATGGCCTGTCGCGTGGAACTGTAGATTCCGCCGAACAGCACGTCGACTCGATCGTGCTCGATCAGCTTGGTGGCCTTCGCCATTGCCACGCTATCCATGGTCGCGCCGTCCTCGAGGCAGAGCTCGAGTTGCCGGCTAAGCAGGCCGCCGCCCGCATTGATGTCGTCGACCACCATCTTCGCCACGTTGGCATCGGCGATCCCCATGAACGAAAGCGGACCGGTCTGCTCGGCGATGACTCCGATTTTGATGGCTGATTGGGTCATGACGTCCTCCTCATCTCCTCACGGCGGGCGACCTTTCAGGCGACCGCTGTGGAGCGCGACCAAATCGATACGATCCGAAGCAGTATAGGACGAGGAAACGTAACTGTTCCAATTCCGAGCGTTGCCGTGTCCGACTTGGCGTTTGCAACGGCAGGCACTAACCGCAGAATTCCAGCGGAGCCCGGCCAAGATCCATGAGGCGTCAGTGAGGCTTCAAGTTCGTATCGAATGATGGACTTCGAGCCGATCAAACGATCCACGCGGCGCCGGGTCTGCGAGCAAACATGGATCGAGTCTCGATGGCCGGACGCGCGGCGAGTCGTCTGTCCGGGCTAGTCGACGGTCCCTTGTCAGCGCGTAGCCGATGCTCGAATTTAAGCGATCTCGTTCGGTTCAACGGCGGTAACTGGCCGGCCACTGCCCGACTCGGTCGGCCGAACCCGATCCATCTCGGCCGGTCAGCCGGTCACAGCCCAGGCGTCGAGTTCCGGGGTACAGCGGTCACTCGGCGGGATATCGGCGTTGACGGGTGGTCGGCCGAAGCAGACGCTCACGCAAAGGCGTGCGTGAGGCGTCTATAACGTGCGTTCCGACATTCGGAGCTCCACAGTCACGAATGCAGCCAGTGCGTGCTGTCGACCCACAACGACCCGTCGGGCACGTGACACGCATGCCCTTGGATCTTCGAACCGCCGTTCGTCAATGCACGCATCCAGGCTGCCGGGCAATTCGCGTTCTTGCGGATCCGGCACGGCATGGCTGAACGACGCCTATTCCATACGGTCGAGCAGTACCGCTTCGCGGCGCCGCAGGGTTTCCTGGATCGCCATCAGCCCTTGGCCAAGTTCACCCAGATGTTCCAACATCCATTCACCACTTCGCGTATCCAGCATTGCGTGCAGCAAATTGCACTGCCCCACGAGCCGCTCATCGCAACCGATCAGAGCCTTGATCGTATCTGCCTCGCGACGGTAGCGTTGTGTCATGCGGTCGTTCTCCGGCACCGGCTGCGATTGCAGCCGGCCACCCACCATGCCGATATCGGCAGCCAGACGTTCGAGCTGCTGGGATGCCAACGTGACCGCAGGATCTGGAAATGGATTTTCGCGCGACGGCGTGCCACAACGCGCTCGTCGGTACTCGGAATCAGCACGTTCCACACTCGAGCGCGCCATACCGAGCAGCCATGCCGCCTTGTTGCGCACGAGCTGATCGTCAGCGCGCAGCTGGTTCTCGATCTTGTAGAAGTTGTACCCCCAGCCGTAAAACAAGTTAATCGCAGTTTGCCGGAGTACGCCTTCGTCATAGAATCCCGAATCCATGGCTAGGTATTTGTGGAAAGCCCTGTATCGGGCCCCAACGGATAAACTCCAGCAGCCGGACCACCGATCTGGAACGGCAACCCAGCCGCAGCGTTGGGGGCGGAAACGAGACCTTTTTCGGCCATCCGCAGAGCAAGATAATAACGAACGGCCTCAATCGGCGTGAGTCCAATTGCCTGCAGCGAAATCAGTTCGCGCATCCGCTCGTCTTTCGGCACGATCAACACCTTGACGTCGTTCAGTAAGATGCCGAAGGTTTTCAGGAAGTCGGAAAGGTGCATCTTCACCGAATCCCTTATTTCGGTGATGTGCTCATTGATGCTTTCCATTTTCGTTACCTGCACGATCTGGTTGATGGCCTGTTCGATCGCGGGGCCCGCATACTCGGCGACTTCTTCGGTATTGATGAAATTGCCGTTGAACGGCAGGTGTGCAATCAGGTCGAGCGCCGCTTCCTTGGTATCGATGTGAACATAATAGTCGACCTGGTAAGCCATCTCGGCCATTTCTGCACTCGTGGCAACCCCCTGGTTCCGAATCAGGAGCTTCGACCGATTGACGTAAATCACTTCAAAAACCCAAGGCGAGGACCCGCCGAAAAAGCCTTGAGCAATCGAGCCCAGAAGCGGCTTATCGGGGGTAGTCAGTGCGTATTGACCCGTCTCATAGATGTTGAGCACAGCCCCGCGCGATTTCAGAACGCAGAAGTGATTGCTTTCCACGGTCAACAGCGAGCCTGAAACGATGCTCTCGTCGGCAATCTTGATTGCCAAGACCCTGGTCCCCAGCATATCGGTGCCGTCGCGTTGTAGCGAGGTGATGACCTGCCTTGTGATGGCCATGCGATGCTCCTTGTGTCAGTCATTGACTCCACGGCGAAGCGGGTATCGTGATTCTTGGCGTTCAAAGCATATTCCCATACCGAAGAAAGTCAAATGATTCTATGTGTGACACCGAACTTCCGCCGATATGACATATGGCCTTCGTATTCGTTACACCGCTTGACTCCCATTGCCGGGACGACGGACGCTGAACCGGTGCCACCGGTCCCTTCCATGCTTTCTTTCGTTGAGTCATAGGCCGGTCTGGTGAGGCGGGGGCTCGACGGGGCATTTTTGCCTTGCGGATTCAACCGGTCGATGCAACGAACGGATGAAATCGTTCAGCCGCCGCCGACGGTCTGCTTTCCGTCGACTTCGGTCAGGGCTTCGCATCCCCTTGCCTGGCGCCCATGGCCGCAGCAATGCGGCTTTGTGCGGCGACGAGTTGGTCATCCGTGGTCGCTACCAGCCACCGACGTGCCTGCTCCTCGATCTGGCGGTTGTGGTCCTTCAACGGGCCCATCGCGGCAGCGGCCTTCCAGACCACTGGGCCGATTCGGCTTTTCCTGCCCGACGGCGCGCCTACCAGCAGGCAGTAAGGTCCCAGCGGAAGCGATACAAACGGAAGTGCCGGACTGGCGCGCATGCGCCAGTCAATGAAGGGCGTGTCGCCGATAAGCAGCGGCATGGGCAAGCCGTGGAGGACACTAAAATCGTACAGCGCCAGTTGCTCCCGCATGCCGGCGTAAATACGCCGGATGTCGTCGACAACCGCCGCGCGGATCTCGTAGTCGAACATGGGTTCCTGGGCGTATCGGGCAAATGCCTGTCGAGCCTCCCATTGATATGCGCTGAACAGGCCAAGCTCCACGCAGTCCTGCACTGCGCGCTGAACATCCGCTACAGAACCGGCTTCCTCTGGCGTACCCAACTGCGCAGCCCGCAAAAACCGGGCAAGTCCGGCCTCCTGGATCGCCGGACCATCCGCAGATGCATCGTCTTCAGTGCCCTTGCCAAGAGGCACGTAGATATACTTCTCGGCCGCGAAATGCGACTTCTTGCCTTCATCAAACTTGATTTCGCCATCAACGCAGTCCAGATAGCGAGTCCCGATTCGACCATGCTCCCAAACCCAATTCTTCAGGAACGGACGTAGTGGATGCAGCCTGTCGTGATCGTTCATTGAAACCTCCAAGTTGCCCAGTATAGTTCCAAGTTGTCGACTGTCCCGTGGAGGATATGGCGATCGATCAATCCGATGGATCGGCCCTTTTCAATCAGGCCGGGTGGAGCCCTGCAGGCTCAGCAGCGACCGGCACGACAGGCGACGATCGATCTCTCTACCGCGGGTGGAATCTGCGCCGCCTCGACGGCTGTTTGCTGGATATGAGTGGTCTCATGCATTCGCGCTGAGCGGCAAGTGCTCGGCCTTTGCGGACACTCAGAAACCGGCCTTGGTGAGGCAGCTACAGGGCATTTTCCGGACATTCGCCCTTCGGCTATTGCGAACGTCCGGTGTCACTGCCAGAGGATGAGTGCTGTCGACCCTTCACGTTCCTTCAGACCTACGACAGCGCGATGGCAGCTTTGTGGAGGTTACGGACATATACTCTTGTCAAGTAAGAAGAGGTCCTGTCTCGTTTGCGTTTTGCCTATTCAATATTGACCCAAAACCGACATGCCACACGATCCTCCCTTCAAAATCAAGAAAGCCGCCTTATTGACAAGCGCGGCGGTACAGGTGGTGGGGCAATTTGCCCGGCAAGCGAGAGCAGCGCCGGATGGTGGTGCATCACTCCTGTTGGAAGCGCAGAAAGGATTTGCTCAATTGAAAGACAGGGAGCGCACGTTCATTGAACGTTACGGGCACGCTCGCATGCCCGTGTGCTGTAGATTTGACGATAAGTGGATCGTTGCCGTGGGTGGTAGTCTCTACAGACAGGTGCAAGACGATCCATACGACTTCACAAACGTCATACACGACCACGCGCTACTGTTCTTTGGCGAACCATTTCTGGAAGCTGAGGAAAAGAAGCCGCTGGCTCAACGCCATCCCGCAATGCAATGGATGCATACCTATGTAAGCCATCGTGAAAGGGTTTTACGAAGAAAAAGTCATGATCCCAGAGCTTCTCAAATCGGAAGTGGAGCAGCGTGGTTTCGGCTCGCTTACGACTTGTTCACGATAGGTGATAACTCGACGCTTGAGCGCATACTAAAAGCTCGACTGCTAGACTC